>NZ_WINW01000004.1:209570-209677 GCF_009827885.1 Apibacter sp. B3546 | reverse complement strand
AACGAATAGTAAGTAAGTTGGGAGATATAGAAAGCTTTGGCGCAGATCCGAGAAGAATAGAGTATGCAGGATCAACCGTACCCGGAGTAACGATCAACTGGAAAGCG
>NZ_WINW01000004.1:206056-209563 GCF_009827885.1 Apibacter sp. B3546 | reverse complement strand
AAAGAAGCATTGAAGACATAAAAGGGAACTATGCGTACTTTGAAGTACCGTATAACGGAAAGGACAATGATGATTACATTAACGGGGAAGGCTTCTGTTGTTCTCAGAATACAGCCTTAAGAGCAGGTATAGGAATCGGCAATGTGAACTATGAGAAAATGCAGTACNATTATCACCCGGATCATTTGGGCAGCTCAAGTTATATCACTAACTTAGACGGCGAAATAGTACAGCATGTAGAATATGTACCGTTTGGAGAAGTGTTTATAGAGGAGAGAAATAACAGTTGGAATACCCCTTACTTGTTTAATGGAAAAGAGTTGGATGAAGAAACAGGACTGTATTATTATGGAGCTAGGTATTACAACCCGAGGGAATCTGTGTGGTTGAGCGTAGATCCTTTGGCAGAAAAGTACTCGAATGTATCGCCGTATGCGTACACATTCCAGAACCCGATTAAGTATATAGATCCTCGAGGCTTAGAAGGAGAAGGAATTGATCCTGAGGATCCGACTGACCTACCTGAAGTTGTAATTACGGGAAAACGAAGTAATTGGTTTAATAGAAATATTTGGAAGCCATTAAATGGTATCTTAAGAAATATAGGTAGTAGTGGCTCTAGGAATGATTATATTTCAAGTACTAAATCACAATCTCAAATAATGTCAATACCAAAAAATATATTTTTATCTGCTTCTATAAATAATACAACAACATTTGGAAATTCAAAAGTGATAAATATAGATAATAAAGTGAATTTTAATATATCTGATAACACTAAAGAAATTTCGCAAGATTATCAGTTAGATTTAAATATAATAAAAGGTAATATAGAAGTTACAAAAAAAAGTTTAGGAGCAGGAGTTGGCGTTTCTCTTTTAGGTCGTTTAGATTTTAATATTGGAATTAATCTAAATGCAGATATTAAGAATAGTGAAATTTATCTCAGTGGAAGTGAGAATATAAATAAGGACAATAATTCCAATGGTTTTAGTGTAGGAATTAAACCAGTTAGTATAATTATAGGAACTATAAATAATGGTTTAAGAAGAATATTACCTCCTACCTTACTGGAACCTTCACTTTGTACTCCAATTTTTGGGCCTATTAATCAAGAACACGAAATTCATTAATTTAAAATTTCTAATATATAAAGGATGATTACCCAAAGGACTTATATTAACATATCTAAGATAATAATCTTTTTAATAATAGTTTATATATTATATTTTTTTATCTCTGTATGTTTATCTAAAAGTAAGCTAATATCTAAAGAAAATCATGGAGAATTTAAACTATCATCTCTTTTAACTATAAAAGAAAATAGGATAGATTATGAATCTTTATTATATAAAGAAGATAAATTTTTTGGAGCTAGAGGGGTAATAGATAGTTTTTACTACTTTTCTATAATAAAAATTGGAAAGGTAGATAATAAAGATTTAAATGATATAATAAAATTTAGAACTACCGAAATTCCTAGAAGAAATAAATGGTTTAATTATGATATTATATCACCAGATCCTACTAGTATAAACGTGAATTTTAATCCATTTTTTAATATTTATGTTTTACCTTTGGCTAATAAAGTTGATTTCATTGAGATATATGTAAATGGAAAGGTTTTAACGCATTATTTCAATAATAATTATATAGAATATCAAGTTAATTCATCTAATATAGATTTAACTTTTAACAATTTAGATAAAAATGATTTTGGTTATATTGGATTCAAAGAGTTATCTAGTATAGTATTTATAAAAGATCAATTGAATTTATATATAATGAATATATCACCAATTGTTGACATTGGTGAAGGGACATATATGTTAAAGGTTCCATATAAAGGGTTAAAAGAAATATTACAAGAATAAATATATAATTATTTTAAGTTATTGGCAAAAAACCCACTATTAAGTGGGTTTTTATTTTTTCAATATTAATATTCTTACAAGTATAATCAGACTAATAATTTCAATAGTGTTGAAAGCGTCAAATTGGTATTGCCCTGAGAGTTCAGTATATTTTTGTCAATAATAATAGAAGATTTAGCAATATTACTTAAGGGTTTGAGAATAAAGATAATATTGTATAATAAAAAAGATAAATAAATTTTAAAATTAAGTATTAAAAAGCTAATTTAGCTAACTAAGCTATTAAAAAAAATGTATTATTATGGAGCAAGATACTATAATCCAAGAGAGAGTGTATGGTTAAGTGCAGATCCATTAAGCGGATATAATCCGAATAATGAAACCGAGCATTATATAGATGGTCAACATAATGGAGGAGTTTATAATGATAAAAACCTAAATACTTATGGATATACTTATCAAAGTCCTGTAAAATGGTTAGACCCGAATGGAAAGCAAGTTGTTGCTGTGCATGGTACTTGGTCAGATCCTAGCACCTGGAAAAATCAAATCGGTTATTCTGGAATATTGGGTAGTGTACAAAAAGTATTTGGAACTAAAAGTACTAGAGTGTCTGATTTTGATTTTCAATGGTCAGGAGGTAATTATTCATCTTTGAGGACTATTGCTGCAAAAGAGTTAGTATCTAGGGTTTTATTACAAAGGGAAAAAAATAGTATGACTAGTGAAGAACCAGTAACTATAGTTGGACATAGTCATGGAGGTAATGTAGCTATAGAGGCAATTAATCTAATGGTAGGCATGGATGAATTTAAAGATGTTGAAATTAATTTACTGACTATAAATACTCCAGTTCGTCAAGATTATCAGTTAGCAAAAGATGCTAGTGGTAAAGTTAATCATATAAATGTATATGATGAAAAAGATCCTATTCAAATAAGAGGTGGAAAGAGTTCCATTTTTGTACCAGATCGCCCGTCATCTATAAAATTTACAGGAGAATATGGATCTGCAAGTAGAACTTTTAAAAATGCAAAAAATATAAAGGTAGAAAACCCCCAAGGCTGTTTCGGAGATTTTCATAATTCTCATAATAGAGTATCAGATTGGTATGATAAATTATAAAAAATTATGGATAAAAAATTTAGAAATAAAAAAATGATATTATTATTTTTAATTGAATGTTTTATTTCATTTATTATATTTATAATATTATTACTATGTAGAAAAAATGTTGAATGGAGTGAATGGAGTATAATGATTTCTCCAATTATCATGATTTTTATTTTAATATCTGAATTTTTATTATCAATAATATTTTATTACACATTGAGTTATTTAATAGGATTGCAGAATCATCAATATATTTTTTTTATAATTAATCTAATAATATATATTATCATATTATTAATTATAGATAATAATATTTTTAATAATATATTAAAATATGATGGATTTATGAGTCAGAATTATTTAATATCTCATTTATTTTCTACAATTATAATTTTATTAATTTATTTTAAAAAATAAAATTAATTAATAGATTAAATTATTAAAATTTTCAATAAAATAAATATACCCCTAATTTTACGAATGAAGGGGTATATTTATATTATAAATCTAGACGGCGAAG
>NZ_WINW01000004.1:203812-205954 GCF_009827885.1 Apibacter sp. B3546 | reverse complement strand
ATGGAAAAGAGTTAGATGAAGAAACAGGACTGTATTATTATGGAGCAAGATACTATAATCCAAGAGAAAGTGTATGGTTAAGTACGGATCCGTTAAGTGGTTACAACCCGGTGATGGAAACGGAACACTACATAGACGGGCAACACAACGAAGGAGTGTATAACTCGTTTAATCTCAATACGTATGGGTATTGTTACCAAAGTCCAATTATACTGATTGATCCAAATGGAAAACAAGTATGGACAAGAATTTTGGGAGGAGTAAAAGCTGTAGGAGGTGCTTTAGAAATGGTAGCAGGAGGTGCTTTACTAGTAACACCAGAGCCCACAATGGCAACTAAAGCAGCTGGAGTTGTAGTAGCAGTTCATGGAGCTGATGTAGCTAGTTCCGGATTAAGGCAAATGTGGACAGGAGAAGAAGAAAGTTCACTTACTAGTCAAGGCTTACAAGCAGCAGGAATGTCAAAGCAAAATGCAGAGATAGTAGATGCCAGTATTAGTATAATAGGTTCAGGTGGTGCAGGACTAATAAGTAATACATCTAAGGCTGGAAATATTAGTGGTGCAGTAAGTAATTACTCTAAGATAGGATCAACAGGTAAAGTAGGGGAAGATGCATTGAAATTATTAGGAGGAGAATCTCAAGTCCCTTTTAAAACCTCTAAAGGAATGAGATATATAGATCAGTTGGTAGGGAACTCTGCACATGAATCTAAGGTAGGATATACAACATTGTCCAAGGGAGTTCAAAAACAAATAATGAAAGATGCTGACTTAATTCAAAAAGGACAAATTGAGAGTTCTACTTGGCATTTTTTTAAGAGTCCAGTAACAGGTAAAGGGGGGCATCACAACCTCTAATAAAAGAATTGCAAAAAAATGGAATTAATGTAGTTAATCATTGATTAAGATAGAGTAAAAAATTATGGATGAAATTTTAGATATATTATTAACCAATCAAGATTTTAGAGATAAGGCTAAAAAAGAATTAAAAATATATGAATTATGGTTTAATGAAAATAAAGAAAAATGTTTGTTGGAATTAGAGCATCTTGTACTAAGAACTCTAGGATATGAGAATTGGAAGATGGATTATAGTAAAGAGTCTTTGTTAGGGTTAGGGAAATGGTTAAAGGAAAATCTAGAAACTCGGAAAATAAGTGAAGAAGAATATGCTAAAGTACGTGCAAACGTACCCGATTATATAGATGTAAGTGATAGGATTTTAACATTGGAGTCTAGAACCATATTATTAGATGCCGGTATTTATTTTGGAGAAGTTTTTATTCATAATCATAAGGGGTTAAAATGTGATCAATATTTTTCTTCGGCTAAAAATAGAGATATTAATCATGGAAATATGGTAATTTCTTTAAAAAAAGGAGATTTAAATCCTATAAGAATAATGTTTACAATGGGGTCGCTTTTAAGTAAAGGAAAAAAGGATGATAAAGCACTTGTAAATATTTATGAAGTATGGGAGGAATATTTATGAAAATAGCATATAAAACCTCCCTCACTAATTAGTGAGGGAGGTTTTTGTTATTAAACCACTGCGCTTATTTCGTTAAGTTTATCAAGCAATTCAAGTTCAAAGACCTGCTGTTCCTGGAAAAGATATGCCAAAGAAATTAAACTCCTAAAAATTATGGAAAAAGATATGTTAGTATGGTTAGAAGAATGGTATGCATCTCAATGTGATGGATATTGGGAGCATAATTATGGAGTTAAAATTGAAACTTTTGACAATCCAGGATGGGGATTGAAGATAGAGTTGGAAGATACAGGGATTAATATTGATGATAAATCTTGGGCTAAGATAGAGATTTCAGAAACTGAATGGTTAGGTTATAAAATTGAAAAATGGAATTTTTGACGCTTTTGGCGGAGCACATAAGCTAAATTTATTAATTAAAATATTTAAGTTGTTAGTAGATAATGGAGATATAGATGAGATGAAAGTTAGAGAGTACTTACAGGATAGTAAGCCAGATATTTTTAATTAATAGTAATATTAAAATAACCCCAACCCAGCTCCAAGCGGGGTTGGGGTTTTTATTTACTCTTTATTTAATAAATTGAGTAGTTCTAGTTCATCCTCAAGAATGAGCGTGCGCTGAAGTTGGAAGGGATTGTAAGTTAA
>NZ_WINW01000004.1:0-203695 GCF_009827885.1 Apibacter sp. B3546 | reverse complement strand
ATGATCCTGAAAGAAGAAGACTTAGCGATTTACAAGTTTGGGTATCACCAAAAACGCAAGGAACAGGAGTAAGAACTCAGATCATTAGTAACAAATATACCTATGACGCTGTTAGCAATGTATTGAGCGTATTGAACCAGATGTACGTGCTAAAAAATACTATTTAATTAGATAAATTCATTTTATCCTTTAAAGCTTGTATTTCGTCTCTATATTGAGCAGCCGTTAAGAAATCTAAATTTTTAGCCGCTTTTTCCATTTCTTTTTGTTTTTTAGAAATAATTTTTTCTAAATCTTCTGATTTATATTGAGGTTCATCCTCTGCCACTTTTTTAATTTCATGTCTTGGAGCATACGATTTCACTTCATTATCCAAGTTATTAATGGAAATATTGGTTATTTTTTTATTTAATGGTTGAGGAGTAATATGATGTTCTAAATTATATTGATTTTGAATTTCCCTTCTTCTGGCAGTTTCATCAATAGTTTTTTTCATGCTATCCGTCATTTTATCCGCATACATAATAACCTTACCGTGAATATTACGAGCGGCTCTACCCGCAGTTTGCGTTAGAGAACGATGCGAACGTAAAAAACCTTCTTTATCGGCGTCAAGTACAGCAACTAAAGAAACTTCGGGAAGATCTAATCCTTCACGTAATAAATTAACACCAACTAAAACATCGAATTTACCAATACGTAAATCCTGCATAATTTCAACACGTTCCAACGTATCAATATCTGAATGAATAAATCGAGTTCTAATCCCAAATTTCGTAAGATATTTAGTTAATTCCTCCGCCATACGTTTAGTTAGCGTAGTAACTAATACCCTTTCATCCTCTTCAATTCTTTTTTGAATTTCAGCCATCAAATCATCAATTTGATTTAAAGAAGGTCTCACTTCAATTACAGGATCCAGTAATCCGGTCGGACGAATAATTTGTTCGATGTATATTCCTTCACTTTTCTGCAATTCATAATCAGCTGGAGTAGCGCTAACATAAATGACCTGATTCTGCATCATTTCAAATTCCTCAAATTTTAAAGGACGGTTGTCTAGTGCGGCAGGAAGTCTGAAACCATGTTCTACCAACGTTTCTTTTCTGCTTCGGTCTCCTCCGTACATGGCATGAACCTGAGGTAAAGTAACGTGACTTTCATCAATTACCATTAAATAATCTTCAGGAAAATAGTCTAATAAACAGAAAGGCCGGGTTCCGGGTAGACGACCGTCGAGATATCGAGAATAATTTTCAATTCCCGAACAATATCCTAACTCTTTAATCATTTCCAGGTCAAATTCAGTTCGTTCTTTTAAGCGGTGAGCTTCCAGATTTTTACCTACTTCATTATAATAATCGACCTGCTTACCTAAATCGATTTGTATGTTTCGTATAGCATTATTTAATGTTTCCGGAGAAGTCACAAATAGATTAGCCGGATATATATTGATACTTTCAATAGAATCAATTACATTATTAGAAACATAATCAACATTTTCAATACGTTCAATCTCATTTCCGAAAAATTGAATTCGTATTCCTGTATCTGAATAAGCAGGAAAAACATCGATTACATCCCCTTTGACTCTAAAATTTCCTCTTCCAAAATTGATTTCTGAGCGTGAATATAAGGCATTTACTAAAGATTGCAGTAATTTTGTTTTTGAAATAGCTTGACCCACTTTTAATGAAACCATGCTACTTTTAAATTCTACCGGATTTCCAATACCATATAAACAAGAAACAGAAGAAACCACCAATACATCTCGTCTGCCGGAAAGCAGGGCAGAAGTAGCGCTTAAACGTAATTTTTCAAGATTTTCATTAATGGATAAATCTTTCTCTATATACGTATTGGTAGTAGGCATAAATGCTTCTGGCTGATAATAATCGTAATATGAAACAAAATATTCTACTGCATTATTTGGAAAGAATTCTTTAAATTCCATATAAAGTTGGGCAGCCAACGTTTTATTATGTGCCAGGATGATAGTCGGACGTTTAATTTTTTCAACCACATTGGCAATAGTGAAAGTTTTACCCGAACCGGTTACTCCTAATAGAGTTTGATACTTTTCATTTTTTAATATTCCTTTGGAAAGTGATTCAATAGCCTGAGGCTGATCGCCTGTAGGCTTAAATTGAGAAACTACTTGAAATTTCATATATTAAAAATATAAATGTAATAAAATATATATTGATAGTACTCTTTTTACTAAAAAAGGTTTTTTACTGTATAAAAAAACATGTTAAGGCATTAAATATCATTTGAAACCTAGGTTTCAAAAAAAATGTTACATTAAATTAAGTAATGTTTTATTTACTTAAATAAGGAAGATAATAAATTTAAAGTTTGAAACTTAAATTTATAAATAATAATCAATTAAAGGATGTTAAAATATTATAAAATAATGATAAATTTAAACACGTTGCGAGATAGTTTATTTTCGTTTAACGAGTTCATCTCTTAATTTCGCTGCAGTCTCATAATCTTCATTTTCTATAGCTTTAGAAATTAAATCATTAATCTCAAAATCGGTTAAATGGGCGAATGAATCTTCAATATCATTGGTATTTAATTGATTTTCAATGGTATCTAACGCCTTTTCAAAAGTTGATTCATTGGATAATTCTTCTTCATTCATTTCCATATATACCCCTGCTTTTTCCAAAATTTCTTTATTGGCATACACGGGAGCTTCAAAACGCACGGCTAATGCAATGGCATCAGAAGTGCGAGAATCTATTTCAATTTCCTCATCGGTATCTATGTTTTGAAATAAAATATTGGAGTAAAATACTCCGTCTTTCAATTTATATATAAAAACAGCTTTTACAACAAAATGTAAACTTTTTGCAAAGTTAGCAAATAAATCATGAGTAATTGGTCGGGGAGGAGGAAGATCTTTCTGTAATGCTAAAGCAATGGATTGTGCTTCAAAGTTTCCTATAATTACAGGAATTTTCCTTTTACCAAAATCTTCTTCTAAAATAAGAGCATAAGCTCCGGATTGAGTTTGGCTGTATGAAATACCTCTAATATGTAGTCGAATTAAATCCATAAATTATATATTACTCAATGAAAACATAGTAAATACTGAAATAACAATGCAATTTACGAATTTTTTTTAGAATTTTTTAATAGATATTTATTTTAGGGGTATAAAGGAACTTTTATTTATATAAATTAATAAAATCCTTTTTTGTTGATAAATTAATTTCTAATAATATTAAAAATATCAACAATTTTAAGATGAATGCAGCTTCCAAAAAATTTCTTTGCCAATTTAGAAAAAGTAGGCGTTAAATCGGAAACATAAAATTCATACAAAGGATTTTTAGATTGTGAAGTCAATTTTTTATTTTCAAGGTCTTGTTTAATGTAATTGGCAACGATCAGCGGAGAATCAATAACCTGTATTTTATTTAAATAGAAATTTTTAACTTCATTAATAATGATAGGATAATGAGTACACCCTAAAATTAAAGAATCTATATTTTGTAGCTTTTTATTAGTTAAATACGTTTTAAGAACTATAGATGATATTTCATGATTATTAAAACCTTCTTCAATTACCGGAACCAGCAGGGGAGCAGCTAGTTCATGAACATTAATATGTGGATTTAGTTTTTGAATGCTTTTTTTATATATATGAGAAGATATGGTAGATTTGGTGGCTAACACACCTACATTTTGATTAAAAGTGAAGGCTACTTTTTCAGCTACGGGAGAAATAACATCATATACCGGCACTTTTTTTTCATTTGCCAATGCAATCACTTCTTTTAAAGCGTTGGCAGTAGCAGTATTACAGGCAATAACAATAGCTTTGCAATTATTTTCGAGTAAAAATTTAGTTATTTTTATCGAATATTCGGTTATAACTTCTTTAGATTTATCTCCATAAGGCAAATGTTTTGAGTCTCCGTAATAAATTAGACTTTCATGAGGTAACAATCGTTTTATTTCCTTCGCAATAGTAAGTCCTCCCATTCCGGAGTCAAAAATACCAATAGGTCGATCTTCTTCTTTCATTGATGCAAAAATAAGTGTTTATAAGTTATTAATCAATGAAAAAAAATTGGGCAATAATTCCATCCGTAAAAAATAAAGATTCCGGATGAATAGTTACTATTTGATTGGATATTCTTACTTTTTTAGTTGCTTCCAGTTTCTTTAGTTCTTTATAAAAGTGTTTCATCAAAGAAGATGAAAATTCTTTCTCCAATTCATCGATATTGATCCCCCAAAGGGTACGTAGTCCCAACATGATTTTTTCATTAAAACGATCTTTTTCACTAATTACTTCTTCCTCATAATTGAGTATATTCTTTTCGATTGCTTTGAGGTATTTTATATTATGGGAAACATTCCAGCTTCTTTTATCTTTTCCATTATAGGAGTGGGCGGAAGGGCCTATTCCCAAATAAGGTTTATTTTTCCAATAGGAAGTATTATGTTGAGAAAAAAATGTTTCTTTACCAAAATTTGAAAATTCATATTGGATATACTTATGCTCAATTAATTTATTTCTAAGCGTTTCAAATTGAATCGCTTGTTTTTCCTCATCAATTGGTGGAAGTTTATTTTTTCTGATTTGAGCTTCAAAAGCGGTTTTTGGTTCAACTGTAAGCGCATAGGATGAAATATGAGGAATTCCTAAAGAGATAGCTTTTTCAAGAGTATACATCCATCTTTCATGGGTAGTAGTTTGTGCCCCATAAATCAAATCAATCGTAATGTTGTTAAAACCAATATCTTGAGCGGATCGAATAGATTGAATTGCTTCATCTGCATTGTGGTTTCGATTCATAAATTTGATATCCTCATCAATAAAAGATTGAATCCCAACACTTAGTCGATTTACAGGAGTTTGATTTTTGAGGAATTGAAGATATTCTACAGATAAATCATCCGGATTTGCCTCAAAAGTAATTTCCTTAGTTTCAGATATATCGTAATGTTCCTTAATTATAGTAAATAAGTATTCAAGTTCTTTATAATTAAGGATTGAAGGAGTTCCACCACCAAAATATATGGTCTCAATGGGGGTAATCAATTCATTTTTTCTTAAAATCAATTCTTTACCTATAGCTTGTATCAATTGTGATTTATAGTTGAATTGAGTTGAAAAATGAAAATTACAATAATTACATTTTTTTACACAAAAAGGAATATGAATATAAAGTCCCGACATAGTAAAATCATTGCAAAGATATTATAACTCAAGGAAATGTTGAATCATTTTAATTAATTTAACTTGGATTTATAAATGCTTTTAAAGCAAATGGTTATGTCATAATACCTGATAAATAGTATAATGTAGATTAAATTCAGTTATAAAAAGTAGAAAATTAAAAAATGTGTACTATGAATGAGTTTTAGTAGTCTCGTAAGCGAAAGAGGTAAGTGTGCTTTACAAGTATTTAAATAGGGAATAAGTTACGCAAAGTTAATATGTAAGTAAGAACGAAAATAAATTTTATCAATACAGTAAAAAAAGCTCAAATTTAAATTTGAGCTTTATATATTTTATAAATTTATTGTAAAAAATCATCTAAAGCTTTTGCCATTGATGGACTTTCTTTGGTTGGTGCAAAGAAGTTAACAGTTAATCCTGCTTCTTCAGCAGCTTGTTTGGTGGAATGACCAAATATACCGATACTTATCGAATCTTGTTTAAAATCTTTATAATTATCAAATAAGGATTTGATACCGGAAGGACTAAAAAATACCAAAGCATCGTATTCTTTAATATCTTTAATTTGTGAAGCCACATCGCTACTTACTGTACGGAAAAGTATAGCTCGGGTATAATCTACTCCCGATTTGTCTAATGCATCAGGGATATCCTGGTTAAGCACATCAGAAGTTGGTAAAAGATATTTTTCATTAGGGTTCTTCTTCAAAAGAGGAATCATATCTTCCGCCTCTTTCTCTCCAAAATAGATTTTTCTTTTTCGGTATACGATATATCTTTGAAGATATAAAGCAATAGCCTCAGATTGACAAACATATTTCATGGAATCAGGTACCGTAAAACGCATTTCATCGGCCAGTCTAAAAAAATGATCGATCGCATTACGGCTGGTAAATATGATTGCGGTAAAATTAGAAAAATCGATTTTTTGTAATCTAACATCTTTTGCATCAGCGCCTTGCACATGGATAAAAGGACAAAAATCAATTTTTATTTTATGCTTTTTTTCAATGTCAAAATATGGTGAACTATCGCCAGCGGGCTTTGATAGAGAGATTAAAACGGATTTTATTTTCATAATAAATTAAAATTTATCTCCTAAAAACACTAATTTTAAAACATATAGTGCCGGTAAGATTTCGAAAGCGCAAAGGTACAAAAATTCATAATAACCAGGAAGTTTTATTTGATTTTTAATGAAGAACATCAGCCAAATCCATTCTGTAACCAGTAAAAATGATAGCGTTCCCACTACAAGGTAAGGAGCATATTGAACCGAAATATCTGTATAATATATTGTAAAACAAAGTAGTATTGTAATAAACAATTTGATAAACAAAAAGATAAATCGATTATTATAATTAATCTGATATTCTTTGTTTTTTCCTAATATCAAAAGAAAGCCGTTTCCTAATGTATAAGAAGATACTTGATATATGGTTAAAATTACAAATAATGAGATTAATTTTAAAGCTTCCGTATTATAAAAAGGAATTACTACCGTAAAAAAAGGAAGAAGAGTTAAGGCTAAAATAACCGTATAAACAAAACTACATATAGCAACATACAGAGTAAAATTTTCATTTTCGGTAGGTATAGACCTAAAACGGAAAATGGGTTCATCTTTAGGAATTAATAAAAATCTCGAAATAATCAATAATAGTAAAGATCCTAAGAGAATAAAATTTACCAGATTGTCCCCTAAAGGTATTTTTGTTATTTCCAAAATTTAGATGATTTACTCTATAAATTAATCTTCATCAATAAAACGTTTGGTAATAGGAAAATAAGAGTCAATACGACGATCTCTTAAAAAAGGCCAATGCACTCGGTAACTGTCAGATTGTTCGGTTTCAATTTTCACGACCATAACCTCTTCATTTTCATGAGAAGCTTGTTGTAAAATAGTGCCAAACGGATTAGAAACAAAAGATCCACCCCAAAATTTCATCGCGCCGTCTTGTTCATATCCCACACGATTAACACTTACTGTATGCACTCCGTTGGCAATTGCATGACTTCTCTGAATGGTCTGCCATGCATTATATTGTTCGATGTTGGTGTCTTCATCTTGAGTAGAAGCCCAACCAATAGCAGTAGGATAAAATAGAATTTCAGCACCCAATAAAGCCGTAATACGAGAAGCTTCGGGATACCATTGATCCCAACAAATTAATACTCCAATTTTAGCATATTTGGTTTGAAAAACCTTGTATCCTAAGTCACCCGGAGTAAAATAAAATTTTTCATAATATGCAGGATCATCAGGAATATGCATTTTGCGATATTTTCCCAAATATTGACCATCGGCATCAATAATTGCAGTAGTATTATGGTATAATCCTTTGGCTCTTTTCTCAAAAAGAGAAGCAACAATAACTACATTTAATTCAGCTGCTATTTTTCCCAATCGGTCCGTAGTGGGGCCGGGAATAGTTTCAGCTATTTTAAAATTATCGTAATTTTCAACATCACAAAAATACAGGGATGTAAATAACTCTTGAAGACAAACTATTTGAGCACCTTGTGAAGCTGCTTTTTTAATTCCTTCAATTGCTTTCTCTATGTTATTCTCAATATTATTGGAACAGCTGGATTGTACCAATCCGATTTTTACTTTTGCCATTACTTAAAAATATATTTTCAAGGTTTTTTCACTTACAAAAATAAGTTATATTTTATAAATTATAGTGCTCAAATGGCATCAATTTGAGAATTAAACTCGTTGGCAAAAGTTTTAACCTGTTTCCAATCTGTATATTCTATTACGGTTGAAGAATCAGTTGGACCTTTAGTCATTGTCATAATAAATTGAATCATGAGCCTGTCGAAAGTTGAATAGGCAGGGTAATTTAATAAGCCACCAAATAAACCTATATGGTTTGGCTTCCATTTAATTTTATTTAAAAATTTTTTTGCGTATGGATTGTTTTCAACCAATCTTCTTTCTTTATTTCTCGATATTAAGCTTATTGAGAAAAAAGCATTCGGCATCGAACTGAGTTCTTGAAAATGAGTATTTATATATTTTTTTACTTTATTTCTATGGTATCCATACCGAATACTAGCCCCGATAATTACACCATCAAAGTTAGAAAGTGATGGAATTGGATCATTAATTGATACTATAGTTACCGTTGCCCTTAAAACAGCAGCAATGAACTTGGAAATTTTAATGGTATGACCATCGGTAGTAGAATATATAATCAAAACTTTTTTTTCTTTTGATGACATATGACAATAAAGTTTTTAGTGACTGCAAAATTACTCATAATAAATGTAATAGCCGGTATGTATGAATAAAGCTTTTATGAATAAAAATTGTTAAATATTACAAAATTAAATCTCAGATAAATATATTTAGTAACTTTGTTAAAAGTTAAAGGTAATGACTCAAATAGCCAGAGATAAACAAGAAATTTTAAATACTCTATCGCATGGGATGGGAATTGTATTGGGGGTTGTCGGTCTTATATTTCTATTAGTAAAAAATAATAATAGTAATATATACAGTACTTTAAGCATTTGGACGTTTGGTCTTTCGCTCATCATCTTATATACCTCTTCAACCATCTATCATTTTTTTGTGAATGAAAATTGGAAGAGAAAAGCACGCGTTTTAGATCATATGAGCATATTTTTACTGATTGCAGGAACGTATACGCCGATTTGTCTGATCACATTGGAAAAAAGTTCGGGATGGACGCTTTTTACTATCGTTTGGACCATAGCAGCTTTAGGTATTATCATGAAAATTTTTTTGACAGGTAAGGTTGATAAGTTATCTTTACTTCTTTATTTGGTTATGGGTTGGCTTTTGGTATTCGACATTAAGAATATCGCAAATTCAATGACTTCTCAGGCTTTGATTTTTTTAGTTCTGGGAGGAGTCTTATACACTCTGTGAACTATATTTTATGCAAGGGATAAGATGCCTTATGCTCATTTTATATGGCATTTATTTGTTTTAGGAGGAAGCGCATCCCATTACGCCATGGTATACTATATTATATAAATTTTTAATGAAAATAGTTGGATTAACAGGAGGAATGGGTGTAGGAAAATCGACCGTAGCCAATTTATTTGAAGATTTTGGTTTTCCGGTGTTTAATTCCGATACAAGAGCAAAGGAATTAATGGTTGAAAATGATGAGCTCAAAAGGAATATAATTTCACTTTTAGGGCAAGAGGCTTATGAAGGAGACACATTGAACCGAAAATATATAGCAAAAAAAATCTTTACCGATAAAGAACTGCTTAAAAAGCAGAATCTTTTAGTTCATACTGCTTTGCAACAAGACTTTCAGTTATGGAAAAGTAAACAGAATGCTCTATTTGGAATTAAGGAAGCAGCCATTTTATTTGAAAGTGGTTCTTACAAGGATTGCGATTTTACGATAGCTGTTACTTCTCCCGATTCTCTACGGATGCAAAGAATACTATCCAGAGATCATTTATCCGAAACTGAAGTTAAAGAACGTATTCAACATCAATGGCCTCAGAGTAAAATTGTAAAATTATCCACCTTTCATATAAATAATGATTCGGATTATGAAAATTTAAAGAATCAGGTCATTCAAACCGTCAATATCTTAAAAAGTAAATGCAAACAGACTAGCTAGTTCGGACGATTTTAGCCATATAAAACCCATCAAAACCACAAACGGATGGCATCAATTTTTTCTCTTCAATCAACTGATAATTGGAGTTTTCTTTCAAAAAGTTTTTTACTTGTAAAGAATTTTCAGATGGTAAAATGGAACAAGTTGCATAAACTAAGATTCCGTCTTTTCTAACAAGTTTGGAATGGTTTTGCAAGATTTGTCTTTGTTCCTCTCTAACACGGCTAATAAACTCTTCATTTAATTTCCATTTAGCATCCGGATTACGTCTCAACACACCCAAACCGGAACACGGAGCGTCAATGAGTACTCTATCTGCGCTATTTTCAAGTCTTTTTAATGTTTTAGAATCTTCAATAACTTTAGTTTGTATATTGTGAGCACCATTTCTGCGAGCTCTTTGTTTTAACGTTTGCAATTTCCATTCATGAATATCCATGGCAATAATTTGGCCTTTGTTTTCCATTAAAGCAGCAAGTTGTAATGTTTTACCACCGGCTCCTGCACATGAATCGATAACTCTCATCCCGGGTTTTACGTCAACAAATTCTCCCACTCTTTGTGAAGACGCATCTTGAATTTCAAATAAACCGTCTTTAAAAGCTTGTGTTTTGAAAATATTTTTCTTCTCTTCCATTATAAGAGCATTTTTGTATCCCCTGATAAAATCAACAGTTATATTTTCTTCACTCAAAACGTCTTTAAGTTCTTCAGCTGTGATTTTAAGAGTATTAGCTCTTAAGATGGTTTGTGCCGGAACGTTTAAAGCTTTTATTTCTTGGCTCCATGAATCGCCCAATTCTGATTCCAACACTTTTTGCATCCATTCAGGAATAGAATATTTTATGGCTAGAGTGGGAAAAGGAAGTTTAAAACGATCCTTAATCTTTTTTATATATACTTTTTCGAATTCAGGAAAAGGTTGAAGCTCAATTTTATTACGAAGTAAATACGTGGCGATTATATTATCTATTGATTCGGGAGATAGCTTCTTATTTGCAAAAAATTCCAATTGGTTTTTCCAGCGTATAATCTCATAAAATGATTCAGAAACAAAGCCACGGTCTTTGCTGCCCCATTTTTTATTGAATTTCAGAGTTCTTTCCAACACCTTGTCCGCGTATTTATTGGGCTCGAAAAAACTTTCTTCTAAGGCTTTATGTAAACCTATTATTAAATTTCTGTGTAACTTTATCTTTGGAATCATTTCGTATGAAAATATTTGCAAATATATAGGTTAATTATAACATGTATCAATAGTTAAGCTAATGCTTAGCACAATAAAAAATATATTTGTATTATAACAGTAATTACTTAACTACAAAATAAATAAAACTATGAAGGTATATTTCATTCCGGGATTAGGGGCAAAATGTCAATGTTTCAAGTTCATTAAGCTACCTGAAGGATTTGAAAAAATATATATTGAATGGCATCTTCCTGAAAAAAATGATAGTTTATCTACTTATGTCCGAAAGATGTCAGAAAAAATAGATCAATCCGAACCATTTATATTAGTCGGTTATTCTTTTGGAGGCGTCATTGTTCAAGAAATGAATAAGTTTATGAAACCGGAAAAAACCATACTGATAGCAAGTATGAAAGATAAAATCCAAATTCCAGAATTATTTAAAATCTTAAAGAAAATTAAATTCGCAAAATGGTTTCCCATGAAATTTTTTACCGGAAAGAAAATGCTTTCATATGCATTTATGAGATCCGTCTATTTTAATACAATACCATCCAAAAAACAAAAAAGAAATCAAATTAAGTTAGACGAATTTATGGTAGATTTAAATTCAGAGTACTTTAAATGGTCCATTGATCAAATTGTAAATTGGTTACCCGAAAAAGAATGTGAAAAAATATATCAAATTCACGGAACAAATGATCTTATTTTTCCATTTAAAAAGATACATACCAGTTATGCTACCACCCAACAACCCCATCTTGAAATAATAGAAAAAGGATCCCATCTTTTAGTATTGGAATTACCAAAAAAAGTGAATAAAGCATTAGAAAATATAATATTAAATGAATAAATAATAAAAATTGATGAAAAAAAAATTAAAACATTAGTAATACTTAAAATATTTCTTTTTTTAGTAAGTTTGTACAATATATAAACGTTTATTTAGATTCTAATTTAATAATTGCTAATGAGATCATTTCGACTTTTTTTATTTTTAATGCTATCATTTTTTCTAACTAAAGTAAAATTATATGGACAACAAAGTATTCCTTTTGATCAACAATATCTTTTGTCGGATAAAGTGTTGATTAATCCGTCATATACTGGATCTACTGATGATATTGTATTAAAAGCTACGTATCATCAACAATTTAGCAATTTTAATGAAAGTCCGAATACTCAAACCATCAGTACCCATTTCAATGCTTTTGACAGGGTAGGATTGGGGGCATACTTTTTTAGGGACGAAAACGGTCCGATTACACTAACAGGAGCTAATATTTCTGGAGCCTATCATATTCCTTTAACGGATGAAGAGAACAGATCGGAAAGTCAGTTTTCATTCGGAACTTCGTTCAGTTTTTTTTCACAATCATTTGAATATTCCAAATTGAGACCGGAAGATGCGAATGATCCTCTATTATATGGTGATAAATCTGTATTTTTGCCTTACCTGAATTTAGGGATGTCTGTAGCCTATGAAGGTTTCTTTGCAGGAGTTTCTGTACAAGACATACCTTTAGGAAAAAACAAACCGGTGGTAAACTCCATTGAACCTTCACCTTCTTGGTATTATTTGAATTTAGGCTATAATTGGGAATTGGTGGAATCCTTTTTTTTAGAACCCTCATTTATGATGAGCTTAAATACAAATTCCGAAAGAATGATGGATTTAAATTTGAAAGCTAAATATAAAGATGATTTCAATGCTTTTGCTTTAGGAGTTAGTTATAGAACAGCCAAAGATTCTCAAGTTAGCGGCGGTCTTTCCGTAACACCATTTTTACAAGCAGAATTAGGCAGATTAAATTTTACTTTTGGATATAATTTTGGAATTACAGACGTATTCAAAAAAGGAGGTGATGGATTATTGGTAGGTTTAGGATATAATATAGAAAACTTTATAAATCCGCAAGGATTTCGTTACAGATAGAAGAATTTTTGAAAAGATGACAGAATACGTAGTTTTAGTGAATGAGAAAGATGAGATAGTAGGTGAAATGGAAAAGCAAGAAGCCCATATAAAAGGTGAATTGCATCGAGCATTTTCAATATTTATTTTCAATAAAAAAAAGGAACTTTTAATTCAACAAAGAGCAAAAATAAAATATCATTCCTCTTTGAAATGGACCAATACTTGTTGCAGCCATCCTAGAATTGGTGAAAGTTATATAGATGGAGCGCATCGGAGACTTAAAGAAGAATTAGGATTTGATTGTGAATTGCACAAAAAGTTCGATTTTATTTATAAAGCAGAGGTAGGAGACGGGCTTATTGAACATGAATATGATTATGTTTTCATAGGCCAATACGATGGAGAAATAGTTATCAATCCCTTGGAAGTAGAGTCTATAAAGTGGATAAACTTAACAGATTTAAAAAAAGATATTGATTTGCATCCCTCTAATTATACTGAATGGTTTAAGATTATATTCGACAAATATGAAAAATATATTGAACATTACACCGGTTAATTTTTAATCAATAAATCCGATGGTATCTCAAATAGAAATTGTTTTAAAAGAACGAGCCAGAGGTTTTCATTTGATCACGGATGAAATAATCAATAAATTACCGCCCCTTCCTCCGGTCGGAATACTCCATCTTTTTATTAAGCATACATCTGCAGGTTTAGCTATCAATGAAAATGCCGATCCCGATGTCAGATTCGATTTAGAAAATATTTTTAATCATCTAGTTAAAGAAGGAGAACCTTACTATACCCATATTTATGAAGGGGAAGATGATATGCCTTCCCATGCTAAATCCATACTTTCAGGAACGAGTGTATCGATACCAATAACCAATGGAAAACTTAATCTAGGAACTTGGCAGGGTTTATATTTATGTGAATTTAGAAATAGAGGAGGAAATAGAAAACTAGTTGCTACTATACTAAGTTAGTTCTGCCTTTTTTAACCCCTTTTTTAATTTTTAATTATTCAATACTTTACTGGATTTGGCTATTGCTTTTTAAAGAAAGATTAGCTTGATATAAATACATCAAATATAATCCAAAACTTAAAGGAAATAACAAGCTGATCCAAGACAAAACACAAGAATAATAAGGAATTGAACCTTTATCTAAATAAATGTAAAATCCTTGTATAAATAATAAACTTTCCGAAATAAAGAAGAAAAGTAAGAAAAAGAAAGTACCGATCTGTATAAGATTATTTCTGCAGTTAATCCATTGACATTGTATCAAGAGTAAAACAACAGCTAAAGTTGTATACATTCCAAGAACTTCCAAATGTATAAATCCTATACGTAAATTTTTAATTTCATGAGATAATTGAGCCATTTCCGGTACTAAAAGAAACAGTTGGAGAACGTTTTTTGCAACAAAGGAAATTACAAAACAACCATATAAAAGAGATAGGATATAATCATTTGTCTTACTAATTTTTACAATAAAAGGATGAATATACTTTAAATACAATACTAAAGCGGCAATGTTACAAAGAATCCCTAAAGAGTATACAAAATAAATATAAATCGAATGAAAATACCAGCTAAGAGGTAAGCCAAATGTTAAAAGTATACCTCCTAAAATCAAAATATAAAAATACCTGGCAATTTTAGGCGGAACACCTAAAGATTTTATTGAAACCAAACGTAATAATAAAGCCAAAGAGCCCAATAAAAACCAACCGTTGATTTGGAAATGTAGATAAAATTGTATGCAAATAGAATACAATACAGAGTTCTTACCTAATGTTCCCATTGTAATCCCCAGTCCCCAAATTCCAAAAGAAGATATGAGCATACAAGCTAATGCAGATCTAAGAAAAATAGAACTCAAGTCATTCTCTTGAGTAATACTCTTAAAAGTTATAAAGCAGAAATAATAAGAACATAAAATATGTATAACGGAAAACAATATAGAAAACAAGCCATAGCCTTGAATCGGAAAGCTCAATAACATTCCCAAAATAGTTAATTGAGTAATCCAAAATAAGGCAGAATAGGAGAAGAAATTTTTTTTATTTTGAGGGATAAAATACAGATAGATTAATACATAATATATTTGATACAATCCTCCCAGAATAGCAATATGAGAATGAGTATGTAAAAAATTACCATAAGGAAAACGTACCTCATAGTATTGAAATATCCTGAGTAAAAATCCCAGAACTCCGGCAACAAATACATTTAAAAAGCTTACAAAAATCCACTTTTTAATCATCGTTTGTATTCTTAGTTCATAGAAGATTCCAATTGTATAGCTTTTGGAAACAAAATATTATTTTCCAAATGAATATGTTTGTGTAAATTTTGCTCAAATTCATCCAGCATAGCAAAAGATACACGATACGTATTGCAAGCCTCCATGGGAGGAGTATAATTTTGAGTTAATTCGCAAATTCTTTTAAATCGTTCACCTTCAATGTCATGATCGTGCTTCATCATCTCAATAGGATTTTGTACAGTACCAAAATGAGGAGTTACAAAGGGTAAATTTTTATTTTTAGCTTCATTCAATTGACGAATAAAAGGAAATAAAATTCTTTCCTCCTTTTGTATATGTGCTTCTAAATCGTTTACAGAAGCTTGAAATAATTGATAAACTTCTACTAATTCGGGATGCCTAAAACCATGAACTTTCTGTACTTTATTTAAAAACTTTAACAATGAAGGACTTTTTTCACGAATATATTGATGATGGATTTTTTCAATATAATCTGCCAATAAATCCGGCGGCCAAGATTTAAAATCAATGTTTTCCTCGCGAACAGCTATTGCTTCATTGAGTTGATCGGTCAATTCTTTGATATCAATTGATTTTTTATCACAAGCTTGTTCGATAGTTCTGTCTCCTTTACAACAAAAATCGATACCGTATTTTGAGAAAACGGAAGCTGTTTGATAATTTTCTGCTACAATTTCTCCAATAGTTGCGTTCCAATTATGTTCCATATTATATTTAATTTGTTATTTTTAAAAAAGTTAAACCGGAAATTACATCCGTAATCATATCTTCAATACTGATTGATTGGAGAGTATCCTGTAATTGATTCCGAATAGCCTTAAATTTATGATGAGCAGGGCAAGGGTGATTCTCCGAGCATTTGGGTAATCCCAATGCACATCCCGTAAAAATTGAATCTCCATCAATAGCCGATACAATGTCGTATATTTTAATTTCCGATAAAGAATCAATAGGAATACTAAACCCACCCGAAGGTCCTTTATGGGAAGTAATTATATGATGCCTAACTAAAGTTTGTAAGATTTTAGCGGTAAACGCCTCCGGAGAATTAATTTCTGCGGAAATATCTTTCAAACCCGGTTTATTTCCTTTGAAAGATTGCGCACCAACAAATATCGTCGCTCTAATAGCATATTCACAGCTCTTCGAAAACAATTTCAAGATATTTAAATTGTGTCAAAGGTATAAAAAAAATAATAAAGGACAAAAATATCTTTTATTATATAGAAAATTATCAATATTTATATGAGATAAAAACGCTTGATTTACAGAATAATAAATTAAATTAAGGTAAATATTATTATATAAATTGTAAAATAAATATAAAATATTCATACATATATCTTAAAAAAACATAATAATATTAAATGGTATATTAAGTTAAGAAATTGAAAATGAATCAGTTATTTATAATCTTTTTAAATATTGAAGATAATAGGATATAAAAGTCTTATTATAATTTTTTAATTTGTATATTTGTAGAAATAAAACTATGTTTAATTTCTGCATTAGAAAATAATGTTTTCAAAAACAAGTGAATACGCAATTAAAATTATGATATATCTAAGTGCTAACAGTACAATAGATAATTTGCGTCAAGTCAAAGAGGTAAGTGAAGCATTAGGCACTCCCGGGCCATTTACTGCTAAAATTTTGCAGCAATTGGTTAAAGCAGGTTTATTGTTTTCAATGAAAGGTAAAAATGGCGGGTTCACTTTAAGCAGAGAACTGGGGGAAATCAAGATTTCAGATATTGTTATAGCGGTAGACGGAGAAAAATCTATAAATCGATGCCTTTTAGGTTTAAAAGATTGTTCTTCAGAAAACCCTTGTCCTTTACATCATAAATTTTATAAAATTAAAGACGATTTTAAAAAATATGTTTTGGATTCAACTTTAGAAGTCTAACAATTAACTATTATATAACTATTAACTATTATTAAACTACTTTATTAAATGAGCACTAAATTACTTCAATCTCACAAAATACTTTTTTTAAATACCTTAGCCTTTACGGTTTGCTTTGCCTGTTGGACACTCAATGGCGTTTTAGTAACTTACTTAGTAGATAAAGGCATATTTGATTTTTCAGTGGTAGAAACGGGATGGCTGTTGGGTATTCCTGTTTTAACAGGGTCACTTTTACGACTTCCTATCGGAATTTTAACGGATAAATTCGGCGGTAAATATGTATTTGCAGGTTTACTTTTGTTTTGTTCCATTCCTTTATTTTTACTACCGATGGCAAAATCATTTTGGATATTTGCTTTATTAAGCTTTTTATTTGGATTTGTAGGAACAAGCTTTGCTATAGGAGTAGGGTATACCTCTGTTTGGTATCCTAAAGAATGGCAAGGAAGAGCCCTGGGAATTTTTGGAATGGGAAATGCAGGAGCAGCTTTAACCACTTTTTTTGCCCCGACTCTTTTAAATTATTTTTCAAAAAATGATCCCGATAACGGATGGAAAATGCTTCCGATAACTTATGCAACAGTGTTGTTGGTTATAGGAATTTTATTTTTACTATTTGCAAAAAATAAAAAACCGGCCGGAAATGCCAGAAATTTGAATCAGATGTTATCTCCATTAAAAAAAGGGAGAGTATGGCGTTTCGGTTTGTATTATTTGTTAGTATTCGGTTTTTTCGTAGCTTATTCTCAATGGTTGGTTCCCAATTTTATGAACGTTTACGGAACGTCTCTAGTAGTAGCAGGAATGTTTGCTTCTTACTTTAGTCTTCCTTCAGGAGTAATAAGAGCCTTTGGGGGATATCTTTCAGATAAATTTGGAGCAAGGAAAGTTATGTATTGGGTATTAGGCTCTTCTGTCGCATTAAGTTTCTTATTAATGTTCCCTAAAATGGATATTTATACGGATGGACAAGGAGTTTCTGCAGCCAAAAAAGGAATAGTAACTAAAGTTACGGCAAATAGCGTAACTGTAGACACTAAAGAATATGTAATTAAAGAAAAGGAAGATAGAGCAGATAAGAAAAAAGATATATTTCCTACTAAAGAATCTTGGCAAGAAATTGTTGTAAAAGAAAACCAGCAGGTTAATAAAAAGGATTTATTAGCTAAAGGAATTACTGAAATCAGTTTTGATGCTAATATGTGGGTTTATTTAGTATTGGTAATATGTATAGGAATTTCTTGGGGAATAGGAAAAGCGGCTGTTTACAAACATATACCTGAATATTTTCCTAATGAAGTGGGAGTTGTAGGAGGCATGGTAGGCCTTATCGGTGGATTGGGAGGATTTATCGGACCAATTATTTTTGGATATTTTCTTAATTATACAGGATTGTGGACCAGTTCTTGGATATTAATATTTATTATTTCATTAACCTGTCTAATTTGTATGCACAGAGTAATATTAAAAATGACTCGTGAGAAAATGCCTGAAATTTATAATGATATAGAAAAAAAATAAAAGAATCAAATTATAACTTAAAATAAATTCAAATATGGGTACATGGCTAAAAGAATGGAAGCCTGAAGACAATAATTTTTGGGAATCTACAGGTAAGAAAATAGCTTGGAGAACATTGACAATAACTACAATATCCCTAACACTATCATTTATCGTATGGTATTTAATGAGTGGTATTGTAACTAAACTTCCGGGTATAGGTTTTAACTTTACCGAAAAAGAGCTATTCTGGTTAGCTTCACTTCCCGGATTAGCAGCCGGAACTTTGCGTATTGTCCATACTTTCTTAATCCCAATTTACGGGACAAGACATACGGTTACATTTTCTACCTTAATAAAATTAATACCGGTAATCGGTATAGCTTTAGCAGTAATGAATCCTGAAACTCCATTTTGGGTATTTGCTGTATTGGCTTTTACCATGGGATTCGGAGGTGGAGACTTTTCATCTTTTATGCCTTCAACCAATATGTTTTTCCCGGCACGTTTAAAAGGAACAGCTTTAGGAGTACAAGCAGGTATTGGTAATTTTGGAGTAAGTATCGTACAATTTTTAACTCCGGCTTTACTGGGAGTAGCCATTGTAGGAGCTCCGGAAATTTTAAAAACTACCGATCCAATTACTCATGAAGTAACGACCAAACCGATTTATCTACAAAGCCCGGCTTTAATATATGCACCGATACTAATAATAATGACTTTAGTTTGTTGGTTTGGCTTACGAAGCATCCCTTTAAAATCATCATTTAAAGAACAATTAGGGATTTTCAAAATCAAACATACTTGGTTTTGTACAATTACTTATTTTATGACATTCGGTACTTTCTCCGGACTTGCAGCAGCATTTCCGTTAATGATAAAATCATTATATGGAGACTTTCCGGGAGCTCCGGACCCGTTAAAATATGCATTTTATGGTCCATTAATCGGTTCTGCCAGTAGAGTAGCTTTTGGATTCGTTGCAGATAAAGTAGGAGGAGCCGTATTAACAACAATTACAGGTCTAGGATTTGCCGGTTGTATTGCAGTTATGATTACTATGGGATTAGTAGCACCAACTTCCATAGATCAATTTCCTTTATTCTTAGCTATGATGTTAACCATATTCTTTTTCTCAGGAATGGGAAATGCGGGAACTTTCAGACAATTTCCTATCATTTTCAAAGATAACCCGGTACATTCTGCAGGAGTAATTGGGTGGACAGCAGCTATCGCAGCCTACGGACCGTTTATCTTTTCAATGATTATTGGAGCTGAATTACAATCATCTAAAGCTTCAGGATTGAAAAGTGTAAATTCTTTTTTCTGGGGAATACTTATATTTTCACTTTTAGCAACTGCTATAAATTGGTATTACTATCAAAGAAAAGGAGCTGAAAGACCAAGCTAAATAAATCATAAAAATTATGTTTAAATCATTTAGTACACTTAATAAACCGGCATTGTTAAAAGCAACTATTGCTACACTCTTAATTATTGCCTTAGTTTTTATAGGTTCGCGCAATCTTCAAAATTTTGACGCCGCATTAATAGCCTATTTATTTGGAGCTGTCTTTTGTGTATTTGGAGTAACCTATCGGTATTCCATTTGGTTGCAACGTCCGCCAACTAAAATGTATTGGAGACGTTCTTGGCAGTTTTTTTTCAGTAAGCATTTTATCGCTTATGCAATAAGAGGGCTTAAATTATTTTGTCAAAATATACTTTTTCAAAAATTTATATACCCGAGAGGTCGAACCCGATGGATAGGACATTTTATGTTAGCTACCGGTTGTTTGATCGCATTTTGTATAACTTTTCCGCTAACTTTCGGTTGGATACATTTTACCTTAGAATCAGGTTCAATGTCCACCTATGAAGCTCATATGTTTGGTTTTAAAGTAATGGATTTTCAATTAGGATCTTTCTTTGCTTTTTTAGTATTTCATGCTTTGGTTTGGTGTTCTATATTAGTTATCATCGGTTCAATTATGATGATGAAAAGAAGGCTTACCAACGGAGGCTTAATAGCTACGCAAACATTTGACGGAGATTGGTTACCGCTACTTTTGTTGATAGCCATATCATTAACAGGAATAGGAATTGTTTTCGACTATACCTATTTGGACGGAAAAACCAATCAATTCATGTCAGTTTCTCACGCGGTTACTGTGATATTATTTTTAGTATGGATGCCGTTTGGAAAATTTTTCCACATATTCCAACGTCCGGCGCAACTAGGTGCCAATATATATAAAACAGAAGGTATAAGACAAGGTATGGCGGTGTGTCCTCACACCAAAGAGGAATTTGCTACCAAAATGCACGTTAATGACCTTAAAACTGTTACCAAAGAATTGGGATTTGACTTTACCTTAGAAGACGGTAGCAGTCATTTAGACTATAGCCCGGAAGGAAAACGATCTGCCCTTGCAATCGCTCACCTCAAAGCTAGAAAAGAATCCGGCAGTTTCTTCGGATAATAAAATAGAAACTATAGTAATTATAATGATAAAATAAAATTAATTATATGGCTAAATTACCTGTAGATGGAGATAAAATTATAGAGCAATTTGGACCTCATAAAAATTATACACCTAAAGAAGGTTTCAAAGGAATTTCAGATCCGGATAAACTTGTAAAAACACATTGTTGTTTTTGCGGAATGCAATGTGGTATTCAGCTAAAAGTAAAAGATAATAAAGTAATCGGATTCGAACCTTGGAAAGAGTTTCCTTTTAATGAAGGAAGACTTTGTCCAAAAGGTGTTCAGCGTTATCTGCAAGATAATCATCCGGATCGATTACTTCATCCGATGCAAAGGGTTGAAAACGAAGGTTTTAAGCCTATTTCTTGGGATGATTCATTTGACAAGATAATTTCAGAAATTCATAGAATTCAAGGGCAATATGGAAACAATGCCTTTGCTATGCTTTCAGGAGTTTCACTAACCAATGAAAAGAGTTACATGATCGGTAAATTTGCTCGTGTAGCTTTAAAAACAGCTAATTTGGACTACAACGGAAGACTTTGTATGGTTAGTGCCGGTGCAGGTAATAAAAAAGCATTCGGAATGGACCGATCTTCCAACAGTTGGGCAGATTTAAAACATGCGGAAGTTATCATGGTAGCCGGAGCAAATGTGAGTGAAACGTTCCCTACTTTAACTTATCGACTTTGGGAAGCCAGAGATAACGGTGCAAAGTTAGTGGTAGTCGATCCAAGAGTCACCCCGTTTGCCAGAACTGCAGACTTACATTTAGATTTACGTCCGGGTACAGACTCTGCTTTATACGGAGCTATACTTAAAATCTTATTTGACAACGATTGGGTAGACCATGAATTTATAGAAAAACACACCTCAGGTTTAGAAGAAACCTTACAGTCAATTCAAGATCATACGGTAGAATGGGCTGAAGAGGTAACCGGTGTTTCAGCAGATAAAATACGCAAAGCAGCCGAGATATGGGGTAAAGCCAAAACCAGTTTCTTATTACATGCCAGAGGAATCGAGCAACATTCCAAAGGGGTAGATAATGTAGTTGGATGCATTAATTTAGTGTTGGCAACCGGAAGACTTGGAAAGCCTTATTGTGGTTATGGTACCATAACAGGTCAAGGAAACGGACAAGGAGGTAGAGAGCACGGACACAAATGTGATCAACTTCCCGGAAACAGAGATATAGAAAATCCTGAAGACAGAAAAATAGTATCCGAAATATGGGGAATTGATGAAAAAGATTTACCGCACAAAGGATACAGTGCTTGGGAAATTATTGAGGCAATCCATAGAGGAGAAATCAAAGGGCTTATATCCATTTGCTTTAATCCTTTAGTTTCTTTACCTAATAATAATTACGTACGTTCTGCCTTAGAAAAATTAGAATTCTATGTAGCCATAGACTTCTTTTTAAGTGAAACCGCACGTTATGCCGATTTAGTTTTAGCAGGATCCCTGCAGGAAGAAGAAGAAGGTACGGTTACCACAGCAGAAGGAAGGGTAGTTCGTGTGCGTCAATGTGTAACCCCTCCGGGAGATGCCAGAACCGATACCAGTATTATTTTGGAATTAGCCAGAAGGTTAGGAGTAGAATCTTATTTCCCGTATAAAAACAGCGAAGAAATTTTCAATGAATTGAGAGTAGCTTCCAGAAACAGTAGAGCTGATTATTATGGAATAACTTACGATCGAATTGAAAAAGAAATGGGAGTTTTTTGGCCTTGTCCTGAAATAGGACATCCGGGTACTCCTAGGCTTTGGGAAGATTATAAATTTAAAACACCTGATGGAAAAGCACATTTCAATCCGGCCCCTTATCGCTTATCTTCAGAAATGACCGATGAAGAATATCCGATTATTTTAACTACAGGACGGGTTGTTTCTCAATATCTAAGCGGTACGCAAACCAGAAGGATCGGTAAATTGGTGGACCAATATCCTGAACCTTTATTAGAAATACATCCTAATCTGGCACAAAAATACGGTATACAAGATAGTGATTTAATTCGAGTAGTAACTCGAAGAGGAGAAATGATAGTTCCTGCCAATGTTGTAGAAACCATCAGAGAAGATACCGTATTTATACCGTATCACTGGGGAGGAAAACATTCGGTGAATCAATTAACAATATCAACTTTAGATGCTGTTTCCAAAATGCCCGAATTTAAAGTATGTGCATGTAAATTAATTAATACAGGTAAAAAATTATCAAAAGAAGAAGAATCCAAAGCATTCCAAAGTTCAATTGGATAAATTAGAAAATATGGTAAGTACAGAATATAATAAAAATGTAGGCTTTTTCGTGGACATGCAAAGGTGCATTGGATGTCATGCATGTGAAATGGCGTGTGCTGAGTGTGAAACTAACGGACAGGACAGTATGATCAATATCCATTATGTTGATCGTAAACATACCATACAAACCACTGTACAGGTTTGTATGCATTGCGATGATCCCGTTTGTGCTAATGTTTGTCCGGCTGATGCCATAACTAAAGATACTTTCGGTGTGGTACATTCAGCAAATACTTCTCGTTGTATCGGATGTTCTAACTGCGTAATGGCTTGTCCATTCGGAGTACCTAAAAAAATGGAAGAAGCAGAACTAATGATGAAATGTAATATGTGTTACGACCGTACCAGTGCAGGACTAAAACCTATGTGCGCAACGGTTTGTCCAAGTGGAGCACTATTCTATGGAACTTTAGAAGAAATAGAAGCAAAACGTCCGAACAGTACACCGGTGAATAAGTTTATTTTTGGTAAACAAGAAGTAGTTACCAAAGTAAATATTATGATGCCAAAAGGAAGTACCGAGTTAAAAGTTCACTAATAATATTGAAGAAAATGTCAAAAAAAGATAAAGAGAAACCCATTTGGAAAACAGATTTTCCTATAAAGCAGGATGAAGCAACGCATGTTTCAAGAAGAGAATTTGCAAAGTTTTTATGCCTACTATCCGGTGGATTGGCTATAGGAAACGGTGCAATAGCTGCTAAATCTTTATTATTTCCTAAAAAAAGGCTGGATGAAGAATATTTTGTTTGTAACTCAACAGAAGTTCCTATTGGAAAGATGAAAGCCTTTGTAATTAATGAAAACCATAAAGTACCCTATATACTTATACATTTAGGTGAAGATAAATGGAGATGTTTTGAACAAAAATGCACTCATTTATCTTGTGCGGTATTATATGATCACGATCAAAATAAAATCGTTTGTCCTTGTCATAAAGGGTTTTTTAATCCTGAAACAGGAGAAGTACTGCAAGGTCCGCCACCAAGACCCTTACCTCAACTGTCTGTTGTAATAAGAGATGGAAAAGTATACGTAACAGATAAAGATAAAGCCTAAGAATATGAATAATTTCAAAGAAGTTCAAAATTCAGCAAATTCAAATAAAATTAATACATTAATGTCTGCAATTATTGTTATATTAATATTAATTTTAACCTTGCAGGTATGGATGATGTATGGAGCATTGAACAATGCGTTAGATGATAACCAGGCGTTTGCATGGGCAACATTTGGAGGTTCGGTTTTTCTTTTCATCTCAGCCGTCTTTTTACTAAGATATTTACCGGAACCACCTAAAAATCTAAAAAAAGATCCGAATAATAAATATGAATAAACTAGTTGATAGTTATAATCGAATTCATAATTATTTGAGAATTTCTCTTACAGACAGTTGTAATTTCCGTTGTATTTACTGCATGCCCAATGAAAAAATGCAGTGTTTGCCTTACGGAAAATTAATGAGTCCGGAAGAAATTTTCAGCATAGCTAAAACGTTTACTAAATATCAAATAAATAAAATACGTCTTACCGGAGGAGAACCTTTGGTAAGACGTGATTTTGAAGAAATAGTTAAAAGGTTGTCTACTTTACCGGTAGAATTGAATTTAACAACCAACGGGATTCTTTTACATAAGTATGCGGATTTATTAAAAGAGATAGGATTGCATACAGTAAATATCAGCATTGACAGTTTACAAGAAGAAAAATTTAAATTCCTTACAAAGCGTAATGCATTCTCTCAAGTTTGGAATAATATTTTACTTTTCGTAAACCGAGGTTTTCAGGTTAAACTCAACACGGTACTAATGAAAAATGTTAATGATGACGAAATAAAAGATTTCATTTCATTAACTAAAAATTTTCCAATACAGGTTCGTTTTATAGAATTTATGCCCTTTAATGGAAATCAATGGGAAAAAAATAAGGTTATTACTATGGACGAAATGTTGGATGAAATAGATTCTCATTTTATTTATGAGAAAATTCAGGATCACAATCACGATACAACCAAAAAATTTAAAGTTAAAGGATATGAAGGAACTTTTGCCTTTATAACAACCATGAGTCAACCTTTTTGTCAAGGATGTAATAGAATGAGAATTACCGCTGACGGAAAGATGAAAAATTGTCTCTTTGGAAAAGATGAATTTGATATTTTAGGAACCTTACGAAAAGGAGAAGATATTGAACCGCTCATACAATCTTTTCTAAAAAACAAACATAAAAAAATGGGAGGTCAATTTGAAAATTTTATAAAATTAAATCCCGAATATCTTAAAAACAGGAGTATGATTAAAATTGGCGGTTAACTTTTCTTTTCGATATGCCAAAAAAAACCTATTGAAACATGAATGAATTTATAACAGTATCTGAGGCGAGAACCCTTATTTCCAACGAAATACGTATTAAATGTCCCATTCGTGAGAAGAATTTGAGCGATTCTTTGCATTCGTATATAGCTAAACCGATATATGCACCCATAGACGTACCGAATTTTACCAATTCAGCGATGGACGGATACGCTTTTTGTTATCAAGATTGGGTGGATAAAAACGAAATAACGGTTAAATACGTCATACAAGCGGGACAAACTGAATTGCCAACTCTAAAAAGAGGAGAAGCAGCTCGAATATTTACCGGAGCAATGATTCCGATCGGTGCAGATATAGTAGTCATGCAAGAAAAAGCAACCGTTGAAAATAATAAATTAATAGTTCAAAAAGGAGAATTTCAAAAAGGAGATAATATACGCCCCATAGGTTCTCAAACAAAAAAGGGTGAGTTAGTGGCAGCAGAAAACACATTGATTACACCGGGCGTTATAGGTATGTTAGCAGGTTTTGGAATTGAAAAGGTACACGTTTTTTCTTCACCAAAAATTGGTATTATTGTTACAGGGAATGAATTAGTTACAGCTGGAACACCTTTGAAAAAAGGACAAATATATGAGAGTAACTCAATTACGCTGCAATCTGCTTTAAAAGAAATGGATATTTCAGTTGAATTTATAGTAAAAGTTTCTGATGATAAAGAAAAAACATTTCATGAAATCCAAACAAGAACAGCTGAAGTTGATGTATTATTGCTTACAGGAGGTATTTCTGTAGGAGATTATGACTATGTAAAAGAAAGCTTAGAAAGAGCAGAGATACATCAACTTTTTTATAAAATTCAGCAAAAACCGGGTAAACCACTATATTTTGGTAAAAAAGATCAACATTATGTATTTGCCTTACCCGGTAATCCCGCATCCGTTTTAACGTGTTTTTATCAATATGTTCGTCCTTTCTTAAAAGGATTTAAAGGAGAAAATCATATTTTCAATTCCTATGAAGATGCCCAGTTGCTAAACGACTTTAACAAAAAAAATAAACTCACTAATTTTTTAAAAGGGCATTTAGAAAATGGAGAGGTAAGTATAACATCCTCTCAAGAATCCTATAAAATGAACTCATTCAGTAGCGCGAATTGTATAGTAGAAATATCGGGAGAGGAAAGAATGATCCGTCAAGGGGAAAAAGTTACAGTATGGAGAATTTAAAAATAGAAGGATATATTTGGTTAGAAACTACCCACGGCTTAAAAATAGGCAGGGGACGGGCCGAATTATTGAACAGTATTGAGGAAACCGGATCTATAGCCGCTGCGGCCAGAGAAATCGGTATACCTTATAGAAAAGCATGGGGAATGGTAAGAGAAATGAACGAATATTCCAATACACCGCTGGTTTTTAAAAATCTGGGAGGTAAAAATGGGGGAGGTGCTTTCTTGACAAAAGAAGGGAAAAAAATTGTGGAAGAATATAAAAAAATAAACGGACAGTTTAATTTGTTTAAAACCAAAACTTTATAACAATGGAAGCTTATATCCTTGCAGGAGGAAAAAGTACTCGCATGGGAGAGGATAAAGGTTTAAAAAAACTAAACGGAATTCCTATAATACAATACAGCATTGAAGTTTTATCCCAATGTTTTCCATCGGTTAAAATTAATACGGATAAAGAAGAATATAAACAATTCGGTTTAGAATTGGTTGCAGATAAGATTAAAAATAAAGGACCATTGGGAGGAATTCATGCAGCATTAGATTACTCAAAGAAAGATGTATTTGTTGTAAGTTGTGATATGCCTTTTATTACCTCCGAAGCAATTAATTATCTAGTTGACAACCTCAGTACAAATTTAGCCACCATTGCAAGTTATAGCGGAAGAATTCAACCTTTGTTTGGAATATATACCTATGATGCACTACAATTTATAGAAGATAAACTAGCCCATAACCAATTAAAATTGACGGAATTTATTATAGAATCCGAATCTAAAGTAATTGACCTAACTGAGATAATTGAAAAAGATATCTTTTCAAATATAAATACCCAAGAAGAATTTAAGAAAATCGAAAAAAATTTTAAAACAATATGAATATTAAAATTTTCGGGAAATTAACCGATATTTTTCATTCTGAAAAATATCAACTAAATGATAAAGTTAATACTGTTTCAGAGCTTAAAGAAATATTGGAAACTTATTTTCCTGAATTAAAATCATTAAATTATTTGATTATTGTTAATAACCAAAATACAAAAGAAACAGACCCGATTTCGGAAGGTGCAGAAATAGCTTTACTTCCGCCATATTCCGGAGGATAAAAATTTAATTTAATCAATCGATGGATTTTAAAAGATATAACAGACAAATAATTTTGTCCGGATTTGGTCTGGAAGCCCAGAATAAACTTTGTAAGTCTCGTGTATTGGTGGTGGGAGCTGGAGGATTGGGTTGCCCCGTGCTTCAATATTTAGCTTCAGCCGGAGTTGGACAATTGGGAATTGTTGATTATGACACTGTTGAATTGACCAATTTACATAGACAAATTTTATTTAAAGAAGGCGATATAGGAAAGTTTAAATCGGAAGCAGCAAAAGAAAGGCTTGAAGAAATGAACTCAACTATTAAAATTACCTCCTTCACAGAAAAGGTTACTTCAAAAAACGTTTATAAACTTATAAATTTCTATGAAATCGTTGTAGATTGTACAGATAATTTTCAGGTACGGTACCTTCTTAATGATATTTGTACCTTAAAAAATATTCCCTTAGTATATGGAGCCATTTACCAATATGAAGGTCAAGTTTCTGTATTCAATGTGGAAAAAGATAAAATGAAAACCAATTACAGAGATTTGTTTCCTGATCCACCCAAACCTTCAGAAGTTCCAACCTGCAATGAGACAGGAGTTTTGGGCACTCTGACGGGTATAATTGGCACTATTCAAGCCCAAGAAGTTATAAAATTAATTACAGGTATCGGAGAACCTTTAGTACATAAATTAATGATATTTAACATCTTGTATTATAGTACTCGAATTATTAATTTTGCCGAGTCGGAAAAAAATTCTACTCCAAAAAATGAAGATGAATTTAAAACAGTCGATTATGAATGTAGTTGTGGAATTTTTTCATCCGAAAATGAAATTGAAAATCTTTCCCGGTTGGAAGAAGTACTTTCCAATGAAAAATCGATACTGGTTGATGTAAGAAATGAAAATGAACTACCCAAAATTTCCGGTTTCGACTATATACAAATTCCGTTGTCTGTGATTGAAGAAAATATACCTATTCTTGAAAAATTTGACACAATTGTATTTGTTTGTAAAACGGGAATACGCAGCAGCCGAGCTGTCGAGATAGCCAAAGAATTGTTTCCCAATAAAGCTGTATGGCATATTCGAAACGGAATTGACACGATTTTTTAAATAGAAAATTATATGAAAAAAATATATCCATTTTTAGAGGGAGCTATACCCGCTGAATTTATTTCTGAAAGTATTCAAAGCCATACTCATAAAAAAGATATTGGAGGACATAGTATTTTTTTAGGACAAGTTAGAGCAGATATAGTTGAAGGAAAGGAAGTTGAAGGAATAGAATTTACCGCCTATCAAGAAATGGCCGTTGAAAAACTTTCACAACTACGGGAAGAAATATTTTCTAAATATGATTTGTTGTGCATGCATGTATATCATAGCCTCGGTTTGGTAAAAAAAGGCGGAATTTGTCTTTTTGTTTTTACATCATCTAAACATAGAAAACCTGCTATGCTGGCTTGTGACGAATTAGTTGAGAGAATAAAGAAAGAACTTCCCATTTGGGGTAAAGAAATATTTAGCGATAACAGCTACCAATGGAAAGAAAACAAACAATAAAACCATGAAAAAACCTTTAATTAGCTCTTTACATGCAGGTAAAATACAACGCTTGGCTAACACAGAATATCAAAGCGCCATTAACAAAAAAAAAGTTACCGACTCGCAAAAGGTATCCAAATTGGTATTAATTAATGATGAACAGAGTGATAAGATCAATCATGGAGGAGAAGAAAAAGCGGTACATCAATATGCCTTTGAAAATTATGAATATTGGAAAACGTCTTTGCCTGAACTTCCTTTATTAGAGAAATCAGGAGCATTCGGCGAAAATATTTCCTCATTAGGAATGACGGAAGAAACGGTTATGATCGGAGATATTTATAAAATAGGCAGCTGCGTGTTAGAAGTAAGTCAAGCCAGACAACCGTGTTGGAAATTAAATTATCATTTTCAATGCAGTGATATGTCGCTTAGAGTACAAGAAAGTTTAAAAACAGGATGGTATTATCGTGTATTGGAAGAAGGAAGTTTGAAACAAGGAGATACTATTGAGCTAATAGATCGGCCATACCCCGAGTATAGTTTAACCTATTTATTAACTATTTTATATAAAAAAGAAAATTGTTTAGATAAGGAAATTTTAAACAAATTATTAAAGATAAAATCATTAGCACTAAGTTGGAAAAAAATATTTAGCAATCGTTTAGAAAATGGAACCATTGAAAATTGGGAAAAACGGTTGTTTAAATAGAGAAAATTAATTATTAACTAAAATTAAATTTATGAAACACAAAAAAATTTGGTATTTGTTGTTTTTTAGTTTAGGGAGTTTAAGTCTCTTAACTGCACAGAAAATTAAAATTGACGGAGAACTGAGAACCAGAGGAGAATTAAGAAGTGGTTTTCGTAAGCCTTTGGCAGATTCTTTAGATGCTGCTTATGTGAATAACTTAAGGGTACGATTGGGTGCTACTTATTCTGAAAAAGATTATAAAGTTAAAATTACTTTACAAGATACGGAAACGTATGGATCAAATGGAATAAATAAAACCGGAAATAATTTAGGAGTATACGAAGCTTGGGCAGAATATTTCTTTACCCCTGAATTTTCAGGAGTTTTAGGACGTCAAATATTAGAATATGACGACAAGCGTCTTTTTTCATCCGGTAACTGGAGCAATACCCCTAATGCACATGACCTTTTAAAATTAAAATACGAAACCTCTAAATTTAAAGCACATGTCGGAGGAGGTTGGAACAATGCAGCAGATGTCCTTTATGAATCTGTGTATGACAAAAGTTATAAATCATTATTCTATACTTGGTTATATAAACCAATTGGAAAATTTACAGCTTCTGCCATATGGGTTAATGAAGGTTTCCAAAAAGGAGAAGTTCCTGAAGAAGTAAAAACTTCTATCTTTAGAAATACAGTAGGAGCTAACTTTGGATTAGATGATCGCAGCATTCCTTTTTCATTTTATGCAACCGGATATTACCAGTTTGGATATGACAGATCTGACAGTAAATTAGATGCTTCTTTATTAGCATTGAAAACTAAGTACAGATTCTCCGATTTCATTTCAGCTAACGTAGGGGTTGATTATTATTCAGGTTCCAAATCCACGTTATCAAAATCTAAAGATCACACCTTTAATAAACTTTATGGAGCTAACCATTCTTTTAATGGATCTATGGAGTATTGGGCAACCTTACCTAAGCAAGGGTTACTTGATTTATACGGTGGAGTGTCTATAAAAGCAAATTCAAAATTAAGTTTTGACGGAGGATTCCATACTTTCTCAACTGCTGAAAAAATGGATAACCGAAATAACAAAGGCATAGGATCTGAAATAGATTTATTGGCAGATTATACAGTTTCTCAAACATTATCTTTACAAGCAGGTTGGAGTACTTATATGAAAAACAAAGGAACAAGAATACTAAAAGATCAATTGGGAGTTGATACCAAGTTTCCACAATGGGCTTATATCATGATTACTTTCAAACCGGTATTCTTTTCAACCAAAGCAGAAAAATAATTTTAAAAAATAAATAAGTGGTAAATATAACGCATAAAAGTAATTCTTTACGAAAAGCCATAGCTCAAGCGGTGGTTAAGGTGGGATCTCAACAAACTATTCAAACTATTAAGGATAACAAAGTTCCCAAAGGAAATATTTTTGAAATGGCAAAAGTTGCCGGATTATTTGCGGCAAAGAAAACAAGTGACATGATTCCTGATTGTCATCCGTTGCCCATAGAATATACTTCCATAACCTATGAAATGAAAGAGTTAGAGATTTATATTTATGCTGAAATACATACCATTTATAAGACAGGAGTTGAAGTGGAAGCTATGCATGCGGCATCGGTAGTTGCCCTAACGATGTATGATATGCTTAAACCCATTGATAAGAATGTCGAAATCCAACAAATTAAATTACTGGAAAAAAGAGGAGGAAAATCAGATAAAAGCAATTCATTTGATTTACCATTAACTGCATCCATATTGGTTTGTTCTGACAGCATTTCTAAGGGTGATAAAAAAGACCGTGCTGGTAAAGTAATTATGGAAAAACTTCAAACCATAGGAGTAGATGTTTCCGATTATGAAATTATTCCGGACGAAAAAGAGGATATACAAACCAAAATTAGAGAATATCACCGGAAAGGAGTAAATTTAATTTTGGTAACCGGCGGTACCGGATTATCTAAGAGGGATGTTACGCCTGAAGCGGTTCAACCTTTACTGGAAAGAGAAATTCCGGGAGTGGCTGAAGCGATAAGAAGCTATGGGCAAAACAGAACGCCTTTAGCCATGTTATCCAGAAGCATAGCCGGATTAATCGGAAATACCTTAGTAATTACTATGCCGGGTTCTACCAAAGGAGCAGAAGAATCTATGGATGCAGTTTTTCCTTCGATACTGCATATTTTCAAAATAATTGAAGGAGCACAACACTAAAAATTTTATATAATCATGAAACGTAAGCTAGTTTTTTTGCCGATATTACTATTTTTATTCGGCTTAATATCTTGTACAAAAGAACGTAAAGCTACTATTGCCGCTGCTGCTAATTTAAGATATGTACTGGAAGAAATTAAAGAACAATATCTTAAAGATTACCCGGGCGCAGATCTCCAAATTACTTATGGATCTTCAGGAACTCTAACCCAACAAATTATTAATGGAGCCCCTTTTGATCTCTTTATGTCTGCAGATACTAAATTTCCCGGCAAATTAGAAGATCGAGGGTTAACTTCTGCATCGGCAGTTAACTATTGTTACGGAAGAGTAGCCATGTGGAGTTCTACATTGAATTTATCGCAAGGATTGTCAGCCGTTTTATTACCGGAAGTTAAAAAAATAGCCATTGCTAATCCGGACAATGCTCCCTATGGTTTAAATTCTGTTAATGCACTTAAAAAGGAGGATTTATACGATAAAATAAGTAAACGTATTGTATGGGGAGAAAATATTAATCAGACGGCTCAATATGCATTTTCAGGAAATGCAGAAATAGGGTTTATTGCTTTATCGCTGGCCTTAGCACCCGAAATGAAAAATAAGGGGCACTATTATGTATTACCGGAAGATATATGTCCACCGATAGCACAAGCTGCCGTACTTATAAACGGATGGGAAAAAAACGGTGAAGCTTCTCGTTTCTTGGATTATATTATCAGTTCCAAATGTGACAATATTTGGAAAAAATACGGATACGGTTTAGCAAAAAAAGATTAATTAATTGAGCGAAGATTTTATAAACACTCTTTGGCTTACAGGTAAGTTGGCAACTCTATCAACTGTTTTCTTATTGTTTATAGGGTTGCCGGTTGCCTACCTGTTGGCATATACGCATTTCAAAATAAAACCCCTGGTAGAAGCTTTGATCTGTATGCCTTTAGTTCTTCCTCCCACGGTACTGGGTTATTATTTATTGGTGGCCTTTAGTCCCCAAAACATCCCGGGCGCTTTTTTAGAGAAACATTTTAATACAAGATTAGCTTTTACTTTTGAAGGCATAATTATAGCAAGTATTATAGCAGGTTTGCCCTTTATGATACAATCTCTTCAAAATGGATTTTCGTCTCTTCCTGTAAGTTACAGAGAAGCTGCCTATACTTTAGGAAAATCCAAAACAACTACATTTTTCAAAGTTTTATTACCTAATATAAAGCCTTCTCTTATCACCGGTGTAGCATTAACTTTTGCGCATTGTATAGGAGAATTTGGAATTGTGTTAATGGTTGGAGGAAATATCCCCGGAGAAACTCGTATAGCTTCTATTGCCATATACGATCAGGTACAAGCATTAGATTATAAAACCGCAAATCAATATTCATTTATTTTATTTTTAATTTCATTTATATTGCTTACTCTCATTTATAGCATTAATAAAGGGTTTAAAATTAAAACTATATAATTTTCTTAATGATATATATTGATATTGAATATAGAATTTTAACCTCGGAAGGAAGTCGTATTCTATCTTTCCAAACTGAACTTCCCGAAAACCAATTAATATGTATTTCCGGGCCTTCGGGAATAGGAAAAACTACACTTCTTAGAATGATTGCCGGTTTAACAAAACCCGATAGGGGAATAATTCAAGTAGGAGATCGCATTTTCTATGATTCTTTAAATAACATAAATTTAAGTCCGCAAAAAAGAAACATAGGTTTCATGTTTCAAGATTATGCTTTATTTCCCAATATGACGGTGGAAGAAAATATATCTTTTGCACAAAATAAAGTAAAAGATAAAGCATGGGTGGATACTCTAATTAAGTCTTATGGATTAGATGCTTTACGAAATCAGAAACCTGATAAACTTTCAGGAGGACAAAAACAAAGAACTGCTCTTGCAAGAACTTTGGCTAAAAAAGCGGATCTATTACTTCTGGATGAACCTTTGTCTTCTGTAGATTCGACGATGAGGATAAAACTTCAAAACGAAATTTTAAAGACACATGCTGTTTTTGGTTCTACTACCATAGTAGTTTCTCACGATCAAGACGAAGTTAACAAAATGGCACAGTGTGTTTTATATATGGAATACGATCAAATTCGACTAATCAAGAATTCTTAGAATTATATTTTATTTTATCTTTCTTGTATAAAATACATGTATTTTTATTAAAATTCGTATATTTTTTTAGAAATTTGTATCTTTGTGTGCGCTAAATAAATTTTTCACAATATAATTGAAAAATTAAAACTAACTTCTAGATAAATGAAACTATTAATTTTTCTTTCTTCTTTGCCGGGATTTTTAACAATTACTTTTATTATTTTAAAACTTTTAAATATTATAGAATGGTCTTGGTTGATAGTTTTTTCGCCTTTATGGTTTACTTTTTTATCTAGTATGATTTTTATTTTATTATTAATTTTTCATGTAAAAATTTATAAAAGATATCTTGAAAATTTTTTTAAAATAAATGATTATTAGGATTATTAGGCAAAATAATATAACGCTAAAAACGTTCTATTAAACGTAAACAATTGTCTGTATTTAAAGGGGGTAAAAAATACAGTACATTACCGGTATGGAAATAATAATTGATTGAAAACAAAATTATTAGGTTTGTAGTAAACCTGTTTTATTGTTTTTTCAAATAACTTCTTAAAATTCTTCTTGCATCTTTGTTATCCGATTTAGGCATAATAAACGTTAACGGATCTTTTCGAGATCTTTTCGGGCAGAATCCGAATCCTTTATAAATTCCGTTTTCAATTAAAACTAATCCCTTTTCATCCTTTGTTCTTCCCGGAAGTTTTAATAATACGGTTTCTTGTGGAAAAGAATTTTTTTCTAAATATTGATGCACACGCTTGTTATAATCATCTACGGGTTCTTCATTAACGCAGGCGCCTAAACACTCGTGTAGCGTATATTGGAAACATTGAGCCTTGGATTTATACAATCCGTTTATTTTTTGGCAAAGTTTATAAGTTTCCGTAATGCGGAATAAATCTTCTTTTCCTTGCTTTAAGCTCAAATAAGAATTAATTTCCTGTGATCGGTTATCTATCTTTTTCAATTGTAAAGATATATACCCTTCTTGAGTTATTTCGGGATATAAGCCATAATAAAAAATGCTGTGCCTTTGCGCTCTGTTATAAATAGGTTTATGGTGTTTTATTTCCTCAGATTCCATAAGCAGGGCAATTAATTCGCTTCCTGTAGGTTCATACCTGACTTTGGAAGCAAAGTTTTGTATTTTTACCGATTTACGGTCGGTACAAGTAAAATGTTGGCTTAATCTTTTTTTGATATTATTGCTTTTTCCGATATAAATCAATCGTTCTTCATGGGTATAAATATAATATACTCCCGGAACGGTGGGTAAATCGGTAACCATCTTTTTTAAATCCTCACGCATATTCACTCTGTTTTTTATAAAATTATCATCGGATAATATTTAGCCGGATCTTCCTTATACCTTAACTTGTATAAGTTCCCTCATATCGGTAGAGAAACGTTTAGAAAGTCGGGTCTGCTTCATCTTCCAAGTCCTTTTAATATCTTGACAACCCAATTTCAGTTTATCTTCATGGTATTTATGGTTCAACTTATCCATAATCTTCATAATAGGTTGGTGTTTCAGATAATAATCCTCGTCAAATAAAGAAATTTGTCTTTCCGATTCAGGGATTAGACCAGAAACAATAACTCCTGCTTTTTTGTATTGATACCCCTTTTTATATATGGTTTCCAATGCCTTTTGAGCGCATTTACTTAACTCAATAGCTGAATTGTGGGGATTAGACAGCGTTAAAGTAACAGCGGGGTGATGTTGAATTAAATCGCCTCTATAGAAATTTGTATGCAGGAATACAGTCACATAATTACAACAACTTTGTTGTGCGCGTAATTTTTCTGAACATTTTACGGCAAAGGTAGCTACTCTTTCTTTTAAATCTTCTAGTTTGTCGGTCATGTAATCGAAGGTGCGGGTAGTGGCAATAGACTTTTTACGAGCCGGCAAATCTATATCCAGCTGAGGAATTCCTTTTAATTCATTAATCATGCGGATTCCTACTATTCCCATTTCCTGACGTATAAATGTTTCCGGAAGATTAACTAATTCATAAGCTTTACGAATACCTTTTGCCTGAAATCGTTTGTTTAATCTTCTTCCAATTCCCCATATGTCTCCAATATGCAACCACTTGAGTGCTTTTTCAATTTTTTCGGGAGAATCAATAACATATACATTATGGGTTTGCTCAGGGTATTTTTTGGCTATCCTGTTAGCTACTTTGGCAAGTGTTTTAGTAGGAGCAATTCCTATGCTGGTAGGAATGCCTACACCCTTAAGTATATATTTTCTTAAGTCTAAACAATGTTCCCGCAAATTTAATTGCATATAGCCGTTAAAGTTCATAAATGCTTCATCGATAGAATATATTTCAACTTCTTTGCAATAACGCCCGATGATATTCATTACACGGTTACTTAAATCACCATATAGGGGAAAATTGGCGGAATAGAGGAATATTTGATTTTCTTCAAATACCTTTTCATATTTAAATGCAGGAGCTCCCATAGGGATGCCGAGGGCCTTTGCCTCATTGGAACGGGCAATTACGCAGCCGTCGTTATTTGAAAGCACACAAACAGGTTTACCTGTTAAAGAGGGATTACTCACTCTTTCGCAAGAAGCATAAAAGTTATTACAATCTAATAAAGCGTACATGCTATGAAAATTTTATAATAGTATGGGTAAGTATTCCCCAAATAATAAAATCTTGATCAGGAGTAACCCGGATCGGTTCGTATTCCTTGTTTTCCGGCAGGAGAATAATTTCTTTTACTATTCCTTTTTCCTTTACTACCTTTAGTCTTTTTAATGTAAATTCCCCGTCTATATAACATACGGCAATATTGCCGTTTTTAGGTTCCAATGCTTTATCCACGATAATAAGATCTCCGTTATAAATCCTCATATCTTTCATAGAATCCCCATTTACTCGTGCCAAGAAAGTGGTTTCGGGATCTCTTATTAATTCGTCGTTCAAATTAATTCGTTCCAAGTGAAAATCATCTGCTGCCGAAGGAAATCCGGCTTTGATATCTCCTGCAAACCATAAAGATAAATTATCTTTTCGCTTCATAAATGCAAATTTATTATGAATTATGTTGAAAAAGAAGCGATAAAATAGCAATTTGATTGATATTTAGATAATATCAATGATATATCCTTAATAAAATAAAGGCATATTTATGAGGTGCTAACTGTTTCAACAATCATTTATATACCGAAAGGATATAGGGATCGGATATTTACTGTTTAATTGATGGATTTCATGAATATATGCATTAAACTTTCATATATAATTGAAAATAAATCAATTAGATTGTAAAATATTTTTTAATAAATTTCACCGTATGATTTATATTAAGTTCCAATCTGAAAATAAAGTAAGTAAATGTAAAGTAGTTGCAGCTCCGGCATGTTGTCGAATCGATACCAATCTTTTATTTAAATAACTTTCACTGTTGGGATATACCTTTTCTGTCTTGAATTTGACTGAAATTTCAGGCACATTCATGCCAACAGATAATAGGCGTACTAATTCCAGGTCATTATTTGTGAACTCAAATAATCCGCCTTTTTGAGATTTGTTGGAATACAGGTATATTTTATTTTCATATACATCTTCTATGGCTTTCTTTAATTCTTTTGCACTTTCTGCGCTTTTCGTTATAAAAGCATCTATATTATATTTTTCAAAAAAAGAATTAATAATAGGCTGTCTGTCTTCAATGGAAAAAACAATAATTTTAAGATCGGGAAATTCCTCTTTGGCTACTTTAATAAGTTCTTCCCCGCATGTAATGACATGTTCTTGATTAGGGTCAAATGTTAAGTCTGTAATTAATAGTCCATAAGGTAAATTATTAGAAAAAGACTTTCGAATTTTAGAAATGGCATCGTCACAATAATTTGCTTGGTCAATATGAGGAATATTTAGTTCTTCAACTATCTTTTTAACAGCAAAATTATCGTTAGAGAAATTCTCTGCAATAAGAATCTTTTCAAACATAATAAAACTTTTTAGCGTTGTGTTGTTGTCTTTGTATTGCCTGCAAAAATAAGATTATTATTTTAAAATTCAGGGATAAAATTTTACACTTTTTTAGTAGAGATTAAAAACGAAATAAGGAAAAGGGTTTTGAGGATATCATAACAGCAATAGAAGTTAAGTCATGTTTTTTAAAGATTAAGTAACTTATATATAATTATCGGTAATTTTTTACTAATCTTATTGAAATGGTATATATAAAAAATGGCAAGGCTATTAAATAGTTTTAACAGCCTTGCATTTATGAAATTTTTAAAAGCTTCTAATTATTTACTAAGAAACTGCTTATTTGCTTAATCAATTGAGTATGAATATTTGCACGCTCATTCGTATCAAATTCACAAGTATGAACTTGATCCGGTCTGTCTTTTTTAAATAGTTCTATTGCATTTTTTCTGCAGATAGCCATAAAGCTGTAATGGGTAGCATTATTTAAAACTATGTGTTTGGAAGTCTTTTCCGGTAGATATTTAGTTAAATAACCGGTTTCTAGTTCTGCCGGTATTCTTTCTACAAATGGTCCGGCGGAATAGACTAAAACCGGAATTTTTATTTCCGATAAGCTGGACGGAATAAACATGCGGCCAAATCCTATATCTAAGATTACTGCTCTTTTGATACGGGGATCTTTCATGTCTTTATCTAATTTCAGAAAATCTGATCTTTCATCCAAACCTTTCATTTGCTCATTAAAAACGTCACAAGCTAACATGATGGGATATTTACGGCATTCTTTTTTGAAAACTTTAGCAGAAGATTTACCGCCAATAGCTTCCACTGCAGTCCATCCTCCATAAGAGTGTCCGATAATAGAGATATTATTAGCATCTATATGATCTGAAAATTGTTTAGTTTCCAATAAATAACTGATTGTACGACGAATATCTTCTGGACGGGCTAACATATCTCGAGCAAGTTGCGGATCCATATCTTGCAAAGTAGTTCCGGGATGATTAGGCATTGCCACAATAAATCCCCTTTTACTTAAAGCTGCAGCTAACCAAATATGATTGTCCCAAGACCCATTCAGTCCATGAGAAAAAATAACCAAAGGAAAGCTCTTATCGGATATTTTCGCATCATAAATTACATTTTCACCGATGATATATTCATTATCTCCAATTCTTGCAATGGGATGTTTTGCCGAGGTTGGATATATCAAAGCAATTTGAAGCGGTCTTAAATAATCATTTATATTTATTTCACGGAATCCTGTTTTGTAGATACCTTTTTTAGAATTTGATAACGATTGGGCAGATAAATTAATACTATTAAGTAATAAACATAAAAAAGCTAAGATAATTTTATTTTTCATTTTCATTTTTATATATTAAATTATATTTATTCAATAATATTTATCGTAATTATTTTAATCGTATCCGGTTGGTATAAATAATTACTCCTTACTAGGCAGTATATAATGTATGCTTAATTTTAGAAATTGGTTTTATTAAAAAATCTATAACTATAAATAAGATAATACAATTTTATCATGTTAGATAAAATAAGTTTACTGACTAAATACACATTTAATCCATAGGGATTAATTTATGAACATTCATATAAATCATTTTAAAATTAAACTATTTATTACGCAATAATACATATAAATTTTAAAATTTTATTTTAAAATTAATAAAAAATATACAAGTTAAAATTTATATAATTTTATTTAATGTATTTATTTATATATTATTGATATATATATTTTTTATTTTATAGAGAAGTATTATATTTTATACATAATAATTGTTTTTTTATAAATTAATTATAAAAAAACAATTTTGTTAAATAAAAAATCAAATTATACTATTTATTATATATAAATAAATATATGTAAATAAAACTATTTTTATATTTTAAAATGTATAAATATCTTGTATATATTAAAAAAATGAAAAATAAATAAAATATTGTATATTTATTTTCATATATTTGATTTATACTAACATAAAATATAATTTAATGAAATTAATATCAAAAAGTAAGTATTTAAATTCTAAAAGAAAGACATGTTAGCGGGTAGGTTAATTCGATTAATTCAATTAAAAATTTAATTAAAAGCGTTAACAATTATTATTTATAAATAGAAGATCACATATCATGATAATATAAAGGATATATAATCAGCCATAAATTTAGTATATCCGACTTGAAATGTAAAAATTAAGTAAGACATTTATGTAGTATTGATTTGCTCATATCAGATAGAATATAGGTGATTTCAATAAGAATTATAAAAAAATAGAAATTAAATAGGTGCTATTCTTTTAAAGATAGATAATCCTAAATATAGGGAACGCAGTAGTGAATGAAACTAATTTATTTTAAAAAAATAATTACGGAAAAATTTTCCTGTTATTACTAGGATTAGATTGAATGTGTTTTTATGGCAAAAAACAGGTTCGTTAGTTAATTCATATATGGCTAAAAATAAAAAAAATACACAATGATATGAGAAAAAAATAAATAATAAATAAGAGAATCTGCTAACCACTCGAAATTCAATAAAACTAAATTTAAACTATTAAAAAATAATACTTATGAATAAAACTCAAAAATTAGGTGAATTTTTGCAAGGATTGCTATACAAAGTGGTCATATTTGGAGCAATACCACAAATAGGTGAAAAATGGAATTCTTTATTTCCATTAGAGATAGTTGCGTATGTTGAAAAAGGAGTAAAGATATTTTCAAATAAATATTTTTTATTAATAAAGAATGTAAAGAGTTTATCGCTAAAAGATTCTAACATTTAAATAATAAAAAAATGAACCCAATAAAGCCTATTTCACGACAAATTAAGGGAGTATATAGTTTTTTACAATATACCAAAAAAATAAATGCCATCCATCTCACAGTACCCGTAGATGGTACTAATCTCGTTGAGCATAGAAATAACAATACAAGAAAAAAAATTTCTTATACTGCTTATATGATATATATAATATCAGATGTATTAAGATGTTTTCCGGAACTAAATATAGCCATCAAACGCTCCAAATTTTTTCCGAAAGTGGTAGAATACGAATCCATAAATGCAAAATTTATGTTAGACAGAAAGATTAATGGAGAAAATAAGGTTATGCCTTGTGTGGTTAAAAATTCAGATAAAAAAACTCTTGAAGAAATTCAAGAAATAATAGATAAATGTAAATTTTCTGATTATAAGACTTCCATCTTTTTTAAAGAAACCAGATTAATAGAAAATCAACCTAAATATTTGAGACGTTTAATTTCTTATCTGTCATATCACAATTTAGCTAAAAGACACCGGATTCAGGGAAGTTTTATGATCACTTCGCTAAAAGATAAAGATTTAGTTACAGAAGCCCTATTTTTGAACTCAACAATGAGTATAAGTTTAGATAAGTTAAAAAATATTCCGATCATAAAAAATAATGAAAAGTTTTATAAAGTTATTATGAATTTAACCATGACTTTTGAAGAACATGTACTTAATAGTACTTTAGCAACCGATTTTATAAGTGAAATAAAGAGTAAGATTGAAAATTTTAAATAACTTTTAATAAACATTTGATCTAAACGACAACAGAAAAGAAAAAGGAAGTGAATTAGGAAAAAATTTTAATTTGGCTTAAATATTATAGTTGCATGTTGGCTAACTATTTCTACAAATTTGTTTGAAACTTTTTTCTTATAAAGAAAGATTCAAATTTAACCTTACTATAAATCTAATAATGTTATACACCCGGACGATTTATTTAGACGCCGATTTATACCTAATTATTAAATGAAAAACTAGTACAGTAGATTTCATAATGTAAACGAATTAATCATTTACTCCAATAATGAATTTTCGGCAGAATTTTTTGTTAATGAAGCAGACAACACTGAAATGTATAACTTGGTTCAATGGGAAAAAAATGGAATGCGAGTATGGGATGTAAACAAACAGAAGACCCGGCCGATGTTTGAAGAGCATAATCAAAAGCACATATGCCATTATCCGGAATGGACCTTAGACAGGATTAATTTAAATCCGAGATATGCCGATGGGTATATCCAATTTCAAACAGAGGAAAAACGGCAACTATAAAAAAACAATCATCTTCACAATCGGTAAATTCTAAGTTTCCTTGGGCATATACACATATTGATTTTGATACAAGAATCCATCTAAATTTTGATGTTCCTGATGCGATCAACGTTATTCGTTTGCCGGATAATACTATCAAAGGAGCGATTCCCTCGCCGGAGCCGCTACCGTTAGCAAATATTTTTTGGAATGCCCGAATCTTACAAAGTTGGAATTCCGCTCAAGCTAAAACCCTTGTTTCTCATCCTGCTGTATTTATAGGTCCTTAAGAGGATTAAATGTTGAAAAAACTAGTCTTTAAAAAGTACTATGCAGCTAATTTGAACGTTATTTTAAGAAACAATTTAACTATTTAACAAAAAAATGAGTCATCGAAATTCTGATAAAATTTCCATCATACTAAACAAGAAAGAAGATAGATTTACCCAAATAAAAGATATTAAACAATCGGAAAAATCAGATTTTAAAGATTTTAATATAACTGAAAAAAAATTATTTAGAAGACAACCGGCTGCAATTACTGAATTATTTAATTATGATTGAGTTTAATATCAATGTTCTCTAATCGAAAGTTTTAAAAATTCTATGTTCGAACTTTTTGATTATAATATAGAAGACAACATTCTACGGTTTGTTATTTGAATGAAGCAGCTAACCGATGGATAAGTTGGAATCGTAAAAGAGACAGGTTGTATCGATCAAAAAATAGATACTATTATTTTTACTAATTAAATATGTGTTTAAGCTAAGGAATGCATTTAATCATTAGATAAAAATTGGTAAAACCAATCAATAATAAATGTCCAGTAACGGATTTAAATAATAAGGATCATTGAATTAAATTAACGCTTCTTCATAAAAAAATTAAAACAGCAAAACAAAAAGGAACAATTTATGGACACAAGATCACAAAATTTTGCAAAATATTGGCGTAATTCTTTAGCTGATGCCACTTTTACTAAGGGAGGATTAAATAAAAAAGATACCGAAACAATGATATTTTGTTCTAAGGAATTTCTAACGTCAGGAAAATTAGATGAAAAAAAAACCAAAGATCTTTTTAAAAATGAATCATCAGATTGTAATGTTATTGAAATTATTCTAAGACCTATAGTTTATCATCAAATTACAGAACATTGTTTTGGTAAATTTAATGAAACTCCGGAATATCTTGTCCCTATATCAACCGCTGCTTTTTTGGCCAGAGACGGAAGATGTTATCCTAAAAGTGGCAGTACATTTATATCTCGAGATATACTGAAACCTTTAGTTAATGGTTCCTATGCAATTGGATCCATGTATGATTTAGATATTTATCTATCCACATATTCTATATCAGGTATTAATTATAATGAATTTGAAGATGGAGATTTAAAGTTAAGAGATGAAAAATATTTTGATGCTTGGAAAAAATATTGCAGCCATATCGATTTATTATTAAATACGGTGGCAAAAAAATGGGTTAAAGATAACAGATCTTATGAGCGTTTAGATCACAGTTTTATAATAAAACAAGATCTTGTGAAAAATGCGGCAATACATATTTTTCCTTTATATGAACAATTACGAAACAGCTCTAAAAGTATTCCTTTATTTGAACGTTATGCTTCAATAATCTCTCCACCCCAACAACCATGTCTTGAAAGTAATAGTTTCTTTTCAAAACGGTTGGCCCATTCAAGTAATAGTTTTCCTTTAGCTCAAGCGCAACGTGATGCATTAAATCATTTATTAAATGCTGAAACTGGAGAAATTCTTGCGGTAAATGGGCCTCCGGGTACGGGTAAAACGACCCTGTTACTTTCCGTAGTTGCTTCTTTGTGGGCAACGCGAGCATTGGAAGGATCTGAACCCCCCATTATTATTGCAGCTTCAACAAATAATCAAGCAGTAACTAACATAATTGATGCATTTGGAAAAGATTTTTCTAAAGGTGAAGGTCCTTTTTCAGGGAGATGGTTACCTAATATAGACAGTTTTGGCGCTTATTTTCCGGCTAAAAGTAAGTCTCTACAAGCTGAAAAGAATTTTCAAACTGAAAAATTTTTTAATCAAGTCGAGGACACAGAATATTTTAAAAAAGCGAAATATTTTTATATAGAATGTGCAGCAAAAGCATTTCAAAATCTTGAAAGTAAAAATACTACCATAGAAGATGTCGTTAAAAGATTACATAAAGAAATTCTATGGAAAACAAAACAATTAAAATGCTTGGAAGAATCATGGAACGCTTTATATAATATACGTTTGCAAGTTCATCAAGAATTGGGTAATAACCCCTATGAAAAATTAGCACTCTATGAATATCAAGAAAAAATTTTGAACGAAAAGATAAAGTTATGGAGTAATATTCGATCTAAATGGGAACAATTTCAAGCTGAGGAAAATATATGGTATCAAGTTTTTTCGTGGATACCTTTTGTAGCTAAAAAACGTATGCTTAAGGCTAAGATGTACCTTGCGGATGTATGGGATAAAGAAGATCAATTTCAATTCAAAACTCTTATTTCTATTTCAGAATATATTGAAAATAAAGAAGTTTCAGTAAGTAAGTCAATATTTGAAAATGAGCGGATTTTAAAAATTATAAAAAATTTGTTACAAAATTTAGAAACCTGTTTAGCGAAATGGAAAATTGCTTTAGCACCATTACATATTACAAAGAATTCTGAGAAAGTAACACTTAATCAAGCGGATATTGAAGCAGACACTAAAATACGATTTGATATTTTTTTGTTAACTACCCATTATTGGGAAGGGCGTTGGCTATTGGAAATGGAAGATTTACTGCCCAATTTAGAAAAATGGAATAAAAAAAACGCAGAATCTGCCATAATTAAACGATGGAATCTAAGGATGAAATTGACTCCTTGTGTAGTATCAACTTTCTATGTGCTTCCTAATCATTTTATTTATGCGGGAACAGGTTACGTGAAAGATTATTTATATAATTTAGCCGATTTATTAATTGTTGATGAAGCAGGTCAGGTATTACCGGAAGTTGCAGGAGCTTCATTTTCTCTCAGTAAAAAAGCTCTGGTAATTGGAGATACTCATCAAATTGAACCAATTTGGGCCGTTTCTCCAAAAGTGGATGTGGGTAATTTTTTGGAAGCTAAACTTCTGAATAGTGATAATGTAGAAGACGAATATGAAAAATTAACTGATTTAGGAAAAACGGCTTCATCAGGCAGTGTGATGAAGATAGCACAAAATGCATCCAGATATCGTTATGATCCTGATTTGGAACCGGGAATGTATTTATATGAGCATAGGCGTTGTTATAATGAAATTATTGGTTATTGTAATGAATTGGTATATAAAGGAAAGTTATTAGCAAAACGCGGAATTTCACCTAAAGAATCACTTTTTCCGGCCTTAGGATATTTACATATTGACGGTATATGTCAAGATTCGGGATCAGGCAGTCGTTATAATTTATTGGAAGCTAGAGTTATTGCTAATTGGTTGATTGAAAATAAACAAAAGTTAGAACAAAAATATAATCAGCCCTTGAATGAAATTGTAGGGATTATCACACCATTTGGAGCTCAAGTTAACGAAATAAAACGGGCTATAAGAAATTCTAAAGCAAATGTAAATGTAGATAAAGGCGAAGATCATCTAACAATCGGTACGGTTCATTCTTTTCAAGGAGCCGAAAGAAAATTAATAATTTTCTCTGCCGTTTACTCTAAACATGTCGATGGTACTTTTATAGACAATGCGCCAAGTATGTTAAATGTTGCCGTATCGCGAGCAAAAGATAGCTTTTTGGTTTTTGGAGATATGGATATATACAATCCACAGTTAAAAACGCCAAGAGGAATTTTAGCGCGTTATCTTTTTTCTTGTGAGAAAAATAGTTTATGTTTTAAATATTTAGAAAGAAAAGATTTATTAGAATCGGGAAGTGTTGGTTTTCAAGTTCTTATAAATTTAAATGAACACGACTCGTTTCTTAAAAATGTAATAAATAATGCTGTTAAAGAAATATATATAGTATCTCCTTGGTTTTCAATAAATGCCGTTAATAATAGCAATATATTGCCATTTATGGAATCAGTGATTCAAAAAAAAGGCATTAAAATATCAATTTATACAGATGATGAACTCAATTTATTAGGCGATAATGAAGAAAAAAAACAATTTCTTTTTAAATTAGTAAATATCGGTATAGATGTTTATTTTGTAACTAAGGTACATAGCAAAATTGTGATTAAAGATGAAGATTTGCTATGTATAGGTTCATTTAATTGGCTAAGTGCACAAAGAAAAGGAAATTATGTAAGACATGAAACATCTTTAGTTTATCAGGGAAAAAACAAGAAATTAATTGATGAAATTAACATTTTAAAAAATAGTATAATGGAAAGGAGTTCTTCATTCAATCAAACTTTAAATTAATTTAGTAGTAATATGAAAAAAAAATCGGTAGATAAATTATTTTTATTTTTCCAAATGATCGGATTAAAATTTTACTGATGAATATAAAAGTGCTAAAAAAATAAAACTTGGTAATTATTTTTTTTATTTAATCAATTAACTAAAAGTGTTTTTTTATATTAAAAAAATTAATAAGAATTAAAAATATAAAATTTAATATATATCATCTTTCATCTTTGGATGAATTAAAACTCGAATTACATTTTTCGAGTTTTTTTGATTTTGCATCTTAGTATGATAGATTCTATACAATTCTTTTTATTTTTTACGAGTCGTAGTGATTTAATTTTAATTTTTTAATTTTTAATTTTTTTACAAAACTCTGAAAATGTAATTATTTCATTATTATGAATTACCGGAAATTCATACTTATTACACGTATATTTTCCAAAGTCTTCCATGGTTTTCTTTTGTTTTGAAACATCCAGTAATAATAATTCGAATTAATTTTCAGAAATTGAGGGAGCTGAAGTATTTTCTGTTTTAGTTTTGCTCTTTTTAGAAGAACTTTCCATGGGTTGAAAGGGAATGGATTCTAAAAACTCTTCAAATGGATCTTTTTGAGTTTTACCCGGAGGTAATGTATATACAATCTTATTTTTATTTTTAAAATTTTCTTTGTACGTTTTATACATTTCTGCAGTTAATTTTTTAGGTATTACAATAATATCTTTACTTGCAATATGTGTCATATCCCCGTTGATCACCAAGGTCAATCTTTTTTTTCCGGGTAAGCTGTAGCTGTATACAGGATATTCCTTTGTAGAGTCCATTTGTCCTGATTCTCCAAAAGACCATTCCCATGAAAAAGCTTCTCCAATATATTCATAATAGATATCGAGGGGTTCATCTACTCTAACTACACTTGGAACAATAATTTTTGGAATTTTTAAGGAATCTGTGATCCTATCCCCTGGATTAATCTCAATTGTTTTTTGCAATTTACAAGTGCCTTTAACGTGTAAGGTCACAATGTAAGTTCCGGGATTCTCATAGGTATGCACAGGATATTGATCCTTTTTTTTCTCAGTATAATCTCCAAAATCCCAAACCCAATTTTTGGCACCGGGGGTAAGATCTTTAAATTTAATAGATTCCCCAACTTGATTGTTTTCAGCTATAATTTCAAAATTAATTTGATTACATTCCTTTTGCTTAGAATATTTATAGTATAAAAGTAAGAGACCAATTAAAATAGATGTTGAAAAAACTAAAAATATCCTTAAATCTACTTTATGTACATAATAAGTCAGAGTATTCCTTAATTTATAATTCATAGTAGTTAAAAAATAATAGTAAGTATTGCAGCGAACTAAGGTAAATATATATATAAAATATAAATAAGTGTATTTAATAAATTATAAATATATATAATAAATTATTTTATGTCAAAAATAAAAATAAAAATTTAAAATTATTTTTAACCCATGTCATTTTATAATATAAAAATTTAACTAATTGGATAAGAAGAAGAGTAACTCGATTTAATCGCGCTAAAATATATAAAGCAAATGTATGATATGAAATATAAATTTCACTTAGTTAAAAGAAAAAAAATTTCGAATCTTTTAAAAATTTAGTAAAAAAAATAATTTTATCCTGGATTGTTTTTATAAATTTATACTATATAAAATATTAACTAATTAAAATTAACTATTTATGGATTTATCTGTTGGAGCAAAATTAATTGGGACTTTTAAAGATCAAATATTAAATTTAGGTAACAATATAAAAGATGAATATCTTTTTATATATAAAAATGGACTTATAGATTATATAAATAATTTTTATGAAAAATATTCATCAATTAAAACATTTATTTATAGAGATGAAAAAGTTAATTTTTATGATATTTATTATCCGATAAAAATTCGAAATAAAAAGAAATTGATTGAGATAAACAATTTTAATGAAATATTTGAAAAATATCAATATTTAACAATAATAGGTAATGCCGGAAGTGGTAAAAGTATGTTAACAAAACATATTTTTCTATCATCAGCAGAAAATTGTAAACATATACCGATTATTATAGAATTGAGAAATCTAAATAATTGTAAAGAAACAATTGAAGAATATATTACTAGAATTATAACACAAAATAAAATATCTCCTAACTATAAAATTACAGAAAGAATTTTAAAAGAAGGTAATTTCATTTTTTTATTAGATGGTTATGATGAAATTTATTCAGAAAATAAAAACAAGATTACAACAGATATTGAAAATTTTGTAGACAGATATAAAAAAAATGTATTTATTGTAACCTCTAGACCGGGGGCCAATGCGGAATCTTTATCAAGATTTGATAATTTTGAAGTACAATCTTTAGAAGAATCTGAAATGCATGAATTTATAAAAATGCAATTAAGTTTACATGAGAATGATGAATTAGAAAGAAAAATTATATACGAAATAGATAAAGATGAAAATGATGAGTATAGAGAATATTTATCCAGCCCTCTATTATTATCAATGTTTATTTTCACATTTAATAATTATCCGGAACTCCCTAAACAAAAAAGTAAATTTTATTGGAATGTATTTGATACGTTGTGCAGTAAGCATGATTCGTTTACTAAAGCAGGAGGATGGCAACATGAACGAAAGTCCGGTTTAAAAAATGATGAATTAGAAACAATTTTAAAGTGGTTTTCTTATGTTTCTCTATTTGATGGAAAATATAATTTTGATGAAGAATATTTAAGTAATTTATTAAAAAAAATTAGTACTAAACTGAGTATAAATATTGATATTGATAATGTTCTGTACGATCTAACCACCTCTATTTCAATTTTAATACAAGATGGAATAGAATATACTTTTCCTCATAAATCTTTGCAAGAATATTTTGCAGCATCTTTAATAAAATCTCTTAATAATGATCAAAAAATTAAAATATATACAGAAAAATTCTCAAAATTTTTTGATTTTAGTTTTGGAGGTAATGAAAACTTTTATAAATTATGTTATGAATTAGATAAAATTAATTTTTTGAAATTTTTTTTAATACCTCAATTAAAATTAGCTTTTCCTGAAAATAAAAATGATAAAATTGAAATATTTAATATAATTTGTGATAATATTGGTATTGAATGTAGATTTTTTTATGATAAATATAAAGAAATCAATACTGTATTTATCTATTTTTCATTTACAAAATATGATGATATATTTTTGAGTCCAATTGAGAGGTTTGAATTATTTGAACCAAAAATAATCACAATATTAACTAAAGAGTTCAAAAATTATTTATTCATAAAATATAAGGATATAAGTATTAAAAATAAAATAAGGTTATATCATATTAGATTTGAAAATATCAACCATATGGATCATCAAATGATTGATTTTATAAAAATACATGGAATTTTAGATGATGCATATAATTTCTATAATAATATTTGGATCTATATTAAAAAATTAGAATTAGAAATAGAAAAAGACGAAAAAGGAATTTCAGAATTACTTGACATTTTATAATATTTCATCTAAAAACATTTATATTTTTTTAAATATATAAAAATAGAATAATTAAAAAGCCTTAGATAAAAAACTAATCAATAAATAATAATACAAAAAAATCCTTACAATTTTGTAAGGATTTTAATTTTAATGTGGTCCCACTTGGGCTCGAACCAAGGACCCTCTGATTATGAGTCAGATGCTCTAACCAACTGAGCTATGGGACCGCTGCTGCTTTGCGTTTGCAAATATAGTTATTTAATTTATTACTGCAAATTTTAAATACAAAAAATAAAGGCTATTTATACAATAAATAGCCTTTGTACTTTAGTATCAGGTAAATAAAAAATTATTTTCCTAAATAAGATTTTAAAATTTTACTTCTACTGGTATGTTTTAATCGGCGAATAGCTTTTTCTTTTATTTGTCTAACCCTTTCACGAGTAAGGTCAAAAGTTTCACCAATTTCTTCTAAGGTCATCGGATGTTGACCGCTTAAACCGAAATATAAACGGATTAAATCGGCTTCTCTTTGAGTTAAGGTAGAAAGAGATCTTTCAATTTCAATCTGAAGAGATTCCAACATCAATTCTTTATCAGGACTTGGAGATTCACCCGAACGTAAAACGTCGTATAAATTAGAATCTTCCCCTTCCACTAAAGGCGCATCCATAGATAAATGGCGACCTGAATTTTTCATAGATTCTTTAATATCGTCCTCACTCATATCCAATACCTCACTTAATTCGGCAGCAGAGGGAGCCCTTTCATGTTCTTGTTCAAGATGGGCATATGCTTTATTAATCTTATTAATAGAACCGATTTTGTTTAAGGGCAGACGTACAATTCTGGATTGCTCTGCTAATGCTTGAAGTATGGATTGACGGATCCACCAAACAGCATAAGAAATGAATTTGAAACCTCGGGTTTCATCAAAGCGTTTAGCCGCTTTAATTAATCCTAAATTTCCTTCATTAATTAAGTCAGGTAAACTAAGTCCTTGATTTTGGTATTGCTTAGCCACAGAAACAACAAACCTCAGGTTTGCTTTAGTTAATTTTTCCAAAGCCACCCTGTCACCCGCTTTAATACGCTGTGCCAAATCAACTTCTTCATCAGCAGTAATTAGATCCACTTTTCCAATTTCTTGTAAATACTTGTCAAGAGAGGCTGTTTCTCTGTTCGTTACCTGCTTAGTAATCTTTAATTGTCTCATTTAATAGTAACTCTTTTTATCTTAAACAAAAGTAGATGAACTGTTTACTCACCTACAAATTATACTTACTTATTTATATATACGAAAATTACTTGTAAAAGGTTACAATACCTGCATTAATTTGTGAATATTTCGAATAATCTTGTTAAATTGCAAAGAATAATTAAACATTATCTTAAATGATAACCTTAATTCAACTGCAATATGTATTAACTGTTGCCGAATATAAAAATTTTACGATAGCAGCAGAAAAAGCTTTCGTAAGTCAGCCTACTTTGAGTATGCAGATACAAAAGCTTGAAAAAACGTTACGAGTTGAGCTTTTCGACAGAACAACCAATCCTATAAAAATAACTCCTATAGGAAAGAAAATTGTAGAACAGGCCAAAATAATTTTATCTGAAGCTAATAAATTATCACAAATTGTAGAAGAAGATAAAAAAAGTATGAACGGAACGGTTGTCATAGGTATTATACCTACAATAACCCCCACCTTAGTGCCACTTTTCTATAAAACTTTCAGGAGTAAATATCCGGAATCCGACTTGGTTATTAAAGAAATGAAAACTGAGGACATTTTAAAAGGCATTAAAGAAGGCTATTTGGATTTTGGAATTGCAAGTACACCTTTACATGACAATCAAATTATTGAAAAGCCTATTTATAAAGAGCCATTAGTAGCTTACGTTTCTCCGCAAGATGCTAAAATGTATAAAGAAACAGTTTTAGATGTTGATAAATTAGACTTCAATTATCTTTTAATGTTGGAAGAAGGCCATTGCTTTCGGGATGTTGTGTTGGATCTTTGCAAGCATAGAGAAGCCATTAATTCTAATATAAAATTAGAAGGAGGAAGTTTTACTACACTGATTAACTTAGTTAATGAAGGGTTCGGATTTACCATTTTACCTTTATTAGAATCAGAAAATTTATCGGAAGAAGAAAAGAAAAATATCAGATATTTTTCATCTTCACCCTCCAGGGAAATATCATTAATTTATTCTACCAATCAAATTAGAACGACTTTTGCAGAGAAATTTGTGGATTTAATTAAAAGTATTTTAAGAGGGAAATTGTTTTTGGAAGATAAAATAGAACATAAGCCCCAATTAAAAGTAATTTAATATTTATTTGGAAATAAGTTATCTGTAAGTTTCAGCATTATTTAAAAAAGTTTTATCATTAAGAAGATAAAAAATAAGAACTTATTTTACTTAGAAGAAATAGATTTTAAATAAACCTTTTATACATTGTTATTATATAAAAATATTTAGAAAAAATTATGATTGAAACAGATATTTTGATAATAGGAGCAGGTCCTACAGGACTTTTTGCTGTATTTGAAGCGGGATTATTAAAATTAAGATGTCATATTATTGATGCGCTTCCAAACATTGGAGGGCAATTAACAGAACTCTATCCTAAAAAACCGATCTTTGATATTCCGGGATATCCTTCCATTCAGGCAGGTGAATTAGTTAAAAATTTACGCGAGCAAATCAAGCAATTTCAACCCGGATTTACTCTCAATGAAACAGCTAAAACCATTGATAAACAATCAGACGGAACTTTTATTGTTACTACAGATAAAGGTACCCGGCATCATGCTAAAGCTGTGGCGATTGCAGCCGGATTGGGGAGTTTTGAACCTAGAAAACCTTTGATAGATAATATTGCCGATTATGAAGAAAAAGGAGTTGAATACTTTGTAAAAGATCCCAAAAAATATAAGGATAAAAAAATAGTAATTGCCGGAGGTGGAGATTCGGCGTTGGATTGGACCATTGTTTTAGCAGATATCGCTAAAGAAGTAACATTAGTACATCGTAGAAATGAATTTAGAGGCGCTCTGGATTCCGTTGAGAAAGTTCAATCATTAAAAAATCAAGGAAAAGTAAATTTAATCACTCCTGCCGAAATTGTAGGAATCAAGGGGAACGGTAAGGTAGAATCCTTAGTTATTGAAAAGGAAGGGCAAACCTTTGATAAAGAAGTGGATTATTTTATTCCTTTATTTGGTCTTATTCCTAAATTAGGACCTATTGCCGATTGGGGATTGGAAATTGAAAATAATGCTATCAAGGTAAATAATGCGTTAGATTACCAAACCAATATTGAGGGGATTTATGCCATTGGAGATATCAATATTTATCCGGGAAAATTAAAATTAATTCTTTGCGGTTTTCACGAGGCCACCTTGATGTGTCAAAGTATTTACAGTAAAATATATCCCGACAGAAAATACGTTTTAAAATATACTACCGTTGGAGGTGTACAAGGATTTGACGGAACAGTAAAAGAAGCAGAAAAACCGGTTGTTAAATCAATTCAGTAATTTTAACAAATTATATGTCAGAAGTAACCATCAATATCACCGATAGGGAAGGAAATAAACATGCGATTTCAGCGCCGACGGATATGTCCATGAATATCATGGAATTAATACGAGCTTATGAATTAGTACCCGAAGGAACGATTGGAATTTGTGGAGGTATGGCGATGTGTGCATCATGCCAAATCTATATTTTAAGTAACAATATTCCTTTACCGGAAAAAGGAGATGAGGAAGAGGCTATGCTTTCAGAAGCATTTCATGTAAAAGAAAATAGTCGCTTAGGATGTCAAATTCCAATCACCAATGATCTAAATGGGTTAGAGATTCAAATCGCTCCTTTTAGCTAATTAGCATTATTGGGTAAATAATAAACGTGGAAAAAATTCTGAAATTGAAGCCCTTTTTAGATGAAAAGGTAGAACAATATAATACACTCAATTTTATTGAAACAGATCCCATTCAAATTCCTCATCAATTTAGTAAAAAAGAAGATATTGAAATTTCAGGTTTTCTAACAGCAATTATAGCCTGGGGAAATAGAAAGTCTATAATTAAAAATGCAGAAAAAATAATGCATTTTTTAGACCATGTACCCCATGATTTTATCTTAAATCATACTTTTCAAGATTTAAAAAAGATTGAAGGAAGTATACATAGAACTTTTAATTCACACGATTTAGTGTTTTTTATCAAATCCCTGCAAAATATTTATAAAAATCACGGAGGACTTGAAAAAGTTTTTTCTGCAGAAAAAGAAGAAGAAGACACTTTCTTAGTAATAGAACGATTTAGAGAAAGATTTTTCGAAATAGAACATTTACAGCGAACCCAAAAACATATAAGCAGTCCGGCCAAAAATTCATCAGCTAAGAGAATTAATATGTTTCTTCGATGGATGGTACGAAACGATCCCAATAAAGTTGATTTTGGATTATGGAATTCCATTTCTCCATCCCAATTGGTTTGTCCACTGGATGTACATTCCGGTAATGTGGCAAGATCTTTAAACTTGTTGTCCAGAACTCAAAATGATTGGAAATCGGTTTCCCATCTCATGAAAAACCTAAAAATGCTGGATGCCGACGATCCCGTTAAATATGATTTTGCCTTATTCGGACTGGGAGTTTTCGAAAAATTTTCAAGTTAAGTGGATAAAGAAATTATTGTAATGGCTGCAAGCGCAAGTACCAATCCCAAATAATTAAGTTTATTCATTTTTTCCTTAAAAACTAATATTCCGACTAAGCTGCCCAATACAATTACTCCTAAATTCATCGAAGCAAAAACAAGAGAAGGATTATCTTTAAAAGTTTGATGCGCTTTTAAATAAAAATATACATTTCCGAAATTAAAAATACCTAAAGCAATTCCCCATAAAATTTCTTTAAAAGTAAACCGTATTTTTTGTGCGAAAGTAATAATACAACCAACTATAAAAGAACCAATGAATATAAAAAAGGTGGAAGTCGTAAACGAAAAATTTTGATTTACCGCTATTAACTTATATAAGATGTTAATAATTCCTAATCCGAAAAATATAAGAATAAGGAGATACAATTTAGCATAAGGAAAAGTTTGATCTCCTTTTTTAGCGTAAAATATAAAGAGTATTGAGATAAATCCAATCAATAATCCCAAGATTTTAAGAGAATTGATAGACTCATTAAAAAATAAAAAAGAAGCGCTCACTGTTAATAGTAAAGACATTCTTTGTGCTATGTCCGTTCGTGCAATTCCCGTGTATTTAATAGATTCAGCAATCAATAAAAAAACTACAGGCATTAAAATACTCATCAGAAAATAAATGAACCACGGAGCCGATGAATAATTTAAAGAAGGTAGATCGGGTTTGAAAAGTATATAGCAAAAAATTGCTGAAAATAAATAATTGTACGTAATCACTAAAGAAACCCCTTTAGATTTCTTATTATATAGTTTTAATAGGATTGAAACAACTATATTGAAAAAAATACTAATTATAATTTCTTTCATAATTTTTTAAATAGTTAACAAAAATACAATTACAAATTCTAATTTTTTTGAGAAGCAAAATACAATTAATAAAATTTATTAGCAATCATGTAAACTTATCAAACATGAATTATGTACAACTTATATTTCGTATGGTAGAAAAACGAAGAAGCAAATTATTTTATTTCATTCTCTTTTGCAGTTTTTACTAAAACACTTCTCATATAAACATAAAAAATTCATTTAAAATGCAAAATACTTTATGACATTTAATAAAAAAATTTTAGATTTACATACTTTTAGAAAACATATTTATGAGTTTACAAGATTTAGACCAGAATTGGATTAAACAATTCGAAAAGCCTTTAGTAATTGCGGGGCCGTGCAGTGCAGAAAGTGAAAAGCAAGTTATGGAAATAGCTGAGCGAATGGATCGGAATTATATGCAGGTGTTTCGTGCCGGTATTTGGAAACCTCGTACTAAACCCGGAAGCTTTGAAGGGGTAGGGGCTATAGGTCTTAATTGGCTTAAAAGGGTAAAAGATGAATTTAATATGCCTATAGCTACGGAAGTAGCGAATGCTTCTCATGCTAAATTAGCTTTGGAATTTGATGTGGATTACCTTTGGATCGGAGCTCGTTCAACTGTAAACCCTTTTACCATACAAGAAATAGCAGAATCTTTACGAGATACAGATAAAATTGTTTTAGTTAAAAATCCTGTTAATCCTGATTTAGATTTATGGATCGGGGCATTGGAAAGATTGGCTGCTCAAGGAATTAAAAATTTAGGGGTTATTCATAGAGGTTTTTCTTCACACAATAAATCAAAATATAGAAATAACCCTCAATGGCAGATAGCCTTAGAACTTAAAGACCGATTTCCCAATATTCCTATTTTAGGAGATCCGTCACATATAACAGGAAGAAGAGATTTAATTGCAGAAGTTGCTCAACAAGCTTTTAACTTAGAATATAACGGATTAATGGTTGAAGTCCATAATAATCCGGATGAAGCTTGGAGTGATGCCAAACAACAAATTACGCCTGAAGCCTTAAAGGATATTTTGGTAGATATTACTTTGCGAAAAAAGAATGATAATTCGGATGATTTTTCAGCCAAATTAAACCGATATAGAGGAGAAATAGATGAGTTGGATAATCAATTGTTAGGTTTATTAGCAGCCAGAATGGATGTAGCCAAAAAAATCGGAAATCTTAAAAAAGAACATAATGTGGCTATATTTCAACCCGATCGATGGAATGTGTTAAAAAACTTAGCCATTCGCAATGGAGAAAGAATGGGATTATCAGAAGATTTTTTAGAACATCTTTTAGTTTCCATTCATAAAGAATCCGTTGAATTGCAGAATAAAATTATGGAAGAATAATCATAAGTTTTAGATAGTAATAAAAATGCATCAATTTAGGATGCATTTTTTTATATTTTTGAGTTATGAATGAAGCAATCGTATTAAAATCTACAGGAAGTTGGTATTTGGTAAAAGACATAACAACAGGAAAAGTTTATGATGCTCGAATTCGCGGGAAGTTTAAAAAAGATAAAATTAGAAATACCAATCCGTTAGCTGTAGGAGATCGCATACTATACGAATTAGAAGATCATGATATTGCTTGGATAACGAAAATTTATCCTCGAAAAAATTATATTATTCGCAAATCGGTTAATTTATCTAAAGAAACACACATTATAGCATCCAATATAGATTTGGCTTGTATAGTTTTTACCCTAAAACATCCTCAAACCTCTTTAGGTTTTCTAAACAGATGCTTAATCACTTGTGAAGCCTATCAGATTCCTGTTTTGATTGTGTTTAATAAAATCGATTTGTTATCCGAAACGGAGTTAGAAGAATTGCAAGAGATTGAAAATATATATCAAAATATTGGATATTCAACCTTACGAATTTCTGCATTGACCAATCTTCATAAAGAAGAGTTGAAAAATAAAATAAAAGATAAAATTTCTGTATTTATAGGACATTCAGGAAGTGGAAAATCTTCTACCATCAATGCTTTACAAGAAAATTTAAATTTAAAAATAGCGACTATATCAAATTATAATGAAAAAGGAAAACACACCACCACATTTGCGCAAATGTATGAGTGGGATTTTGGGGGGGCAATAATTGACATACCCGGAATTAAAGAATTTGAATTAGTAGACATTCATAAAGAAGAATTACAAGATTATTTTCCCGAAATTTTACGCGAAAAAGCTTATTGCAAGTATAATAATTGCTTACATATCAATGAACCGCAATGTGCCGTTATTGAAGCAGTCAAGGAAGGAAGAATATCAGAAAAAAGATACTCACATTATTTAAAGTTAATGCAAGAGTTAAAATAATACGTGTGTTCACATTTTAGCATACCGGTAATTTACAGCATAAAATAAAAAAGTCGGATTTTTATAAAATCCGACTTTTTTAATACATTACATCTTTGATTTAGTTAACACCTCCACCTAAAGCTTTGTAAAGGTTAATTGAAGCTTGTAATTGTTGAAGTTTATCATTTACTTGACTTAATCTTGCATTTAATAAGTCTCTTTCAGCATTTAAAACTTCTGTATAATTAGCATCGCTGTATATTAATAATTGTTTAGTATAATCAACAGATTTAACTAAAGAATTTATCTGTAAACTTCTGTCGTAGTCTTTACTTTTAGCTTTTTCATAAGCAAATAAAGCATTAGAAACTTCAACACTTGAATTTAAAACCGAATTTTTGAAATTAAGCAAGGCTTCTTCTTGTTGAGCTTGTCTTATTCTCAGTTGGCTTCTTAATTTTCCTTGATTAAAAATAGGTTGTGTTAAACCTCCTACCACACTTGCAAAAAGACTGGAGTGGTCAAAGAAATTATCTAAATTCTTTAAGGTAGAATACCCGGCATTACCGGTAATTGTTAAAGATGGATATAAGGATGCTTTCGCAACATTAGTATCTTCAAATGCAGCACGATATGCAAGTTCATACATCATTACATCAGGTCTTTTAGACAATAGTTGAGCAGGCACTCCATAGTCAAATTGACTAGGAACTGTTTGTTGAGCCATTGAAGATCTTTGTATAGGTCCGGGAGTTCTACCCAATAAATAACAGATGTTGTTTTCCAAAGCTTTGATATTATTTTCCAAATCAGGAACACTCACTTGAGTAGAGTATAATAAAGCTCTGCTTTGTTCAACAGCTGCACCGGTTACTATGTTAGCTTCTTTTAGATCTTCCATAGTTTTCACATTATCTTCTAATAATTTAATGGTGTTTAGCGTTATTTTCAATTGTTCATCTTGAGCAATTAGAGAATAATAATTATTTGCAATATTTGCCACTAAAGAAGTTTGAACTAAACGTCTATACGCATCACTTTGAAGATAAGAAGCCAAAGCTGATCTTTTGGCACTGGAAATTTTTCCCCAAATGTCAAGCTCCCAGCTTGCAGATGCTCCCAATTGGAAAACTTCTGAATGAGTTTTAACTCCGTTTCCTTGAACAGTATTTAATTTACTGTTAGAATAAGAAGCGTCTGCAGACAAACTAGGTAAATAACCTAGTTTGGCAGAACGAAGCGCAGCTTCAGTTTGTTTTATTCTCGTAACAGCAATTTTTAAATCATAACTGTTTTGAATACCTTCATTAATCAAGCTTTGCAAATTGGGATCTTTGAAGTAATCACTCCAAGGAATATCTGCAATAGTAGTACTATCTTTAACAGGCATATCCCTGTACAATTGATTATCGGTTATCTGAGGTTTCTCATATTTAGCGGTAATACATGAACTAAGTACTACTGAAACTAATAATAAGGTTGTATATTGAATTGGTCGAATTTTCATTCTTAATTCTTTTATTTTGTTATACTTATTCATCATCATCATCATCGTTATCGTTTTGTTCTCTTAAAACCACGGAAGGTTTATGCGTTGCCTTTTCCTGTAAAGATTGGAATACAGCAAACAGCATAGGAGTAACTACTAATCCAATTACAGTACCAATTAACATACCACCAATAGCAGCTGTACCGATTGAACGGTTACCAACAGCTCCTGCACCGGTTGCTACCATTAACGGGAATAATCCGAAAATAAATGCGAAGGAGGTCATTAATATAGGTCTTAAACGGGCAACGGCACCTTCAACGGCAGCATCAATGATACTCATTCCATGCTCTCTACGTTGAACTGCATACTCTACGATCAAAATAGAGTTTTTCGCTAATAAACCGATAAGCATAATTAAACTGATCTGTAAATAAATATTGTTTGTAATTCCGAATAATTTAGCGAATAAGAAAGCTCCTGCTAAACCTATAGGTAAAGAAATGATAATAGCTAAAGGTAAAATGTAGCTTTCATATAAAGCTGATAATAAGAAATATACGAAAATCAAACACAATAAGAATATATAAACAGTTTGTGAACCACTGTTGTTCACTTGCTCTCTGGTCATTCCTGAATATTCGAAAGAATATCCTTGAGGAAGCGTTTGTTTAGCAACTTCTTCAATAGCTCTAACCGCATCACCGGCACTATATCCTGCATTGGGTTGTCCATTTACAGGTATGGATTGGTAAAGGTTAAATCTTTGTAGAGATTGCGGACCGTACACTCTAGTCAAGGTAATAAATCCGGCAATTGGTGCCATTTCTCCACTATTGGTCCTTACATACATTCCATTAAGATCTTCTACATTTTTTCTGTATTTAGGATCTGCCTGGATCATAACCTTATATTGTTTACCGAATTCATTGTAATTAGAAGCATATACACCACCAATGTATCCTTGTAAAGCACCTAAAATGTCTGTTACGGCTAAACCGGCTTGTTTAACTTTAGCAACATTTACATTAATTTGGTATTGAGGATAGTTCGGGTTGAATGAAGTAGTTGCATACATGATTTCAGGTCGTTGATTTAACGCTCCTAAGAACTTACCGCTGATTTCAGAGAATTTACGGATATCACCTCCGGTTTTATCTTGAATTTGGAATTCAAATCCGTTACTGATACCGAAACCTTGAAGGGTAGGAGTTCCGAAGAAGATAATCTTACCACCTTGTATACCTGCTGTTCTAATGAACAGTTGTTTTACTACATCGTTTATTTGGATTTTAGGACGCTCTTTCCACGGTTTTAATTTTACTAATATTACGGAGTAGTTTCCTCCCGCACCACTAATAAAGCTCATACCGTTAATTTGAGCAACATTGGATACTCCTTCAATTCCTTTCGCAACTTCAAATACTTGTTTAGCAATAGCTGTTGACTGCTCAAGTGTTGAAGCCGGAGGAAGACTTATATCCCCGATGATAAATCCACTATCTTCTTGAGGTACAAAGTCGGTAGGAGTTGTTTTCATAAGAAAATATAAAATTCCGCAGAAAACAATAATAATTGCAAATGCAGACCATTTAGCTTTAGAGGTCCAAATTAAAACTTTTTTATATCTGTTGGTTAAACTTTCAAAAGCTCCGTTGAATCCGTCTTTTAATTTTTTAACAACAGAATTTTGTTTTTTGTCATCATGAGGTTTTAATAATAATGCACATAATGCAGGACTCAACGTAAGCGCATTAATCGCAGAAAGTACAATAGAAACCGCTAAGGTTAACCCGAATTGTTTATAGAAAACTCCTGAGGTTCCACCAATAAAACTTACCGGAATAAACACTGCAGACATTACCAATGTGATAGCTACAATTGCTCCCGCTATTTCGTCCATCGCATGTAAAGAAGCTTTTTTGGCATCTTTCATTCCGTCTTCCAATTTAGCATGGACGGCCTCGACGACCACAATCGCGTCATCCACCACGATACCAATTGCCAAAATTAATGCGAATAAGGTTAAAATATTAATGGTAAATCCAAATATTAACAAGAAGAAGAATGTACCTACGATAGCCACGATAACTGAAATGGCAGGAATCAAAGTAGATCGTAAATCTTGTAAGAATACCAAAACAACGATAAATACTAATACGAATGCTTCAAATAAGGTATGAATAACTTTTTCAATGGAAGCATTAAGGAAATCGTTCGCATTCATCATATATACAGTTTCTACTCCCGGAGGATAAGAACTTTTTGCATTATCTAAAACTTTTTCAACTTCGTTGATAATTTGTTGTGCATTAGAACCTGCAGTTTGCGCAATACTGATAATTACAGATGGATTTCCGTCGATGGTAGAAGTAATTTGATAGTTTTCAGAACCAACTTCCACTCTTGCTATATCTTTTAATCGTAAAACATCTCCATTTGGAAGAGATTTTAAAACCATATCACCGAATTGTTCAGAACTTACTAAACGACCGGTATATTTTAATGTGTACGTAAATGTTTGTGCACTATTTTCACCTAATGCACCGGGAGCTGCTTCTAAGTTTTGCTCTGCTAATAAAGCATTTACGTCAGCAGGAGTAATACCGTAAGTTGCCATTACGTCAGGTTTCAACCATATACGCATGGAATAAGTATTAGCACCTCTCGCTTGAGCATCACCCACTCCGGAGATTCTTTTTATCTGAGGTAATATGTTGATGTTCGCATAGTTTTGTAAAAATTTTTGATCGTAGTTTTTACTTTTACTAACTAAACCGATAAACAAGATATTACTACTTTGTGTTTTTTGTACAATCACCCCGTTTTTGGTTACTTCCGATGGAAGTAAACTGTTGGCACGAGCTGCCAAGTTTTGAACGTTAACGGCAGCAATATCAGGGTTCGCATCTTGTTTAAAATAAACAGTAATGGTAGCACTACCGTCATTGGTTGCACTCGATGTTATATAAGTCATGTTTTCAACTCCATTGATTTGTTCTTCCAATGGAATGATAACACTTTTCATGACCACGTCGGCATTTGCTCCCGGATAGTTAGTAGTTACCTGTACCGTCGGCGGAGCAATTTCGGGATATTGGGCAACCGGTAGAGAAACTACCCCTAAAATACCCAGAATCACAATTATAATGGATATAACTGTGGAAAGAACGGGTCTTTCTATGAATGTTTTAAGCATTGTTTTATTTCTTTTTTATTATTTAAAGTTATAATACTTCTTTTTACGTTAAGAAAATTAAAGTTGAGGTTTGATCTCCATTCCCTCTTTTAAATTCTGGATTCCGTTAACAACTATTTTATCGTTTTCGTTTAATCCTGAATTTACGATAAAGGATTGTCCATCCGGTGTTGGAGTAACTTTGATGGTTACTTGTTTTACTTTATTATCTTTTTGTACCACGAAAACAAAAGTTTGACCTTGAATTTCAAAGGTTGCTTTTTGCGGGATAACCAAAGCATTTTCAACAGTTGTACTGATTCGTATGGATCCGGTTGAACCACTTCTTAAAATACCTTGCGGATTAGGAAAACTAGATCTGAAATTTGCAGAACCTGTAGAAGTGTTTACAATACCGTTGATAGTTTCAATTTTTCCTTTTTCATTGTATTCGGTACCGTCAGCTAAAATTAAAGTCACCGGTTCGGATTTTTTGATTTTTTCTGCTTGAGTAGCACCCGGTGTATTTTTAAGGAAATCCAATAATTGTTTTTCGTTTAAAGAAAAATATACATATACATTGGAAGTATTCGCCACAGTAGTTAAGGTAGTGGTACTGTTAACTAAACTACCTAAACGATAAGGTATGGAACCAACAATTCCATTAACCGGACTGGTAAGAACGGTATAAGATAAATTAGTGTTCGCAATAGCTAAAGCAGTTTGTGCTTGATTTAAAGCAGCACGTTTAGTCTGTAAAGCATATTGTGCAGATTCTAATTGATATTTACTTACAATTCCTTTTTCAACCAAAGGGGTGATTTTTGTTACATCCATAACTGCATTGTCAACTTGAGCTTTTGCAGTTTTAATGGCAGCTTCTGCATTTAATACATTTTGTTTGTATTGTGGCGCATCCAATGTAAATAAAACTTGTCCTTTTTTAACTACAGAACCTTCGTCTACATTAATTGTTTTAATGAATCCTTCAACCATTGGTCGAATTTCAATGTCTTCTTCACCTTTTATGGTTGCCGGATAATCTGTTTCCAAAACAGCAGTTTGTGAAGTAACTACTTTTACCGGATAGGGTAGCACTTGATTGGCTTGCCCGCCCATAGCAGCCATACCTGCTGCATTTTTCTTATCACCGCCACAAGACACATACAATGTGGATGTTGCAGCAGTGAATAGCAAAGCTATAATTTGTATTTTTCTGAGTTTCATATTTATGATTTTTCTAAATTATTGTTATTATTAAGTACGTATTCTTTACAACAGGTTTGTTTAATTTCATCAGCATAGATGTCATCATCTAAAAGAGTTACCAAATTTTGCTGAAATTGGTTTTGTTGATCTTTTAGTGAACTAAAAAATGATGTATTGAATTTTTTTATAACCTTAGTTGCATTTTTAATAATTGTTTTTCCATCTTCTGTTAATGAAATTAGTTTAGTTCTCGAATCTTTTTTATTAAATTTTCTTTTGATCAAGCCTTTTTTTTGTAAAGTTCGTAAAACGGTAGAAGTAGTCATGGGATCAATACCCGCTTTATCTGAAAGACTTTTTTGAGTTACTTCAGTTTGGTTAGTTTCTCCCCATAAAATAGATAAAAGCAATACTAATTGGCTATGTGTCAAATCTAAGTGTTCAAAGTTTTTTTTAAATTCTCTTTGCCAAAGATTATTTACTTTCCAAAGCAGAAATCCTGTTTTGTCGCTATCGGTGATATTTAGGAGAAATCCCTTATAATTAGTTTGCATATTTTTTCGTTAACAAAAATTGAAAGTGCAAATATAATATGTATACTTACTAAAATGCAAATTATTGTTTGTTAAATTTATAAGTTTCCATATAATAAGTGTGCTTATTAATCGTGTTTTACAATATCAAATACTGGGCCAAAATGTATTTGACCTAAATATTTGACGGTGCAAATATATAGTTATTTTAACAATATGAATAAATTTTTAACTTAAATTTTTAAAGACATTCGTAAAATTTTTCAAAATAATTAAGTTAGTTTAAAAGGAAACTAGATTTTTAAAAAGCTAGTTTTAGCTATTAATTATCATTGGCCATATGCACGGTAAGCTGAGGGAATGGTATATTAATTTTGGCATGTGTAAATTTCTCATAAATGTTTTCATTAAGAAAGAAATAAACAGGCCAATAGTTGGATGATTCAACCCAAACCCTAATTACAAAGTCAATAGAACTGTCATTTAATTTTAATAATCCAATGAAAGGTTCAGGAGACTTTAGTATGGAGGTATTAGATCTGATAATTTCATTAAGAATGTCTTTGACATCTTGAAGTGAAGTTCCATAATCAACCCCTATGGTTATATCTATTCTTCTTTGTGGTTGCGTTGAAAAATTAAGTATGGATCCTGTGGATAATGGTCCGTTAGGGATATATATGGTTTTATTGTCACCGGTGGTTAAAACTGTATATAATATACCAATGGATTGCACCACTCCTTCTTGATTTTGAGCTAAGATGTGATCTCCAATTTTTATGGGTTTGTTAAAAAGAATCATGACTCCTCCGGCAAAATTTCCAAGATTGTCTTTCATTGCCATACCAATAGCCAAACCGGCAGAAGCAATTAATGCAGCAAAGGAGGTGGTTTGAATTCCTAAAATTCCAATTATGGACAAAACCAACAAAATGGTTAGAGTAATATTACATAAACTTCCCAGAAATGACTTGACAGAAGGATCAATTTTTCTCCTTTCTAAAAATTTATGAAATAATTTTTCAATCCATTTTATTAAAAACCTTCCCAGGTAATAAACCACTAAGCAGGTAACAATTTTTATTCCCAGATCATAAACCAAATCAAGTAATTTATTTAGCAATTTTTCAATAGCTGTGGGATTGATTATTTCATTGGAAATTGATTGGTGATTTACTTGGTACAAATTCATTTTTAATTTATTTATTATCTATTAATTATACATTATTATATATATAAGCAAAAATAATACTATTTTATAATTAAATCTTCGAGTTGTTAAGATATTAGTTAAAAACAGTTTATCCGTCTGAAATTTTTATTTGTTGAATGTTTCAAATTTTTCGGATAAATTATAATTTACCGTTTAATTTAATAGGACTTTATTTATTTTGATAATTAATTACTAAAATACATATAGTATATTATAAAAATTCATACGTATAAAATGAAAATTATTAATTATAAATTAATATAAATTATAGATATAACGTAGTGTTAGTAAAATAATTTTAAAAATTAAATAGAAATAAGATTATAAAATTAAAATTTTTGCAGTACTTAAAATTATCTAAATTTGTAAAATAGTTATGGAAAGCAATAGACAAAAGAAAATAAATCAATTATTACAAAAAGAGTTAGCTGAAATTTTTAGGAAACAATCAGCGGAGATGAATTCTAAAATACTAATATCTGTTACTGAAGTAAAAGTGTCATCAGATTTAGGAGTGGCTAAAGTCTATTTAAGTATTTATCCGCAAGAGTACAGAGAGGCCTTAATGAAGGAAATACAAATTCTTAATCCAAAAATTAGAAAAATTTTAGGTAATAGAATTGCTAAACAGGTAAGGCAAGTTCCCGAATTGATATTTTATCTTGATGTAACCTTAGATACAGTTGAAAAGATAGAGAAAGCTTTAAAAGGCAAAGATGAAAATCCTATTTTGTAATTTGTGAAAAATCTATCCTGGTACATAGCCTTTAGGTATTTTATATCCAAAAAGAGCACTCAAGCTGTAAGTATCATTATGTATACTTCTTTAACAGCCATAGCGATTGCTACCTGTGCTATGTTTGTTATCCTTTCGGTGTTTAGTGGATTAGAAAGTTTTAATATTAAACTTTTTAGTGATGTAAATCCCGATCTAAGAATTTTACCTGCAACAGGTAAAACCTTGCCTGATATTGAAAGGGTTGAAAAAATTCTTTCTTCTCATTCAGAAGTTAAAGCATTTACGAAAGTCATAGAAGAGAAAGTATATGTTTTGTTTTATGAAAAGGATGAAATAGCATATCTTAAAGGGGTGGATGAAAATTTTTTGAAAGTTGTAAAAATCGATACTTGTTTTCAAGCGGGTAAATTTCCTAACACATCTTCCGATAATGAAGCAGCTTTTGGTAATGCTTTAGCCTATCGTCTGGGTGTTCCTATTGATAAAGAATATTACGCTTCTTTATATATGCCTAAGCCGGGAAAAAAATTGATATCTAATACGGATGATGCATTTAAAAAAGCAACGGTGCATATGACGGGGGTATTTGCTTTAAATGATCAATATGAAAATTATATTTTTGTACCCATACAGTTATCACGCAATCTTTTGAATTTACCACCTAATAGTGCTTTTTCAATTGAATTAAAAGTTAAGAACAATGTAAAATCCTTGCAAAAGCAATTAAAAGACGAACTGGGAAAGAACTATATCATTCAAAATAGACAAGAGCAAGATGCTTCTTTTTTAAAAATGATGAAAGTAGAGCAATTGTTTATTTATTTAATATTTATTTTAGTAATTATAATTGCCTCATTTAATTTAGCGGGGGCTATTATTATTATAATATTGGATAAGAAATATCAATCCAAATCGCTTATTGCCCTGGGATATAGCATTTCAGGATTAAAAAAATTATTTTTTACCATTGGAATTATCATTACCATGTTTGGAGTAGTTATAGGTTTAGTGTTAGGAACCTTTTTGACCTGGTTACAATCTAATTTCGGATTAGTCATGGCAAATCCTTTTATGCCATTTCCGGTTAAATTCGATCTTACTAACTATCTTATTGTCTTGATTACTGTTTTATTTATAGGATTTTCTGTATCATTTTTATCGTCGAGAAAATTAAATTTTTAAAATGTTTTTTTATTTAAATAATTAATTTAATATTGTTCATTGAAAGAAATTGAAGTTCATTTTTTCTATATTTGTATAAAATAAAATATGAATTAACAAACATAAATAAATCATTTATATATTTTATTGAACTAGCTATTTTTAACCGTTATTTATAAAATTATGAAAAAAGTAAAAAAGGCCGTTATTCCGGCTGCTGGCTTAGGTACCAGGTTTTTACCAGCTACAAAAGCATTGGCTAAAGAAATGCTTCCTATTGTAGATAAACCTACTATCCAATTCATAGTAGAAGAGGCTATAAACTCCGGTATTGAAGATATCTTAATTGTAACCGGCAAAGGAAAACGACCTATAGAAGATCATTTTGATTCCAATCCTGAATTAGAAGCTAATCTTAGAGAAAAGCATAAAACGGAATTATTAAAACTCGTTGAAGAAACGACTGATATAAATTTACATTTTATTAGACAGTCTCATCCTAGAGGATTAGGACATGCTGTATTACAAGCAAAAGCATTTGTAGGTAATGAGCCTTTTGTGGTAATGTTAGGAGATGATATAATGGAAGATAAAATACCACTAACAAAGCAATTAATTATGGATTTTGAAAAAACCTATGCTTCTACCATTGCTGTAATGAAAGTTCCCCATGAAGAAACTTCAAAATATGGAATTATCGCTCCTGAAAGAGAAATAGAAAAAGGGTTGTATAATGTGCTCAACTTTGTAGAGAAACCTAAGCCCGAAGATGCGCCCAGTGATCTGGCAATTATCGGTAGATATTTATTGACACCTGAGATATTTAGTATTTTGGAAAATCAAGCTCCCGGAGCAGGTGGTGAAATTCAATTAACAGACGCAATTGATACACTTAATAAAATTCAAAGAGTGTTTGCTCGTAATTTTTGCGGTACCCGTTATGATGTAGGAGATAAATTCGGTTTTATGAAAACTAGTATTCAATATGGTCTGGTACATCCACAAATAAAAGATAGTTTGCATGACTACATTATTGAATTGGGCAAAGAACTTGAAAAAAAACAAATTGCAGAAAAAGAAAAATTAGCTGTAGTTAGCAAAAAATAATAAAATAAAAAATCTTTCAACTTCATGAAAGATTTTTTTTATTTAAATTTGCTTCCAAATAATTTATACTATCTAAAGTGAAATTTCTTCATTCCAATAAAATACGAATTATCTATCTTTTATTTTCGATATTATTCGTATTTAAGATATTTTCTATACAGGAATATATTCACTTAGAACAACATAAAGTAAACAAAATTAGTCATGATCATTGCCAACAATGTCATACTATTTTTCATTTAGGAAAATATCAATTATTTGATGTAGCGGAAGACCCAACATTTATACTTCATCATCACTCTGAAATAATTAATCACCCTGAAGATATTTATACCTTTATATTTTATAAAAATATAAATAAATCTAATTATTTCAACAGGCCACCTCCCATATTTTCATAAAAATAATAATATGACGCGGATTTTTCAATAAAAATAAAAAAAATATCCGTATTTATATCTTTTTTAAAGGATATAACTTTTTTCAATTAAGTCATACCTTATATTATTTATTTTATGAAAAAGACAATATACGTTTTTTTTACATTTCTTATTTTATTAAATATAAAATCGTATGCTCAATGTACCTTGCATATTAAAGGTAAACTTACCGATTTACATTCCACTCGTGGAATAAAAAACGGTTCTATACAGCTCATAGCAACTAATGGAAAAGAATCCATAACAATAACTGATTTATCCGGAGAATATACAATTTCCAATGTTTGTCCAGGAATGTATCGACTTATCATTTCACATCCTAACTATAGTTCTCAAACGTTAGAAATAACAGTAAAGAATAATTTAAATCAAGATATTTCATTAGAACGTAAAGAAAAAGAATTACAACAAATAGTAACCGTTGGAAAATCTTTAGGAAAAACTAAAACTTCAACAGAAAATAAATTAACTAAAAATCAAATTAATGAATTTTCGGATACTAACTTAGCTAGTGCATTAGCTTCGATAGCGGGAGTGAGTATATTAAAAACGGGAAATAATATAGCTAAACCAATTATTCATGGATTGCATAGCAGCCGTGTGCCCATATTCAATCATGCCATAAGGCAGGAAGATCAACAATGGGGTGTTGAACATGCTCCGGATATTGATCTTAATGTTGCCAATTCCATTTCAATCATTATAGGAGCGGGAGCATTACAATATGCGGGCGATGCTACCGGGGGTATCGTATTGGTTGAACCAAAAAAATTATATACAAAAGATACTCTTACGGGAAGTCTTATAACTTCCTATGTTTCCAATGGCAAAGGAGGAAATACTACAGCCCAAATTGAAAAAGGATGGAAAAAAGGATGGGCTATGCGCTTACAAGGTACTTATAAAAGATCCGGAGATCTATCTGCGCCTGATTATATTATGTCTAATACGGGGCTTAAAGAAAATGATTTTTCAATTCAAGTAGGTAAAAATCAAAGAAAATACGGCATAGAATTATTCTATAGTTATTTCGGTTCAGACACTGGTATTTTAAAAGCAGCGCATGTAGGTAACCTGGAAAATCTTTTAAATGCCATCAATAATAAACAACCCTTAGTCATTGATGATTTTACGATGAAAATAGATGCGCCTAAACAGAAAATTCAGCATAATTTATTTAAATTCAATACTCATTATAATTTTAATTTTGGTAAATTAAGTTTAGTGTACGGATATCAATTTAATAATCGGAAAGAATATGATATCAGAAGAAGCGAGTTTGCCGACAAGGCATCTCTCAATTTGGATTTAACTACACATACTCTTAATTTAGATTACGAATCGATTGCCCATACTAAGCTTAAAACAAAATTAGGAAGCGGCTATTCTTATCAAGAAAATTTTCCAAATACTGGTACCGGCGTAAGTCCATTAATCCCCTTTTATGAAAAAAATAATTATTCCTTCTATTGGATTGAATATTTTAATATTAGTAAAAAATTACTAATCGAAGGAGGAATACGATTTGATCATCAAAAAATAGATGCTTTAAAATTTTATAAAAAAAGCCGATGGGTATCTTTGGGTTACGATAAAAAATATTCAAAAAAAATACTTAAAGATACCGGTCTTAATTATTTGGTAAATCCAATTCTTACCTATAACGGTTTTGCATCTACTTTAGGCTTAAAATTAAAGTTGGGAAAGTTTGATGAAATTACATTCAATTATTCATTAAGCAGTCGAGCACCCAACCCAAGTGAATTATTTAGCGACGGATTGCATCATTCAGCTGCAGCTATTGAATTGGGAGACTTAGACTTAAAAAATGAGAAGTCTAATAAGTTCATGACGACCTATAAAGGGTTTGGATTGGATAATAAGCTAACTTTTGAATTAACGGCTTATTATAATTATATAAATGACTTTATAAACTCTATTCCTGTAAGTGCAGAATATACTATTAGAGGAGCATTTCCGGTTTGGCAATATAAACAAACCAATGCTAAAATTTATGGTATCGATGTAATGGCTGATTATCAAATATTGGGACCATTGAAATTTTCTACTAATTTTTCTTATTTGAGAGGAAAAGATATAAAAAATAAAACGTCCTTAATTTCCATGCCTCCCTTGCAATGGGTCAATTCAATAGAATATAAAAATAAAAAATGGAGAAATTATTTTGCAAAACTTACTTCCACTTCGGTGTTTAAGCAAACGCACTTTCCTAATTATAATTTTGAAATTGACATAGTGAGAAATGGAGCAGTGGTTTCGGAAACATTAGATATTAGTTCTCCTCCTGCTGCTTATCAGCTATTTGATTTTATTACCGGTTTTTCATTCGATATTACAACCATACACACGATGAATATTTCATTAGGTGTAAAAAATATTTTTGACACCGCATACAGAGATTATATGAATCGGTTGCGTTATTATACGGACGAAAGCGGAAGAAGCTTTTTATTAAAAATACAATTTAACTTTTAAAAATATACTATACATATATGAAAATTAAAAATTTAATCTTTTGGTTACCGTTAACCTTACTTTTAGTTACTATTTTTTCTTGTTCTTCCCATGACAGAGATGACATTTTAAATTCCCTACCGGAACACGATCACGATGAAATGTCAAAGGTGATATTGCAATTTAGAAATAGTTCAGACCCAAATTTAATTCGAGAATATGTTTACGAAGTACCGGAAGGAAGCACCGAAATACCGATTACGGATATTAGCTTACCCACAGGAACGTATAATGTTGAAATAAAATTTTATTCACAACATGAAAATCATTTACACGATGTGACCGATGAAATTTTTATTGAAGATGCCGATGATCATTTTGTATTTTATCAGAAGGTTGATTCTAAAGGGTTAAGCATTACCTATGCTGATCATGATAATATTGATACATTAGGCAGAAAGTTAGGACATCATACGGTCTGGACCGTAGAGGATCAAGCTTTTTCAACGGTGTATATTTATTTACTGCATCAACCGGCAAAAAAAGACCCTGAAGCCACTTCTGCAGCTTTATTAGGTGGAGAAATTGATTTAGAAGCTCACTTCACAGTAAAAAATAAAGATATAAAATAAAAAAATTGTTTATATAACAATAAATAACATACAACTTTTGTTTATAATATAAATTTATTTTGATAAGTAAATCTCAATTACTGATTGAGAAATTTATATTTACCGTTACGTACGCTTAAAAACAGGGAAGCAAAAGTTGTATGAAATTTATTTGTATAGTTTTGGCATTTGCAGGTATATATGTTATTGATGTAAATGCACAAATTAATGCTTGCTGGAAATTAATTTCAGTAAAAAATTATTACAGTTTAGGTATACAAAATAATGGCACCTTATGGGGCTGGGGAAAAAATGATAAACGCCAGTTAGGAGACGGCTCCGACCAAAACAAATCCCTTCCTGCCGAAGTGGATCCTTCCAAAAAATGGAAATTAGTGTATTCCGGTTACAATCATTCATTAGGTATAAAATCAGATGGTTCTTTATGGGGTTGGGGATTGAATGAAAACGGTCAGCTGGGTAATGGTACAAATTTTACTAAAATTTATCCGGTTCAAATTGATCATTCCAATTGGAAAAGTGTTTCCGCCGGAGAATATCACTCATTAGCTATAAAAGAAAACGGTTCTTTATGGGCATGGGGAAGCAACGAAGAAGGTCAGTTAGGAGATGGCACCACCGACGATAAAAATAAACCAATTAAAATAGGAAATGCAAGATGGAAGTTTATAACGGCCGGTTTTAATTATAGTATGGGAATACAGGAAGACGGGACATTGTGGGGGTGGGGTAATAATGAAGACGGTCAGTTAGGTACTGACCAATTTAAATATTCGACTATTCCTATACGAATTGGTTACAGTAAATGGAAATACATTACGTCCGGATTTGACTATACTTTAGGAATTCAAGCAGATGGTAGCCTTTGGGCTTGGGGATATAATGAATTTGGCCAATTAGGAGATAAATCCAATCGGGATAAGGATTTTCCTGTTCGTATCGGTCATTCTAAATGGAAAATGGTTGCTGCAGGAGAATACCATTCCTTAGGCATACAAGAAGACGGTTCACTTTGGGGATGGGGAAAGAATAATAGCGGACAAGTAGGAGACGGAACCCAAGTTAATAAAAATCTCCCCGTATTATTGGATCATTCCCAATGGAAAACAGTTTCCGCCGGTTTTGAGCATAGTATAGGCATCAAAGAAGATGGGAGCTTATGGGGATGGGGGAGGAATGATTACGGAGAACTTGGATTTGGAATTGAATTTAGCAGAAATATTCCTACGCAAATATCCACATGTGCTGTAAAACATTGATTAATAAAAATCTCTCACATGTACCAATACTTCTTCCATCTGTTTCTTTATTTCACCGGATGGATCTTGGAAATTGTTATTCATAAAGCTAAATATCAATACTTTTCCCGATTTGGTCTCTAAATATCCGCTCAGGTTTGATATTCCTTTCATTCCTCCTGTTTTTGCAAATATATACGGCGGATTCCCTTTATAATTATTTTTTAAAGTTCCACTAACACCTCCTGCCGGAAATAAAGAAATTAATCTTTTATACGGGATTTCTTCATAGAGCTTAGTTAAAACATAAACCATATCTTTAGGAGTAAAATTATTATATCTGGAAAGACCGGATCCATCAACCCATCTGGGTTTTTGTGGCAAATCTTTTAAATAAGAAGACAACATATGATGTATTGCAGAGAAACTGTTAAGTTTATCTGAAATGGAAAGACTTCCCATCAGAAGAATTTGTTCTGCTAAAAAGTTATCACTTACAACCATCATTCTCCTGTATAAACTGTCGCCGGGTATGCTATATAAATAGGAAGGTTTTTCAACAGGAAATTTTTCGGTTAAATAAACGGATTTATTTAGTTCCCTTTCCAGTAGTATTTTAGTTAACGAATCGGAAGTAATAAAGGGTATCTCCATTTTTTTATTATCGGAGTAATGAAACTTATTTTTTCTTAAATCTCTTACAATTTCTTTATGGTCCAATAGTACATCATTTATAAAATAAGAGGGATATACTTGAGTTGGTGAAGAAATAGTTACTAAATTTCCGTACATAGGAAAAGAAGTGCGTTCAGGTGAAAAATATTCTTTATAATCTTCCCAAGACCAACCGGGGCCATAGATAGTATCATCAAAATTTTTTGTAAATAAAGCTATAGTTTCTTTTCGATTTTTTAAAAATTTAATTACTTTATTTTGTTTAAAATAGGGTTCCAATAGAGTTGGATCTCCTGTTCCACAAATATAAAGCGTGTCATTTTTGGAAACATATTTTAGGGAAGGTATAGAATCAGAAATTAATTTCAATCCGGTATATAAGGTAAAAATTTTTACATTGGATGCCGGAATAAAATACTTACTACCATTATAATTAAAAATTTCCTTTTTTTGCACAGGATCATATAAATAAAATCCGGCCCACTGTTTTGCATAAAAATCAGAATCAAAATGTTTAATTAAAAATGTTTTTTGTGAATAAAGAGATATACTTATCAAAATATAATAAACTATAAAAAATATTTTTTTCATATGATAACTAATTTATAGCATTTCATTCAAATGTACTAATATGAAATCTTATAATCTAATTTTTTATCTTAAATTTAAAATTTTTAAAATTTAAGCTAATCAATCTATGAATATCGAAGAATTTAGAGAATATTGTTTACAATTTTCAGATGTGGAAGAATGTTTGCCTTTTGATGAAAAAACTTTAGTTTTCAAAGTAAAGGGTAAGATGTTTGCATTAACTAATCTATATGATCCGGATTTTAAAATAATTTTAAAATGTGAGGCAGAATATTCATTGGAGTTAAGAGAAAATTATTCGGAAATACAACCCGGATATCACATGAATAAAAAGTATTGGAATACAGTTTTTATGAATGGAAATTTAACGGATGATTTTATAAAAAATCTTATTAAACTATCTTATACAGAGGTGCTTAAAAAAATAACTAAAAAGAGATGAACAAAATTTTAAAATTTTGGTTACTCAAAAATCTTATTATATCTTAGCATAATGATAATTACCAATTATATTTCAAATGATGTATTAACTCTCTATGAAAATGACAGCGTTGCAAGAGCAGAGCAATTAATGATTGATCTGGGAGTTAGCCATTATCCTGTTATAAGTAAAGGAAGAGTAAAAGGAAATATAGGTTTAAATATCATTAGAGATTTAGATAAATCAGAATCATTAAAAGATCATCTTTTAGATTTAGAACAGTTCTATCTACTTGATAGTGCTATACTTTTTGATTCCTTACGCGTTTTTAGCGAAAATGAAACTAATATAATTCCAATCTTATCTTACCAAGAAAAATTTTTGGGAGTAGTATTAGAAGAAACAGTTATTGATGAATTGGCCTCCTTTCAGTTTACTACCGAATATGGAGTTTATATGATCATAACGACTCCTATAAAAAAATATTCTACCAGTGAAATAGCGAATATAGTAGAAAGCAATAATGGAAGGATATTAGGGATGTTATTAGTCAATACAGATGAAGACTCAACTCAAATAGTACTTAAGATTAGTGCAGAAAATATAAGTTCCATTGGAGATACTTTCGAGAGATTTGGATATCAAATTTCCAACAAATACTTTGAAGATTCCAAGCAAGATCTTTTAAAAGAGAGATTTGATCAATTGCAAAAATTTATGGAAGTATAAATTAATTATAATTCAATGATAGTAGGTGTATATGGAAAAGTAGTTCACAAAGAAGATTATGAACTTTATTCGGCTTTTTTTCAACAACTAGAAAAAAAAGGTATAACCATTTATGTATATGAATCCTACGTAAAGGAATTAGAAGAAATGTTAGGATTAAAAAATCCCGGCTTTATTCCTTTCACTAAAAAGAAAGGGCTTCCTAAAGAAACCAAATTATTATTTACTTTTGGCGGAGACGGAACTATTTTGTCAACCGTGGCTTATATTAAAGGATCTAATATTCCGATTGTGGGAATCAATACAGGAAGATTAGGATTTTTAGCCACATTTCAGAAAAATGAATTTTTAAAGGAATTGCCCCATATTTTAGATGGTAATTGCACTATAAGTGAACGCTCCGTATTAGAAGTGAAAAGTAATTTTCATAAATTCTTGCCTTATGCCATAAATGAAGCTGCAGTAATGCGTAAGGATACAACCTCAATGATAACCATAGATGCCTATGTAGATAATATATTTCTGAATACCTTTTGGGCAGATGGTTTAATTATATCCACACCTACCGGTTCAACGGGCTATTCTTTAAGTTGTGGAGGTCCCATCATTTATCCTAAAGCCGATATAGTAGTTATTACCCCAATTTGTCCGCACAATTTAAATGTAAGACCATTAATTTTAAAAGATGATGTAGAAATACGGTTGAAAGTTCATAGTAGATCGGAAAAATATTCCTTGTGTCTTGATTCACGATATAATACGGTAGGAATAGACGATGAAATAATCATAAAAAAAGCACCATTTAAAATAAAAATAGTCAAGTATAATAATTATTCTTATTTTAAAAATCTTCGGGAAAAATTAAAATGGGGAACTGATTCGAGGAATTAAAAAACTTGTTTTTTCAATTCAAAATAAAATTGTGTGTTTATAACTTCTTAATATCTTTTGAAATTCTCTAGGGTCAAATATGTTAAATATTTATAATTTTAAATACATAGTAAGTGCCTAAAACAAAAGAATTAATTAATTGAAAGAAAGTTAATTATAAAAATCATAAGATTATAAAATTTGAATATAAGAGTTTGTATATGTTAAAAATTATACACGAGACCGGCTCTTATAAAGAATTTTCTGTCTTTTAAAAATAAAGTAAAAATTATTAAAAAAAGAAAAATAAATTAAGGATTATGTCAATATTTGATAGAAGAATTAATTACAAGCCTTTTGAATACCCTGAAATTTTACAATTTACAGAGGCAATCAATCATGCCTATTGGGTACACTCAGAAGTAGATTTTACTGCCGATATACAGGATTTTCATTCGCATTTAGAAGACAGAGAGCGAAATTCAATCAAAAACAGTTTATTAGCAATTGCCCAAATTGAGGTTGCTGTAAAAAGTTTTTGGGGAAATATATATCAGCATTTTCCAAAGCCGGAGTTCAATGGATTAGGAAGTACGTTTGCGGAATGTGAATTTAGACATTCAGAAGCTTACTCAAGATTGCTGGAGGTTTTGGGATATAATAATGAATTCGAAAAGTTGTTGGAAATTCCCGTTATCAGGGAAAGAGTGGAATACTTAGATAATGCATTAAAATATGCTAAATCCGATGACCGAAAAAAATACGTAGTATCACTTATTTTATTTACTATTCTTATTGAAAATGTATCTTTATTCAGTCAATTTGCCATAATCTTATCATTTACAAGATTTAAAGGTCTGATGAAAAATGTTAGCAATATCATTGGTTGGACTTCGGTAGATGAGCAAATTCATGCCAATGCGGGAATCTATTTAGTTAATAAAATTAAAGAAGAATATCCCGACTTTTTCGATGAAGATACCATTAAGCACATTCAAGATACCGTTAAGAATTCAATCATCATTGAAGGTAAAATATTAGATTGGATATTTGAGAAAGGAGAAGTAAACTCAATTGAAAAAGAAAATCTCCTAAACTTCATGAAATTCAGGGTAGATGAAAGCTTACAACAAATAGGAATGGAACGGTTGTATCATGTTACACCAGAGCAATATAAACCTATGGCATGGTTTGAAGAGGAAGTATTTGCCAATAGTTTGGACGACTTTTTTGCGAAAAGACCTACCGAATATACCAAATATGATAAAAGTATAACTGAAAACGATTTATTTTAAATGGGAGATTTTTATTTAATTAAAGCCAATTTTATATATCTTGATTTTAATGCAACCATCGAAAGAGAAATTGCTACCAAATTAGAAGACAGAGATCGTCATATAGAAATATGGGAGGAGTTAGTAGAAATAATTTCAGGATATCTTCGAGCATTTTCTTTATCTGAAATATATGAAATGCCTTTTATTGATGAAGAAGGAAAAGATAACGGGTATTTTTTAAGAAGAATGGCAGTAAATAATGAAACCGGATTAAAAGGTAAATTAGAATTAATGGTTAAAAGATTAGATTAATATATATTATGAGCGAAAAACTTTGGTGGAAAAATTCGGAAAGTGAACAAATATTAAATAGGGGGTATCTTCTAAAGGGAGAGACGGTTGAAGGAGCAATTGATCGTATTACTTCTGCTGCCGCTCAACGATTATACAAACCTGAACTAAAAGAAGCTTTTCAGGAAATGATTGAAAGGGGCTGGATGAGTTTAAGCTCACCCATATGGGCAAATATGGGAACAGAAAGAGGATTGCCTATATCATGTTTCAATGTTCATATTCCTGACAGTATAGAAGGAATAACTCATAAATTAGGAGAAGTAATCATGCAGACCAAAATTGGCGGAGGTACTTCCGGTTATTTTGGAGCTTTAAGAGAAAGAGGATCAGCGGTTTCGGATAATGGCAAAAGTAGTGGAGCGGTAAGTTTCATGAAATTATTTGACACTGCCATGGATACTATATCTCAAGGGGGAGTAAGAAGAGGAGCTTTTGCTGCTTATTTGGATATTGATCATCCCGATATTGAAGAATTTTTATCCATACGCGATATAGGAAATCCGATTCAAAATTTATTTTTCGGTATATGCGTTCCTGATTATTGGATGCAGGAAATGATTGACGGGGATATTGATAAAAGAAAAATTTGGGCTAAAGTTTTAGAAAGTCGTCAACAAAAAGGTTTACCTTATATATTCTTTACTGATAATATTAATAAAAATAAACCACAGGTATACAAAGATAAAGGAATGGTTATCCATGCTTCTAATCTTTGTTCAGAAATTATGCTTCCTTCCACAGAAGAAGAATCTTTTATATGTTGTCTTTCATCCATGAACTTGGAATTATATGATGAATGGAAAGACACGGAAGCAGTAAAATTAGCCGTATTCTTTTTGGATGCCGTTTTACAGGAATTTATTGTAAAAACAGAAGGTAATTATTACTTGTCACCCGCAAATAAATTTGCTAAAAAGCACAGAGCACTAGGCTTGGGAGTTTTAGGATGGCATTCTTATTTGCAAAAAAACATGATTCCTTTTGAAGGAATGGTTGCTAAACAAAAGACCGTTGAGATTTTTAAATATTTGCAGGATAAGTCCAATAAAGCAACTGAAGATTTAGCCAGAATTTACGGAGAACCAGAATTATTAAAAGGTTACGGAAGAAGAAATTCTACTTTATTGGCTATTGCGCCAACCACTTCATCTTCTGCGATCTTAGGTCAAACATCGCCGGGGATAGAGCCGTTCAGTTCCAATTATTACAAAGCGGGTCTTTCCAAAGGTAATTTCATGCGTAAAAATAAGTATTTGGATATGCTTCTTACGGAGAAAAATATTAATAATGAAGACACTTGGAGAAGTATTATGCTAAATGGTGGAAGTGTACAACATTTAAAAGATTTATCGTATGAAGAAAAACAAGTTTTCAAAACTTTTAAAGAAATCAGCCAATTGGAAATTGTTCAACAGGCCTCTATAAGACAAAAATATGTGGACCAATCCCAATCTTTAAATTTAAATATACCTGCTGAACTTCCGGTAAAAGAGGTAAACCGATTATTAATTGAAGCTTGGAAATTAGGTATTAAAACTCTTTATTATCAAAGAAGTCAAAGTGTGGCTAAAGAGTTGGTGGTTAATTTGGTTAATTGCAGCAGTTGTGAATCGTAGTGATTATAACTATCTTATATCCTATAAAAAGACTATTTTTAAATAGTCTTTTTTCGTTTAAATGTTTATCAATCGGTGTAAATGTATTTTAAATAGCTTATATTTGTGCCGAATGTTCTTTTTAATACTGGTTGTAGCCTAAAATAATGAAAGATTTTTATACTATATTAGAAGTCGATCCGACTGCATCGCGTAAGGAAATTAAAAAATCTTATAGAAGATTAGCCCTTAAATATCATCCGGACAGGAATTTAAATAATAAAGATAATGAAAAGCTTTTTATAGATATTAACGAAGCATATCATATTTTATCCAATGAAGAATTTCGTAAAAATTATGACGTAAGATACAGAAAAAAAATATCTTCTTATTCTCAACCCATTACACCTTATATTTTTTTAAAAAAGTTTCAGGATATTCGTAAATTCATTTATGATAGAGGCATTAATAAAATAAATAAAAATGCGTTATATTCAGGGTTGGAAAAATTATTGTCTGATGAAAATATCAACTTCTTACTTTTAAAAAGTGATAAAGAAGTTCGTAAGCAGATTATAATTGAAAATTTAAAATGTATAAAGTTTTTACCATCTTTAGATAAAGAAAAAATCATAATCAAGCTTTTAAAATTAGCCGATAATGATCATAGTCTTGTAGCTCTTATTAGTTTCACTACTAATCAGACGGAAAACAAGTATTTTTTTACCTCTATTTTTTTAAAGTTTACTTATAAAATAAAACAAATGTTTGTTCCATAAATTAATGGATTCAAACAATAGGCTAAAACAGACGTTATCGTTTGAAATTGTAATCTTAAAGCCAAAAAAATTAGATATATTGTAAGATACTAAAATAATTATAATGAAAAAAATTGTATTCGTTTTCACTCTACTAACGATTTTAAACAGCGGAGAGCTGTTTTCACAAAATAAAACCAATAGGATAACAACTACTAAATTAAAAAAGAAAAGCCTTATTTTAGGTCCCAAATCTACGGCTAAAATTAAAGAATTATTTTTTACTGCTAAAGGATTTAAATTACCGCAAAAAATAGAGGCAATCAATACTATAGCTACTTATACGGGTGCAGACCCCATCGAAGGTTCAGGAAACATTTATACTTGGGATTTCACGAATGGTTTTCAAATTAGTGCAATATCAGAGGGTGGCGGGCGATTAGGAAGTAATGATAAAATTTCATTGGTTAGTTTCAATTATGGAGGAACCAATTCAGTGGAATTATCAAATTCAATTGTCTTACATCAATCTTCTCTAAGTTCCATTGAAAAAATATATGCTAAGCGTTTAATAAAATTTAAAAATACGAAACAACCTACATATAAAGTAGTGACAGATAAAATTTATACTACTTTTTACTTTAATGAAAAAAATATTTTAATAAGTTTATCTATCTCTAATTATGATTTAGAATTTTAAATATTTATTTCAAAAAATCGACAAAATTTACTGAGAATGAAATAATCAAGTAATATTAAACTTACATGATTATTTATATAGATTATTGTTTAATTAAATATTCTTCGGTATCGTATTGACCTGTATTGTCAAGATAGTACAGTTTTTTTTCAAAAGCTTTAAATTTAAAACCAAACTTATCTAAAGCTATCGTTGAATTTTTTCTATCCCAATTGAAATTACCTTGTTCATAAATAATTGATCCTTTAGAATCTTCGTCAGTAAAAAGTTGAATTTTTAACTTATACGTATTACTTTGATCTAAAGTCAGAACCACAAATTCACAATCATCACATGAAATACTTCCTTGATAAGTACCGATAAATTTCTTAGGTAAAGTATCCTTAATTGAAGAAGATACTGATAAAGAATCAGTTTGGTTAGAAGCTTTTATCGTTTGTTTCTTAATGCAACTGCTCAAAAGGCAACTAAATATAATTAGTAGTATATAATATTGTATTGAATGAATGTTCACAGGCAACAATTAATTTTTTAAATATATTTCAACTTTAAAATTTTGTATTAGGATCAAATTTTTCTAAATAATCAGAGACCTTTTTAGCAAAAGCACCTCCTAAAGCTCCATCTATGACCCTGTGATCATAGGTATGTGAGATAATCATCATATGGCGTATACCTATCATGTCTCCTTGTGGAGTTTCAATAACTGCCGGTTTTTTAACAATCGATCCAACAGCCATAATGGCAACTTGAGGTTGGTTGATGATCGGCGTTCCTGCAAGGTTTCCAAAACTTCCAATATTGCTCAAAGTATACGTTCCATTATTGGTATCTTCCGGTTTTAGCTGATTATTTCTTGCACGATTTGCTAAATCATTTATTGATCTTGCAAGTCCGGATAAACTCAACTGATCTGCATTTTTTATAACAGGAACAATTAAATTGCCATTAGGAACAGCTGTTGCTATACCTATATTAATATTTTTCCTTTTAATAATTGTGTCCCCATCTACGGAGATATTAATCATAGGAAAATCTTTTATTGCTTTTACAATTGCCTGAATAAACATAGGCATAAAAGTGAGCTTTACTCCTTCATTTTTGAAGAAAGAATCTTTATTTTTATTTCTCCAAAGTACTATATTGGTGACATCTGCTTCAACAAATGAAGTAACATGAGCCGAAATTTGTCTGCTTTGCAGCATATTTTTAGAAATAAGCTTACGCATACGGTCCATTTCTATGATTTCATCACCATCCGATATGGAAGGAGAAGAATTTAATATAGAGGTTTCAGACGTATTTTCTGATACTTTAGGGCTATTATGAACCGGTTCCAGTATAGGTGATACTTTTATGGTAGCGGAAAGATTTCTACTTTTTAAATAGGAAAGGATATCTTCTTTTGTAATTCTACCGTTTAGTCCCGTTCCTTGTAATAAATCTAATTCCGATTGTGAAATATTTTCTTTTTTACAAATAGATCTAATTAAGGGTGAATAATACGTACTTTTAGAAGCATTACTGTTATGTAGTTCAGAATTAGAAACCAAAGGTTTTTCTAATTCAGCTGTTATATTAGGTACATTTATAGATGTATTGATTGTTAAAGTATCATCCTGATTTAAAGATATTTCGGTTTTAGAAACAGCGGATGATTTTTCATCAGCATCTTCAATTTCTAATATAGCAAAAGCTTCTCCAATTTTGCAAATATCATTTACTTCTTTGAGCTTTTTTAGTAGTTTTCCCGAAATGGAGGAAGGGACATCTGAATCGACCTTATCTGTCGCAATTTCAACAATAGTTTCATCCTCTTCTACATAATCTCCTTCATTCTTAACCCATCCGGTAATTGTAGCTTCCATTATACCTTCTCCCATAGGAGGTAATATAAGTTTATATTCAGCCATAGTTAATAATTAGAAAGACAAAACTAGGAAAAAAATATGGAATGAGATTAAATTTTTTATGTTATACTCAGAATCAGTATCAAATTATTAAAAAAAGACAAATTTTATTGATTAAATTGATGAAAAATTATATAATTTTGTATTACTAACTATTCACTTGTTATTATGAATTATAAATTAAGCATAAAACAGTTATTGCTTAGAATTTTGCTCTTAATTTTTTGTTACCAACTCTGTAGAGCAATTTTCTATGTGTTCAATTTTCATTTTTTCAAAAACATAGGATTATCGGAGTTTTTAGGAGGCTTACGATTTGATTTGGCAGCAATTTTTTTAAGTAATATTCTCATAATTGTATTAAGTACGATTCCGGGCAACTTTAAGTATAATCGTACCTATCAAAAAAGTTTAAAAATATTATTTTTTTTAATCAATGCTTTTTTTATAGGAGTCAATTTCATTGATATAAAATATTATATATATACTAATAAAAGAAGTACCTATGCATTGATTACCGCTTCCGGTATGGAAGGAGATATACTCAGACTAATTCCTGTATTCTTAGCTCAATATTGGTATATGTTTTTAGGATATTTAGTGGCTATGTTTTGTTTTTGGAAATTTATTCCTGAAACATCATACAGACAAGAAAAAGAAAACGGATGGAAAGGTATCTTCGTGAGCTCATTAGTTTTTTTATTATTTGTCGGCTTAATTATATTATTGGGAAGAGGAGGAATCCAAAGGGCTCCAATTAAAACGGTTGATGCTATAAATTATACCGATTATCCCCAAAATACCGCAGTGGTATTAAACACAACTTTTACAATTTTTAAAACTATAAATAAAAAAGATAATTTAAAAAAGAAGAATTATTTTACCCCTCAACAATTAAAAACTACTTATCAACCAATTATAAATATCAATTCGGATGGAATTTTTAATAAAAAGAATTTAGTAATTATTATTTTGGAAAGTTTTGGAAAAGAAAATATTTACCAACAATTTGAAGGTAGGAAATTAACACCGTTTTTAGATTCTTTACTTACTGAGGGCAGGTATTATACCAATGCTTTTGCTAATGGATTAAAATCAATTGATGCAGTACCATCAGTAATTACATCTATACCTTGTCTTATGGAAGTTTCTTATATATCTTCACCTTATTCCTTTAATCAAATTGATGGATTTAATGCTGTTTTAAAAAAGGAAGGATATAATACATCTTTTTTTCACGGGGCATTTAATGGAAGTCAAAATTTCAATGAATTTGCCCGTATTTCCGGCTATGATAATTATTATGGTAAAAATGAATATACGGAAAAAGGGGGATATGATGGAGTATGGGGAATTTTTGATGAAGAATTTTTACAGTTTACACTAAAAAAATTTAATACTTTTAAACAACCTTTCTTTTCAACTATTTTTACCGTTTCTTCACATTCTCCTTATACCATTCCTGAACAATATAAAAATAAATTTCCTAAAGGAAACAGAGATATTCACGAAAGTATTGCTTATTCCGATTTTGCTTTAAGAAAGTTTTTTGAAAATGCCAAAAAACAAGAATGGTATACTAACACGGTCTTTGTTTTAACTCCCGATCATACAAGTAGAGGAGGAGCGAAACCTGAATATTTTTTAACAGAAATAGGTAATTATTCAATACCTATATTACTATTTGATCCTTCAAATTCTAAATTAAAGGGGACAGAAAATAAATTAATGGGTCAAATCGATATTTACCCCGAAGTTTTGAATTATCTGGGTTATAAAGGACAAATTTTTTCTTTTGGTAATCCCGTTGAAAGTAAAGATCGAGTTGTTGCCAATTTTAATGAAGGTATTTATAGATTTTTAATCAATCAGTATTATGTTACTTTTGACGGTAAAAAGATTTTACGAGTATATGATTATACAAAAGACAGTTTATTACAACATTCAATTTCAAATTATCCTAAAGAAAACTTTGAATTAAAAATTAAATCGTATATTCAACAATATAATAACAGACTGATAGATAATGAATTATCTTTGGTAAAATCAAAGGATTAAATCGACAACGAATCCCTCATGATTTCTAACATTAAACACCATATTATTATCAAAAAGCAAATATTGACCTTTAATACCTTTTAGAACTCCTTCAAATTCAAAAACCTTTTTAAGGTTTACCGAATTTACTTTATGTGGGTATGCGATTACAGGATATTGAAAATTAAAAATTTTGTTATCCTCTAAAATATAATTTTCTAGCTGATCGGGTATAAATGTTTTAAGCTCATTTTTCACAATTGATAATTCTATATAGGGTACTGATTCGCTTAACATTTTCCTATAATTAGTTTTATCTGAAACGTGTTTTTTAAGAATGGTTTCAATGACTCCGGCTTCATATCTATTTTCAGTTTCTGCTAATTTTATGGCGTACTCAGCACCTTGATCGATCCAACGATAAGGTAATTGAGATTTTCTTGTGACACCAACCTTAATTCCACCGGAGTTTGCTAAATAAACTATGTGAGGTTGAAGTTGAGCTTGAGATTCAACACTTAAATCTCTGTCTTCCATGCCTAAATGGGCTTTAGATAATTCGGGTCTTAGGATCCAATCTCCTGCATAGGGAGAAGTAAAATAGCAATCCTTACAATATCCCATGGCAAATATTTCTTTATCCAAACCACATCCCAGACATTTATAATGATCAAATCGTACTTTGATTTTTTTATCTAATAGTTGATTAATAATAAGTATTTCATCATTAAAATTTAGATAATACTGAATAGGAGAATTATATTCGGTTATCATTTTGGTTAGTTGTCCGGTTAGATGCATAAAGAATAATTTATTTACATTAGTCAGAATTATTATCTTGAATATTACAAATATATAAATATGATAGTATTCAATCCTTACTCATTCATAGTACTTTCAAATAAAAATTCTTGTCACATATATAGCTTAAGTTATTTTGTTTCAATTAATTCAATAAAATAAAATTAATTTTGAAACTTAAATCTTATTTTTGTTTGAAAAAAAAATATAAAAAAAATAGTTGTTATTGCAGGTTTTTTATATCTTTACCTAATATTTATTATGCTCAAAAAGTTAATTAATCGTACAATACATTCTTAAATATTATGAAAAAAAGTTTATTAGATTTTCATTTAATTTTCTTAGGGTTATTTCCATTATTTTTAATCACTAGCTGTGGAACATCAAAAAAAGCATTGAAAGATTATAACGAAGTTCAAATAAATCAATCGGTAGATGAAGTTACTATAAGTACCGGTACAATCGATAAAGCAGATAATGTAATTACTATAAAAGTAGAGGATCAAGGAACTAATACAACTAAAAAACCTAAGGACAAACTAGATAAAATAATGGTTTATCTAGGTGATGAGAATGTAGTGAAATGGAAATTAGTTAGATTGAATTCTCAAAATGCTTCTGATTTATACGAAACTTTACCCTTGATGAGATTTGATGAACCTTGGAAACAAATTTACGGAACAACAGGTTGTAACAAATTTACTGCCTATTATACTTGGGAAAATACTATTTTTAATTTATCAAGATTATCTTCAACCGAATTGCCTTGTGATTTTGATGAATCTCAATTTTTAAATGCTTTGCAAAGTATTGATGAAATTAGAGAAGGAGATTCTATTTTATCATTTTATAATAATGGACAAGAAATTTTAGTTTTTGAAAGATTTAATTCATGATTTCATAGATAAAGTTTTTAAATTTAAACAGTTAATAAAAATTTTTAAAAACGTAGCTTCATGTTAGAATACATGAAGCTATATTTTTATAGTTTCTTTTTATAAAAGGAAACTTCTGTAGTTCTACGGTTTATTCGAGTTAAAACTTCCTTGAAATTTTTAAAATCTCTATTGGTAAAAACTACTTCGTTACGTATTATTTTTTCTGAACTTAAAATAGATCCATTCAAAATTTGATTTTTAATTTGAAAATTAAATTTTATAGGAAAAGCATAACCGTTTTTAATTTTTAAATCTCTGGATTTATATAACACCGATGCTTCCGCACCTAACGGATATATTCTATGATCTTCAGTGAAATGATCTACCGTTGAAGGATGTCTCTCAAGTATTGCTAATCCACTTATTAGTGCCAGATGGTAAATAATACTGCTGTATATTTCGTATAAGAATGTTGAATCAGAATTGTGTAACATATGAACGGGATTACCTAAAACTTTCCAAAAAGAAAATACCTGATTGGGTTTAATTACTACATTAGAAAGTGAATTTTGTATCCATAACATCTGATTAGCTAACCGTTCTAAAGAAACAAAAGGAAGGTTCGTAATCCTATATGATAAGAGAATTTCATGAGGATAGTTTGCTTCATCTTTTTCTACATGTTTAGCATAATTAGTAAATGTAAAGTAGTTTTTTAAACATTTAACTATGTTCATCGTAAAGAAATTAGTAACGTAAATTTAATAAAAAAACATCTGCGGAATTCTATAGAATGTAAGAATTGATTACATTTGCAGAGCTAGAAGACATTATGATAATAACTTATCCATCAAGAATATATATAATTTGTCCTGCAAATATCTCAACCGGTGGACCGGAAGCATTACATCAATTAAGTCATAAATTAAGAACTGTTCTTAAATTAGATGCTAAAATGTATTATATACATAAAAAATCTAATGTAAATCCAAAACCGCAAGTTTATAATATCTACGATACATCAGAGATTGAAACTATTGATGATCATCCCAATAGTGTTATTATCATTCCGGAATCCCTTACCAATTATATTTTTAAGTATAAAAAAAGTAAGAAGATCGTTTGGTGGTTGAGTGTTGATTTCTATTCAATTTGTATGAAGAATCGACACAGAGGATTAAAATTTTATATTTCAAAATATTTTAAAGGTCAGCAAGAAGAGCAAGAGTACCATTTTGAAAATCTTCCTGATGTAGTTCATTGGGCTCAATCTTACCGATCCTATATATATCTTATCGAAAATCACATACCTGAAAATAAGATATCTTTTGTATGCGATTATGTAAATCCTCTTTTTTTATCAGAAAGTAATCAAATTAAAAATTTAGTTAAAAAAGAAAATATAATAATCTATAATCCTAAAAAAAATAATAAAGATTTAAAATCCATACAAAAGAAAAGCTCGAAGTATACATGGATAGCCATAAAGAATATGACAACCGATCAAGTGGTTGAAACCATGAAAAAAGCAAAAGTATATATAGATTTTGGATACAATCCCGGAAGAGACAAAATGTTAAGAGAATCATCAGTAATGAAATGTATTATTATTTCAGGTATGGGGGGATCTTCAAAATATCAACAAGATTTGAATATTCCAATGGGATATAAGTTTAAATATGCAAAAAATGAACTTTCAAAAATTATCGATAAAATAGAATATTCTATGATTAATTATGATCATGCCATATTGGATTTTAATGAGTACAGAAATGAAGTTCTAAATGAAGAATTAGAATTTGAAAATCAATTACAATTATTTTTTAATACAAATCCTGCTAATAAATGATATCAGTTATAATTCCCATCTATAATGTAGAAAAATATTTAAGTAGATGTATAGATTCTGTAATAAATCAAACCTATTCAGATTTGGAAATACTTCTGGTTAATGATGGATCTACAGATTCTAGCGGATTTATTTGTGATGAATATGCAAAAAAAGATTCCAGGATTGTTGTTATTCATCAGGAAAATAAAGGAACTTCAATAGCCAGGAATAGAGGTTTAGACAGAGCAAAAGGTGAGTTCATTGGATTTGTAGACCCTGATGATGTTATATCTGTACATTTCTATGAAATACTATATAATACATTGATTAAGACGAATAGTGACCTCATTTTATGTAATTTTCAAAATTTCACCCATTTCAATGAAATAAAGGAGGATCACCGTTCTTTATATAAAAGCAATGAATACAATGGATATAATTTTATTAAAAATTTTAGTTACAAGAAAGATACCGTTCGTTATGTAGTTATTTGGAATAAGCTTTACAAACGATATTTATGGGATGAATTGAGATTTCCTGAAAATGTAAAAATATGCGAAGATGAATATGTTTGGTTTAAAGCTATGTTTAAAGCCCATAAAATATGTGAATTGGATCAAGTTCTTTATTATTATTTTAAAAGGGCAAATAGTATAACCAATAAAATTTATGAAGAATTTTCATATAAGAAAGAAATCGCTTTTATCGAAGCATTGAAAGATCGAATAGACTTTTGTAAGAATAACAAATTAAATCAATTACTAAAAAAAACAGAAGAATATAGAAATAAATTACTAAGGAAAATATACCTTACAACCCCTAAAAATAAAATCCCGGAATATATAAGCGTTGAACTTTTCAATAATATAAAAGACATTCCTTACTCCAAGCGATTAAAAATTTATTTAAAAAAATCTTTTAAATAAAGTTCCTAAATGTATACCTATTCTATAATTATTCCACATAAAAATACACCTAAATTATTACAAAGGTGTTTAAATTCAATTCCTTATAGAGATGATATACAAATTATAATTATTGATGACGACAGTGATTCTTCTTATGTGGATTTTAAAAACTTTCCCGGATACAATAGAAAAAATGTCGAAATATATTTTACCAAAGAGGGTAAAGGAGTTGGGTATGCACGTAATATAGGATTACAAAAAGCTAAAGGAAAATGGCTATTATTTGCAGATTCCGATGACTTTTTTAATCCAAATTTTTTATATGAACTAGATAAATATAAAGATAGTAATGAAGAAATAATTTATTATTTGGCTACCAGTGTAGAAAGTAATTCTTTACAGAAATCTATTAGACATTTATATTTACTCAAAACAAGAAAAAAATATTACAAAAAGTTGCGATATAATAAAATTAAAGCAAAAGATCAATTAATATATAAAAATTGGGAAGTTTGGGCTAAAATGTTTAACAGAAATTTTATCGAAAAAAATAACTTAATTTTTGATGAAGAAAGAATCGGGGAAGAAGCTTTGTTTGTTATCAAAGCAGGTGAGTTATCTAAAAACTATTTCGTTGATGATTTTCCTCTATATTGTATTACCTATAGAAAGGATAGTTTATGCTTTAGTCTTGATAACGAAGATGAATTCGACGAACGATTCATGGCTAAAATTAGGATAAATACTTATTTAAAGAAAGTTAAAAAAGAAAAATTTACCATTGATCTAGATAAAGATTTATTAGAATCCTATAACTACGGGGGAGCAGCCAAAATGAAAGAAATAATGAAAATTATTAAAAATAATGGTAATAAAATACGCTTAAAAACTTATGTTAAATATTATATAAGAACATTATATAATCCGAAAATTAAAATGTACCTTTTATAATAATTAAATTGTGTATAAAATTACATACATAAATATAAACCAAAAAAGCCTCTTAAATGAGGCTTTTTTATTAAATAATTAGAATATTAAATTATTATAAAACTGAAAATTCAGTGGAAAATTTATCGTAATCTATTTTTTCGTCTTGGATAAAATCTATTTTGCCCATTTTTTCATTCAAAGATAAAACGCTGACTTGAACTTTCATATCTGCATCTTCAGATTTAAGAAATAGAGAAAATTGTTGGTTTACTTCATTAGTATCCAAGAGAAGTCCTATAAATTTTTTAGTATTATTAGTGGAAAATCCATCTCCTTTATGATTGTCGGCATATGCAACATGTAAATAATGCTTTTTACCTTCGAATTCACCGCAAGATATATTTATGACATCTTCATTGGAAGCAAGAAGATCTGAAACTGAGCTCCATGTATATAATTTAGGGTTTTCATTAGTTTCAGAAATACGATCGACATATACTCCTACAAAATTTTTACCTTCTGGCGTAATAGAGAATCCATTTCCGTTACTATCATCAGCATAAGCAACATGAACATATTTATCATCAATACAGATAAGGGAAGAACCGGGCAAGCCTTTAATCGGGAAAGTTACGCCATTTGATTCATTAGAATAATCATTAAAAGTTTCAATATACGGAGTATACTTTTCTCCCTCTTCAACCTTTAAATTAGTTATTTTTGTCTGATTTTGGGTCGAGTTATTTTCACATACAAAACTAAATTCTGTAAATTGTCTTCCGGAAGATCTTTCAACTAAGAATGTACTATATAGAAAAACACTACCATCGGAATTATTGATTTTTTTAAAATCTTTCCATCCAATTCTATGATTCCAATTATTGCCATTTACTCCACCTAATATGATAGTATTGAAAAATACAGTATCTTGGGTATCCTGCTCATTTGGTATCACAACCATTGAAGCAGTATAATAGCGATTTTCATCATCCAAATTTGTAATTTTATCCATCGGTATATAATATCTGTTATATCCGGTTTTTGGCTTTAAAATATATAAATCTTTATAATTTTTAGATATTAAATTAAAATTTGTACCATTATCTTGGCTTATGGGTTGAAAAATATAATCATCTATTTTTTCAAATTCTTTTTTATAATAAAGCTTATAGTTGACATTCTCCGTTTTGTTTTCTTGAAGACCTTTAACTACCCTGGAATTATTTATCACACTTGAACGTATATATGCCGTTGAAATGCTATTATTCAAATTAGCATCAATTCCATCTAATAAAAGATTTAAAAATGCCCGGCCGTTTAATTGATTAAAAGAAAAAGAACATATCTTTGAAAACTCTGAATCATTAATTTCATATTCATGTGAATAAGTAGCCTTAGCTATATCTACATATTTCGTTACTCCCACATTACCTTCATCATCAGAAACAAGCATATGGCTTGGTTTAAAATCTCGGTTTAAATCCGCATTGGGCGTATACTCATAATTAAGTCTGTGTTTCCCGTTTATTTTAAACCATTTCTCTTTAAAATCTCCGTACACTAAAGGATCACTCTTAGGATCTTCCGGTCTTTTGGCATCGATCACCAATTTATTAGTTAATTCAAACCTCATCGGCAAACTTGCATATGCACCAATAACAACACTGGTATTTCCATATACTTGATTGTAACCTTTGGTTATACCGGAACCCAAATAGGTGTTATATTCACCGTAATTTGAAAAATCGTATCCACATTGGTGGCCGATAAATGTATTTTCGCGACCATATAAAGTTTTATATGAAGCATATTTACCAATTGAAATATTACCTCCCGAAGTCATAGGTTTACTATCTGTAGATGATTTATAATCTACTCCTTTATATTTTCCCAATGCAAGATGACCAATAGCAGTTTCATCTGTCAATTGTTGAGCGTTGTAGGCCGCTGCTTGTCCAATCAGAACATTGCTGACAGATTTTTTAGCATTCGTCCCGGTTAAAGCGCCCATAAATGTATCGAAGTTACAAGATTCTAAATTTTGTCCGGCACCGTGTCCCGCAAATAAAGAGTTGGCGCCGTTTCTTAATTTTGTTGCGGAGTTATGCCCAATGCTTGTGATCCAATCGGATTCAGAACCCATACCGTCAAACTCCTTCAATGCATGATTTCCGATTGCTAAAACATCCGGACAGGTAACATTTTTCGATAATGCTTGACTTCCGATAGCCAGGTTGTTACGCGTCGATTCGTTTTTGCTGTTTAAAGCATCTGTACCAAATTTGATATTACCATTGGTATCAGCACCCAGAGAAGCAGAATTTATAAGTAAATCTTTAGTGGTTGAATTGCCCTTTTCAGTAATTTGTTGTAACGTATCGGTATGATTGATTTTCTCTTTAACATCCTCGTCAAGCATGGATTCGTTTATACCACCCTTTTTTATTGATATCTGATTTTCATTATCTATTTCAATTCCCCCGTTTTCAGTCGTCCTGTAAATGTCTTGTAAATCAGAGATATTTGTAGTAAAGGTTTTTCCGCTTTCAAGAATAAACTTAATTTCTTTATGGGATGAATCATAAGTAATTTCCGATAAAAAATTATCCTTTATAATTAGCTCTTGGGATTCTCCGTTTTGATATTGAACCAATAATTTGTTGGTTTGATCATTATATTTGATATCGATAACCGCATCTTTAACATACTTGCTAATAATTTCTTGTATCTTGTCTATGGAATACGTTTTATCGGAAGCAGAAGTTTGACTGTCATCAATTAAACCATATAAATGATTGGTCAAATTTTGAACAACATTTTTATCAACCTTATTATCAAGTTGTTCAAATAAAATACCAAGGGAAGAGGCATCAGATTTTGTTTCAAGTTTATTATTAATAGTTTCAACAATTTGTTGTATTTTATCTATAGAATAGGTCTTATCCGAAGCTGTGTTGAGATTATCATCAATGATCTCCTTTATGTATTTTTCTAAAGACATTATAACTTCTTTATCAACTTTTCCCTCCAATTGATTTATCAGGCTTTTGACTAGAGAAGTATCTGATTTATTAGCTAATATATTATTTATATTTTCAATGATTTCGATTGGTATTTTTTCATCCTTATGCCAATAGCTTTCCAACCATTCCGAGAATTGAGATTCGTCAGGTTTCTTGCCATTTTTAAACCACTGTTTTAATGTATCTTTTGTTGTCATTTTTGTAAATTTTAATATTATTTATCTTTAAAAAAGGTAAAAATTAGAATCTATGTTAGATAAATTAAAATTTTTAACCATCTACTTTGAGAATTGATACTCGTCCGGTTTTTTTATTTTTAACTTATTGTTTTAAAGTACCTTTTTTTGTCATTTAAAAATTCATCCAACTGATAAGATTTATAGATTAACTATTTGTTTTTTTGTAAATTATAATGATTATATATAAAAAATATATATAATATATTTTTAAATAATCTGACAATTTATTTTAAACTCGATAATCGAAGGCCGACTAATAAGTTTTCATTTTAAATGCATTTAAGAAAACAGTTGATTTATCTAAAAACTTTTTTATTTAGTCTGTCAATTTGTTGCTGTAAATAGGTATGAGCAGAAAGATTTTCATGATAAAATTTTGCATGTTCGGTATGAGTTACCCTACCATCAATTTGTGCTTGAAGATATTGATGAGCATCCATATTTTCATGATAAAATTTTGCATGTTCGGTATGAGTTAACCTAACATTAAGTTGTGCTTGAAATGATTTATGAGCATCTGAATTATCTTTGTTATGTTTAGCAAAATTTTCATTAGTAACTCGAGCATCTATTTGTTTTTGAAGAAAATTATGAGCTTCCGAATTTTCTTTATAATGTTTAGCAAAATTATCATTAGTAATTCGAGCATCTATTTGTTTTTGAAGATAGGTTTGAACTTTTTCATTTTTATTGTAGTATTCACCAAATTCTTTATTTGTCACACGCCCATTAATTTGTTCTTGAAGATACGCTTGAACCTCTTTATTTTTGTTATAAAACTCACCAAATTCTTTATTTGTCACACGTCCATCAATTTGTTTTTGTAGATGAGCTCGATTACTTTTGCTTTCATTTAGGTATTGATTAAAAACGTCATAAGGTACTCTTCCGTCTATTCTCCAATCTAAACGTTTTATTTCTTCAGGAATCAAGCTAAGATCCGGTACTCGTTTAAATTCATTCCAGGAATAAGATACAGCTCCCGTGCCAAAAGATGCATATCGTGTTACAATGGTTACTTTTTTTTCGCCATTTTCAAATTCATACTCTTTTTTTTCCTCAACTATGGTGATGGAATGTTGTTTAGTTCCTTCAGCTAAAATAAACAGTTCATTGTCAATTTGAATGAGTCCTTTGGTTATCTTAGAGCCATGTTCTTCACACCCGCAAATTATTGCTCTTCTTCCGGCCATACGTCCCATATCGTTAAGAAATGGTCTGTACATTTGTTGCATAAAGTCTAAGGTGTCTGTTTGCAAAGGAAAACCACCGGTTTGATTAAATATAATGTAATCCATTTTTAGTAACTTATAAGTTTATAATTTTTCAATTTTGTATTTTTTATTAGCTAATTTATAGTATTCAATAAGTGCTTTTATTTTATATATATTATCGACTAACAGCTCATTGGGAACCTTAACTATAAAATTTAGGGTACTTAGATCATAGTCGTATGCCGGTCTTAAATACATGGGGCCGCAATCTGTTGAAGAGCTATTTCCTAATTTAAAAGGCTTATTTTCTCCTTGAGTGTATATATAGTTTTGTTTATATATTTGATAATCCATAATAATTATCCTTCTTTCAGCAGGGTCAAATCGATCATTTAGAGTCTTGCGCAGGTAGCATACTTGTGAATTATGATTTAACTTATATATATTTTCATTTCTTACTTGTAACCAATCAAAATGTATACGGGATAGCGGCTTTACCAGACTAAATAAGAATTTGATTTCTCGAGCTTTTCTAAGTGCCGTAGGTAAATGTAAGACTGCCAGTTTTTTTATATTTATGTTAAACCACATTATAATCAATTTTAACTAGATTTTCTATCTTATTATTCCCATTGTTTTTAATAGTAGTAAAATATCCTGAATTAGGTATTTTACTCATTGTAATAGCAATAGGATTTCCGTAATTTTTAGTTTGAGGATCGATCCATGAAGAAGAAGCTTCATAGATATTTACGTCTTTAACTCCCGGCGTCAGCTGCAGTTTGTCTACCAATTTTGATAACATTAATTCACCATTAAAAGGTAATTCGCGTAAATACTGACGTATTGTTGTATCTACCGGTCTTATATTTTCATTGATTGGAGCTATGGCGTTTCCATTTTCATCCAATACCAATGGATCAATTTTTATTGTAATATTTAAATACAATAAATCAGGCAGATAATTGATGATGGTTAACGGCACACCTGCATCTTTAATTTCTTCCATATATGCTGTAAAAGAATTTACTTCTCCAGTCGTTAAAGGTACCAGTTCACCATTTTTTTCACCGGCTACTTTTACAATAAGTCTGCTTCGGTTGCTATCCTCAGTTATGGCAGAATATTTTACTACTTTACTTGCTTCTATCTGATCATCGGTATACCCCTCATTATTAAATACATCCGTATCCGGATATAAATCAAATCCATATTGAAAAGCCAGAGCCTTATTTCTGTACCATTTAGCCGTATGTGGTTTCAATTCGGCAATTAAGTTGTCTACTTCTTCTCTATGTCGGTCAAACAGTAATTCTAAATTAAATATGGTATAGGCTATTACATATACAAATAATCTCCATATTGAGGTTTTTGAGGTAGAATCCAACGGATCCAATTCACGATATTTTCCTTTTTCGTTTAAAATTTCTTCTGTTATGTCCTTAAGTTTCCTTGCCATATCTTAACTATTTTTTAATGCCTTAGGCTTAAAGTTTATATTTATAATCATCTCTCCAATTCCCAGATCTACCAAATTGCTTATAAAATCATCGGATATGGAGGTAGCGGGTAAAAATCCTTTTCCTTCGTAATACTCAGAAACTATTTTATTATAATATCGTGTATTGGGAATGATCAGTTCTTGCCCTGTTTTCAGATCTTCTGTAATGCTTAAATTATTAGCCAGAGCTATCTCAAAGGCGGCTTCAGCTGTTCCTCGATATTGGACGGCTACATCCAATAGGGATTGATTATTACGAATAATTATTTTCATATTACTGTTGTTTTTTCAAGTCTTCAATCCTCCTTTTTAAGGAAATATTTTCTTTTCGCAATATTTTTATCTTGTTTTTCAATTCCATTATTTCATTCCGTAAAAGTTCTTCACGACTTTCGTATAATGTTATAATGTTTTTATATTTTTTTTCATAACAGATCCCCAGATCTTCCAATGCTTCTTTATAAATATTAACAGCTCTTGCCCCATGATCTATGGATGAATTATGATTAGTAACGGACTCTTTCTTTCTTTTATAAAACCACCCTCCAAAAACGGCTGTTAGCATGGTTAAAAATTCTCCTACATAGGTTGTAAATAATTCTTTCATATTATCCGTATTCTGCATCAATAATCATATTATCTTTGGACTTAAATATCAAATTTTTAACTTTCATTCCATCCGATATAAATTGCTTACGTGCTTCAAATTCGCATTCGTTCATACAGGAATCCAAAATATAATTTTCAATTCCCACACCCAGCATCGGATCTTCTTTGAATTCTCCCGGATTGGCTAAAAGTAATAACGCTTGATGTTGTAAAGTTGAATTTTCAACTACAAAATCTCCGTTCTCAATTTTAAGCTCACCTTCATTTGTAATTAATATGTCTCTCATTCCAATTTTCCTTTAAAAGTTCCGTTTACCGGTCCGTTGGGAGCAGATAAACCGCCGTCATATTTTATAGTAGCTGTTTTTACATAGCTGTCTATCAATTCACTTAATCTCTTTGAAAATTCTTCTATGGATGAATCTTCTCTGGTATGCATGTCAGTTAACAATTTTTTTATGCCTGATTGTAAACTTCCTTTATTTAGTGCCATTTTAAAGTCTATTTTAAAAGTGATTTAAATCCCGTTTCAAAATCAATTAATTTTTTTTGAGTATCCGGTAAAGGAGTTCCGCTGGCTCCTGTTGATGTAAATACTTTCAGTCCCTTGAGAGTATCAGTCAGCAGCTGGAACAGGTCTATTAAACTGCGAGAGTTATTTTTTATACAAACTTTTCCATCACTACTGTCCAGCAACAAGACCAATCCGTTTTGGTTGATTTCTATTTTTTCAATTTCATCTACCTTGATTATCATCAAATCAGAAAGCTCGCCGCTGATACTCAAGGCCACAACTCTGGAACCTATTTTAGGGTACTGAATCATATAATTTTCCGAACCACCATAACTAACCTTTAACCTAACATCGGTAACAATCAAATCTTCATCCAATGCCAATGAACAGGTTTCTTTTTGTAATTCCGTAACAGTCCCTATAATTGGAAAATTAGGATTTGCACCAACCAGTTGTTTTATTAATCGTTTTATTTTTTCTCCCTTTTCCATAGTTTAAACTGATAAAAGTATACCCGGTGTAATGGTTCTTTTTCCTCCGGAAGAACTAAAACTGGTTTTAACGCTTACCACGTAATACTTGCTGTTTTTATCCGGATAATCTTCATCTGTTATTTTTGCTGAATAACTAGGCTCAACATAGGGCAGAAGCCAGGTATCAAAAGTACCTTCGTATCCGTCGTATGCATGCTTGGTATATTCATATTTTGCTCGTATTTTAAGTGAAGCCAGCGCTATGCTTGATATTTTAACAGTTTTTTTCTCTCCATCTTCATTGCCGTAAGTCTCGGTAAGAACTTTACCGTTTTTATCTGTTGTTTCAACAGTAATTTGAATTTTTTTGTCTGACGCTTTTTTATATTCTAAAGAGGCTTTTTCTATATTATGTTGCATTGAATATTTGACTTCGCCTTTTTTTTGAACATAAGGAGGATGAATATGGAGTACTTTATTTTCGGTATCTAAATATATATTTCCTGCGGATTCTTCCTGTAATTTTTTCAATACATCATAAGCCGTTGTTCGAAAGATGACGAATTTTTCATAGTAAAGTTCATAGTCACAGTTCAAAGTATATTCGGGCATGACTTGATTTAACAGGGTTTGAGCAATTTTGTCAATAGAAGTAGGCTTTAATTCCTCATTTTTTACCGGTTTTCTAAATACATACATATCATCCTCACAAAAAATTTTTAAACAGCTGTCTACATTGGTAATTCTTTGCACGTATCCGCTAAACTCATTGATTAAAACATCGTCGTATCCTAATTTAATTTTTACTTGAGAACCTATCGGAATCTTTTTTTCGAGATTCAAAGGACGATTGGCTATGTATTCAGGCAAGATGATAACAGCGGTGGCTACTAAAGAATCAACAGATTTATTTATTTCACATTCTGCAATTACAGGCAAATTAAATTTTTTAGATTCGTGGCTGAATTCTATGTCCCATGACAACTTATACATATATTTTAGTCATTTAAAAGTTTAAACAAATCGTAGGTAGAATCACTCACTGCTTTAATTTCATATGCCTGTACATTTTCACCTTTGGTGAACGGAAATGTAAAATCTTCAACTACTATTCTGGTAATGTCTAATAATTTCAGCGGTTGACAATCAATTTCAATTCCTTGCGGATTGAGAATAAAGTCTTTAAGCGCTCTAAAATCTTCTTTAGGATAACAATCATCAACAGATCCGGTTTCTAAAGCTCCATATAAGGCACCGGTTATCGTAATTTCGTAATCGTCTTGACTCCAATATTCTTTTATAGTACCGAACAAATTTTTATCATTTCCTTTTTTAGCTACTTCTCGCTTGATAATATTGTTTTTACCTGAGATTGTAATCATAGGTTCATAAGGCAACAAATACCATTGGCTGTCATTGATATTTCTGATTTTTACGGGAAAAAATTGTTTATCCTCCGGAATTTGTTCCGGCATTACCATGAATTTATCATTCCAATCTACTTCCTGATAAGTAAATCTTGACTTATTTTTAAGAGGTAAAAAAGGTTTTGGTGGCAACACATGTTTAGCTAATTCATTTTCAAGTGCTTCAAACCGTGGTAACTTTTTGGCCACCTTTGAACCTAATAAACTGGCCAATAATAAATTTTTATTATTAATTTTCATACGTTTATTTTTTATCCTACTGAATAATTTGCCATGGCTAATAATCGTAATAGTGCATCTGCAGTTTGATCAACCATTTTATCCGTTGTTTCGTTGAAATCTTTACCTTGAATATTTAATACTCCGATTAAATCTTTAATGGAAATATTTATTGTGCTGGATTTTTCTCCACCGGTAACAATAGAGCTATTGGTTGCTGTTCCTGTTGATTTTATCGATGGATTTACAGTTTTTAAAGAATTAGCCGATGTTTCATCGGTTAATTTTTTAGGCGGTGCAATTTTATTTTTGGGATTATATTTTTCCAAAGTATCACTGATGAAAGATAATCCGCCTTTGTCGTTAAATAGACTATTTTCCGTAGTGGTTTTGTTGTAACTGTCAGTAAGTAACGAAAAATTTTTATTGATTGCTGTTAAACTCTCAGCTCCGGCATTGTTAGAAGATACCTCAGTAGTATTGTCTAAAATAATCGGACTCTCTTTATCAGAACTGGTTTTAAAAGATAAACTTCCTCCAATTTTTTTAAAGTGATCCCAAGCATTTAACATACTATCAGCCATGTCGTTAATTAATAGCTTACGTTCATCACTACGTTTTTTAGCATTTTCTCTGATTTGTTTTAAATGTTCTTCTGCTGATTTTTTATTCCAAAGCTTAGAAAACGTATACCAAGCAATTTGTAATTGTTCTATACCGGTTAAAAGTATATCTTTAAAATTCAACCACGAAAGTTTCAGATATGAAATTCCTGCATCCCATAATGATTTGACCATTTCCATGGTATGATCCCAAGCATCCCCCCAACCTTCCACAGAGTTTATTAGAAGATATATAAAGGTTATTAACCCCACGACACCGGCTATAATAAGTCCGATTGGATTGGCAATCATAACTCCATTGAGGATTGCTTGAGCTACAGCAGCTAAGCCCATAACAAATTTATATGTCATAAATGCAGATGCTAAACTCACTATAATCGCTTTGAGAGTTACTATTGCACCTTTACCGATGGAAAACTTATTCAATACTTCACTGAAAAAGTCAGTAACATCAAACAAAGTATCGGCTAAAAATAAGGCAGCGTCAATTAAATCCAAAAACATATGAACCATAGGGGCAATGATTTCATATAATCTGAATAATACATTATTTAAATTATTGGTAGTACTTTGTAAATGACCTCCCAACGTATTGGACAATTGATTGGCAACTCCAAAGAATTGTCCCCCTTCTGAAGCCGCTGATTGAAAAGCGTTAGTAACCATTTGGGCAGTAATAGTACCATTCATCATTTCTTCATTAACCTTATCCATGCTTAATCCGGTAGTCCTGCAAATTTCATTCAGAGGATTGAAACCTGCCTCAACCATAGCCAGTAACGAGTCTTCAGTAAGTGTACCCATATTTATTACTTGGGCTAAAGAAGAAGTAAGAGAATCCATGGCATGAGTATCACCCATGGATATGTTGCTGATGGCATCCAAATTAGGCACGACCTGATCCGCATTCATTCCACTTTTTAATAGTGTTTGAGCATTGCTTTCCAGAGTGGATTGATCAAAAATCTTTACTTTTTTCGACAGATTTGTAATATCATCCATCATTTTTTTAGCAGAACTCTTTGAACTAAGTAAAACCTCAAACTTTTTTTTGCTTAATTCTTTTTGAATTCCCATATTCAAAAAATCGACAAATGCTTCTTGTGGAAACTTAAAATTTAATTCATTTTCACTGCCATTTGTTTCAGAATCAGAAGTACTGTTTGTACTATTTTTTCCGGATTTTTGATTATTTGAACTCTTTTTAGATATGCCTCTTTTACCAAAATTTTTTACTTTTGATGCAGCTTTAGTAACGGTTTTTTGAACCACGGATCCTAATTTTTTAGAAAATCCAATGGTTTTGCCTAATCTACTATTAGAAACAGTTTTTTGAAGCGCAGATCCAAATCTTTTAGAAAATCCAATGGTTTTACCTATTATATTAGAAACAGATTTATAAATTATAGATCCTAATTTTTTAAAACTATTGGCTGTTTTAAGTATAGTTTTTAGAATAAAAGGAGCTATTTTTTTTGTAAGTCCTGATGAATTAGCTATCTTATTATAAATAGTTTTTAGAATTATAGGTCCTAATTTTTTAAAAATATCTGCTGTTTTAACAAAAGTTTTTTGAATTACAGGCGCTATTTTTTTAAAACTATCCGCAACTTTAATAAAATTATCGGCAAAGATTTTATGAATTCCGGGTCCAAAATTTTTAAAATATTCTGTTGCTTTAAATAAATTACCTATAACGGAATTCTGAATTTCAATTCCTGATTTATTAGAACTTTCCGTTGTATTAGTAAAATTATAGGAAACGTTATTTTGAGCTCCGGATCCTGAATTATTAGAAAGTTCCACTACATTTTCTAAAGAATTGGAATTGATACTTTTAATAGTATAACCTAATTTTTTAGAATTATTCTCTAATTTTTCTAAAGTATTGGTTACGGATTTTTGAATTTCTGATATTGATCTATTAGAATTTTCCGCTGCTTTAATTAACTTTTTAGATGTCTTGGAAGCTAAATTGCCTAATCTTGCGTGTAAACTTATTGTACTTATATAAACCAATTCTTGCATTTTAAATGATGCAGAATTGTTACCCATACCCATTTTTTGTATGGCTTTTAGAACATTATCGGTTATCTCTTTTGAGTTTTTCACTAGGTATGACATTAATTGGCATTAGTTGAATTTTCTTTAATCCGGATATAATTAAGCTCTTGCATTCTTTCTGCCCATTCTTTATCTGTTAATATATCCGGATCTATATGAAAATAATATCTGAGCATGGCATGGCTCAAACGTATCCATTCTACATTTTCCTCGACGATCTTGGCAGCGGCTAAAGCTTTTCCAATTCCGCTTGTTTTATTTCAATTAGCTCGCTTAATTTAGCGGAAGCACCTAAAAAGTAAGAATCATCGGTTTTTATTTCTTCATCTCCCCCTAACCAACAATTGGTAAGAATAACTTCATTAAACTTCATAGGATTAGTTGAACTTGCAGCAGTTGCGGCAGCTAAGATTTTCCTGTCCGGTTTTTTTAGATAGGCCTCTTTATCTTCAACAATTAATTTAAAAATTTCTTTGTGTTTAGCTTTCCATGCCTCGATTTGTTCTTGGCTGATTGGGTTAGTTTGAGTATTCATAATTTTTTTTAATTTCTAATTAGCATTGAGATATTACATCAAGAGCAATAAACGGAAGGGTAATTTCCATGAATTTGTCTCCTTGTTTAAATTCTTTTCCGGCCTCTGTAAAACGTACACCGGTGATACGATCCATAATTAACATATCTCCATTGGTTGGGTTACCATAGGCACCTACTAAATCTAAACAAAGGTTAAGTATATCTCTGTTTTTAGCAGAAGCTACTAAACTTTCATATTCTGATTGCAGTAATGTAATTTCACCTTCTATGGAAACATTTCCCGATTGAATTGCTCGTGCATTTCTGCCTTTTCCATATACGGCTTCTCTTTCTATTTTTCGGGTATATTTTACACCTCTGATTCCGGTTAAATCTTTACCTCCTAACGTAGCAGTAAAATCTGCCCATTCATATTCTCTACTGTTAAACATTTTTTTATTATTTTTTAGTTATATCAAAGCCTAATAACACATCTACAAATCGGTTATATCCGTGAGGACGAACTCGAGCCACAACATTTATTCGGGATGTTGCCACAACGTTTTGAGACGGGTCTACAAATATTTTAACTCCATTATCTCTATTTTCAATGTTAGAAGACAATTCACCGTAGTTTGTCATAAGCGAAACCAAAGCATTTTCAAGATCTCCTTCTATACATTTGGCATAAATAGGGTTGATGGTTCCGTCGATTTCCAAATCGATATCATCCAATAAATAGTTGATTAATGTTTGATACGTAATTCGGTATGCTTTGTCAATTACTCTTCTGTTAGTAAGATAATGATAGTCATCACTCACCGGGCTGGCAGTATGGTCGTCTGTAAAATAATAGCCTGATTTTCCAACATGAGTTCTGAAGGAGATAAACCCTTTTTCATTTAAAGCTTCTACATCAAAAGTTTCTGCCGGTTCATTTGCAATGTAAGCATGTAAATTGCTTAAAGCTCCGTCTCTAACTTTTCCAATATTTTGATGTACTTGATTTTTTGCCAATCTGCCGGCTACGATACCGATGGCTGAACCTTTACCTTTTTCTGTATCACCTAAAAGTATGGATACACGGTTGTTGGAATATTCGAATAAGTTTGGTAATTCAATTACATTACCGGTAAATCCGTATCCTTCTAAAACCACAAAGAAAGGTGCATACTTAGATTTTGTGTAGCTTTCTGCTAAGGATTGAGCATTGGTTGCAGTAAGTAACACCTCCTCATCTAATCCGTTAACGATGGTTAAATTCTCATTATCATCTGAAGAACATTTAGTAAAAATACCGGTAAGCTTACCATTGGCAGCATCTAATAATTTTTCAACCGGTGCTTTTCCTGTAACTTTGTCCACTGAAAACCAATTTGAGGTTTTTGTGCTTTTAGGCATACCCAGTAACCATAATTCACGCCCTTCTCCGCTTTCTTTATAAAATTCAGAAAGGGTTTTATATAAATTTTGGTTCGTTGACGATACTATGCCCAATTGAGCTACTTGTTTCATGGATTTAACCATGTAGGGTTTATTCAATTCGAAAAATTCAGTAGCTTCTGCATGTGCCACTAATCCGAATACGCCATCCGAATTGGCTGCTACTGCTCCTAGAACACCATTGTCAAAGTCTATGGTTATTTTTGGTAAATTCATTATTAGTTAATTTTGATTTTTGATTATTGATGTTATTTATCTTATTTGTTTTTTGTGATTGATTGTAATGCACTTTATTTCTTAATACCCTTTCTAAGTAGATAGATAATGAAAGTACTTATGAATAATAAAGTCACAATTTTACCTGTCCCTAAACAAAAACTTTCCCAGCGTGATAAATTTTTAAATTCGGTATGGGTTATGGTTTCGGTTTTAAATTCTTTTGTGTGATGTTCTTTCCAAGTGGCCACTAATTCTTGCGCACGAGTTTCACAATCCACGGTAAGAATATTATCCTTAATTTGGATTCTAGGGAATTTTAGATGGTTTTTTCCGGATTCTGATTGGATGATCTCTTTAATTACAGCTTTTCCGTTTCTCCACTCAATTAAAGCCTTTAAAGAACTTGTATCGGGTTGGATTTTAAAAATCGAATCTCTGATTACTTCATTATTAGTTATTTTTTTATCTGTGAATCGATCAGGGGTTGCTATTTTATTATTTTCATTACAGCTTATCAAAAGCATAGTAAAGAATACGGGAATAATAAAATTTAAGACGATCTTCTTATAATTGTACGATTTCATTTCTTTAAATATTTTTATATTCTTCTATGGCATCAAAACTTGGACAAGTGGTATTGGCAGATGCAAAATCTCTATGTCCCAGTATTTGAGCAGTTGGATATAATTTTCTTAATTCTTTAAGTAATTCAATCAGACTTTTTTTTTGGGCCGGATTTCGTGTGTCTTTAGCTTTCAAGTTTTTGTCAGCTCCTCCTATATAGCAAATACCTATGGCATTTTTGTTATGTCCGGCAACTTGGGCAGGAATCCTGTCTACATCCCTTCCCGGTTCAACAGTACCATCTAAATCTATGACGTAATTGTATCCGATTCCGGTCCATCCTCTTTCTTTATGCCAACGATCTATGTCTTTGGCCTTATCGTTCCTTCCTTCGGGAGTCGCGGCACAGTGTATAACCAAATATTTTATGGTTCGTATAGATTTTTTAAGGTTCATATTGCTATTTTATTAAATACTGTCTGCCTGCGATTCATTCGTGAATTTCGTTTTAACGCGTTGGTTAACCTTTTGCTTAGCAGACAATATTTTTTTATTTGGTTTATTTTCTTTGTATGCTTTCAAATGATTTTTTTTAATGACGGACAATTCTTTTACCGTAACTAATCCTTAATCGTTCGAAATTTTATACGGCAAAATTGAATCATAAAAGATTGCAAGTAAAGAAAGTTGTAAAGCTTCTTGACAATCTTGTAAAGTACTTGCACAGAAGTGTCAAGTTTCTTTACATACTAATACAAGTTGCGTTTATTTTCTTAGATATTTGTTTAAAACCATAGTACAGGTTACTCTTAGACGCGGGTAATTATGATCTACAGCCGAATTATTTTTTAGCGATGTATCGGTTTCTTATTAATTAGTGATTTTAGTAAAGAGTAACCTTTTTTAAGAATATAAGTTTTTATAAGCAATTCATTATTGATAAAATTTTCAACTGAAAAGTATTTGAGAAAGTTTGTTAAATAATACTTTTTATGTTGATGTAAGATATTTATTAACCAAATTTATAATTAATGATCGAAATTTTAGAATCTCTACAGGCGAGAATAGCTGAAATTAAGGAATTTTCATATGTTGGAGAAGATTGGGGACAATTAAATTACGAGGAAATCCCTTACCCTTTATCTTGGCCATGTGCATTAATTTCCATTAAAGAAGCTACTTTCGAGGATAATGGAAAAAGCAAGTCAATGACTTCCCATCATAAACAACAAGGTTTTATAACGTTAGACATAACGGTTGCTACTTTAAAATTTTCAAGTCAAACCAGTAATTCTGAGGATGTGCAAGCAAATGCTTGGGAAGGTTGGAATTATTTAAAAAAAATACATGAAAAATTGCACGAATGGAGACCGAAAAGTTTTTGCGGGAGCTTGAAAAGATCTTCTTGGAAATCTGTCCTAAGAGAGGATGGTATTCAAGAACTTCATGTATTTTATACGATGAGTATATCCAATTGCTAGTTTAAATCGGAATCCGGAGTAAATATGATCGTATATAAGGTTTGTCTGGATATAAAAAACTTGGGATAAATAAATTGTCTGTATATCTGAGTAAGAGGCATACCGTTATTGCGTTTAACTTGTAAACGGTATTCTTCTTTTATGGCTCTGTATCTTAATTTTGTATTATTTCGTAAGTTTTTGGTACTCATTTACACAAAATTATTATTATTGTATGAAATATCCAAATAATGATTTTTTGTGATTTTTTGGCAGTTAGAATGATGTAACCTCTTATCATTTTATTGTTCGATCGATTGAACATATTTTTTTATACAGCAATTATCGCTCATTGGTGACCCTGTTTTTTTTAAAAATAAAATGCACAAACAAAATATTTTTCAACAGGTGGCGGCGGTATTTTTCAATCCATTTTTTTATACTTAAATTTAAGTATTCCTTCTAAGGCCGTAATTAGTTTACTGCATTCTTTTACTGACATTTCTAATAAAGGTTTTCTTACGGGTGATTTTTTACTTGCTATAAATTTTCCCAGAGTATTTAAATCGGCGACTATACGGTTATGTTTTTTATTAAAAATAGTCCAATTTAAATCGTAACATAAACGTAATAGAGTTAAATGTTGTTTATTATTTTTATCAAACTTTCCCCAGTGGGTATATGTTTCTTTGAGAGCAGCAATTAACCTTTTTGCTTCTTTATCGGTAAGATCTTTGGTGCTGGTTACCCTCCCTTGAGTAAAATGAAAAATTAACTGTTGACGCAGGGCAGGATCTTTTTTTACATCTTCGGAGAATAAACTGAAAAGTTGCTTGATTTGATAGTCATGTACTTTAGGTGTTTTCATCTTGTTTATGTTTTTCTGGAAGTAAGAATGTTAAATCAAAATCTTTTGGAAAATCCACGGAGGCGATGGAGAGATCTATGGTTACTTTATGACCCAACTTATCGAGGTAATGAGCTTTTATGAAAAAGCTGGAACGTGTTGGTTTATAGGCTTGTTGTATGATACGAACCCCATCGGTGAAAGTTTCGTGATCCAACTTATCGGCTAATGAAATTAATTCAAGCACACGGGAACTTTTTAAATTTCCTTTGGCATCTTTTTTTAATAGTTGATTAATGATGGTTATAGTATGGGCATCGGCCGCTTTCTTCGCAAGGAACCTTATGTATTCATTTATTTTAGCTATTCCTGAGTTTACCGTGTCATCCCAATTATCGGTAACGTGGTAACCGATGGTTACAGATTCGCCGTTTGCGGTGGTAAAAGTATGGGATTGTTGTTCTTCTTTTACTCCGTATATGGAGTATTTTAATTGAATAAGTTTTTTTAAGGCAGAAAAGGTAAATTTTTTGGAAGAGCGAAGTTCTTGGGAAGTTTTAATAAGATGGTGGATGACTTCCGGTATGGTTTCTTCAACTAACTCTTTATAAGCTATCCGGTCCGATTCTTTTTCTTTTTTTTTCTTTTTTAAAGCTTCTAAAAGCTCTTTTTCGGTTACTGTGCTTAGATCTGGTATGGACATGTTATGATTGATTTTAAATTAAAGTTTTTAAAAGCTAGTTAATTTTTATTTTCACTTTTTGGCCGAAATGATTTTCTTCCCAATGCATCGTAGGGCGTTTCCATTCGGTTCTTCTGATTTCCAAAAGTTTGGTAAATAATTTTTCCTGTAATGAAAGGGGAAAAGAAGGGGGCTGACATCTTGTAATCTTTCCTATGTTTCGATGGATTTCACAGCGCTCTGCTAAGTTTAAAAATTTCTTTTCTTCCGTATCATAGGATAAAAGATCTCGTAATATTTCAATATTTGCCAATAGTTTCATGTTAACATTTATTTTCGTCTCTTCGTATTAATTCTTTTAGTATTCGTGTTCTTTCCATACGGAGTAAAATTCTAAGCAAAATGCTTCCTTGTTGATATTTATCTAATTCACAGCTCAACCGATACACGTGATCTTCTAATTCGGTTTCGCTCCATTCCTTTAGAGGTATTTGATTTAAGGGTAGTGGTTTCATGTGTTTGTATTTTTTCTTTTAAGGCTTTCATTACTAAATTATTAGGGTAAATATGTTGGTAGCTTGATAAGCTGTGCGCCGAGGCAAATGCTTCGTTGAGGGCATCTGTTTCGAGTGAATTTATATGGGTTTCATTTTCAGATATTCCGACTACTCCGAATGCTTCTTGTGTTCGGATATTCCATTGGGTTGACCACCACTTCCAATATTGGGGAAGAGAAAGTAATATTTGTATGTATTCTTCTTTATATTTTTGAGGACAGGTATATCCCAAGTTTTCGGCAAATTCGCATCCCGTTTCAAACAGATTGGTTTGATAGTCTTCTTGTGAAGTTTTTGTAAGTCGGCAAAAATTAATTTGTGTATGGGTTGGTTTCATAGTTGTTTACTCATCAGATAAAATAATAGATTCATCATTCATCAGGGTAACCCGGAAAAAAGGATCTATAAATAATTCTTCATTTACTTTAATTGTGTTTAATAGGCCATATTTAAACTCTTCTTTGGTTTGCTCTAGCATGACTTCCATATCGTCAGGCAAATCATTGATTTTTTCTTTTAGTTCTTTTACTGTCATAAATGTTTATTTCGAGTTAGTTTTACCAAGTTTTTGGAAATTTCAATTCTTATTGTTATTCATGGAGTGAAAGTTTAATAATTAACTTTTTTTTCTAACTGATTGATTTTCATCTAATGGTTAGATTGTATTGATCGGCACCTTCTTGCCAAATTATATAACTTTCTTTTCCCCCGTATCTACTTACGGCATTTGCTGTATAGCCTTCAACATAAATTTTAACAAAGGCATCGTATCGTACTTTTTTTGCAATTCGTCCTTCCGGATTGCGACCTTCGGCATGTGAAATCCATATAAATAATTTGTTTGAGTATTTTTTAATCAATTCTTTATACGAGGTATAATTGATTCCTGAATATTGTAAACTGTCAATGAATATTATGTCCGGCGATTTGTGTAAGTTTAAGCGATGGTCTAATTCTTCGATGCTGTCTTCAATCAGTACAAATCTTCCTCGACATTTGTCCATATTATTTCTTTTGCAGGCTTCTGCAAAAGATTCGCTGTTTCCTTCTTCTAATCCGTTATAAGCCACTCTGCCAAACTTTGAGAGATATTTGGCTAATTGTATGGCATATCCGGTTTTTCCGTTTCCTGAATTTCCCCAAATAATCCAACTGCCTTTTAATTCCGGTTTACCTATATGTGCTTCCCATATTCCATCAAATGGTAATACTTTTCTTTTTTTGGTATAAATTTCATGGATGGATATTGCTCGTTTCATTTAATTTCTTTGTTTATTTTTTTTAAGGCATATATTTTTCTTTTCACTCTGCGCAAATCTCCTTCACTATCTTGCCATATTTCTTTAATACGGCTTTTATTTTCTATTCCGTTTGCTATGCAAATGGAAGCGACATCTGATGCCGTGATTCCTCCAAATTCTATAAATCTCCTGCCAATTCGGCTGAAAATTTCTTTATATCCTTTTTTGTTTAATTTTAAACCTCTTTTGATTCTTGTTTCCAAATGATCGGTTGCCATTAAGATAATGGCGCAATGATCTTCTAATTGATTGTAGAGGGAAATGAAAAAGTAAAGGACTTGATCGCTTAATTTATCTGCTTCATCCAGGATTATACCTGGCTTCTTATTTTTTTTTAAAATCCGTACTGCTTCAGACATCATCTCGGCAACGGTCAGTCCACCGGAATCTCTTCCCAAGACGTTTAATAATTCAGCTAAAAAGTATTTCCGATTCCAATATTCATTGCATTGTAAGAGATAGGTATTGGGTGTATTTTCAACAAATGCCTTTGCTGTCTCGGTTTTACCGCTACCGGCAAAATTTATTACGGCAAATACTTGTGAGTCGTCAACTGCATCTTGAAACAGGGTACGAAGATTTTTAAAATTCGTTGTTTCTACTACTTTCCAACTTTTTTCGTGAATTTTCAGTTGTGCATTGATAGATTTCCATACGTTGTCTTTGATAACCGGCTTTTCTCCTTTGAGTATCTGAGTGAGTTGATCCTTACTTAGTTTCAAGTTATTGGCGGCTTCTGTTTCACTTCCCAGTTGTTTAACATAGGCTTGAATTTTTTGAACTGTTTGTATTTTTTCTTCATTATCCATATTTTTGTTCGGTTTTAGTCCCCTAAGGGGGGCATTTTTGTTTTTTAATAAAGTTCTCTGATATCTTCTACGGTTTGTAAACTTTCTTTTTTCTGCCAACTTCCAACATCTTCATGCGTCACTTTTTTGCTTTTTCTTCCATTTTTGGAATTTTCCAAACCTTTCAGATTGGGTTTAACCAATCCATAGGATTCCGCATCCATGTTAAAACTTTTAAGGATCTCATCCATTTCATTTCTTCGTTGGATACGCTTATTCTTATTTTCTTTTTTGACCTTTTTAATCCATTCTGCTTCGAATTGTTCTTGTTCTTGTTTTCCTCGGTGTATTTCGGTTTTTAAAACGGCTTCTCTTACAAATCGTAATTGTCCTTGTGGATCTTTCTGATATAAATAAATCATACTCATATCTTCCGGATCATATTTGACAAAAAATGATTGATTCACGGCTTTTTCGTGAAAATCTAAATCGGGCATACCATCTTCTCGATAAACAAAATAGTCGTAGGTTACTTTTTTTTCCTTAAATGAAAATCCGAAGGAAGACCATTTTACAGGCTGTTTTCTTTCAACCCAAAAGAAATTGACCATGTCCCATAATTCAATCTTAGGCGCTTTTTCATTTTCGCTGTCTAAATACGTTTGAAGTCGGGATTTACCGCTGAACGGATGGGGAGAAAGATTCCATTCTTCCCGTATTTTTTTATAGATTTCTTTTATTTCGGTAAGGGAGGGGAGATTGCTTTTATTAGCTAAGATGAATTCCATATTAGCTTTAGAAATTTCTTTTTTAGCTTGGATATTTTGTCCTGTAAAGAACCAATAACGAGCAAGATGTTGATTTTGCAGACGATAAAATGCATTTTCAATGGTTTTGGATTTTCCGTTGTATGGCTCGGTTTTTATGGACAAATGGGCTATTTTATTTAAAAAATTTTCCGTTTCAAGTTTTTTATGTCCTCCTTGGTTATCAAAACCTATTTGATAGGGTTTATGTCCTGAAAATTGTATGGCCATCCGATATGCTGAATATTGGGCTTGATAGTTTTCTTCTTTACTGATATGATATCCAAGCAAAACCTCACTGTATGCATCCATAACTTCATAAACAGAAATGGTTTCCATTTTGCCTTCCTCAGTTAGGTAAAAGAAGTTTAATTTGGTTCCGTCGCTATACCAGAGTGAATCTCGTAGTGTTGGTAATTTAGTTTTTTGTTGGTAATTATATTTTTCTTTGTATTTAAGTTCTCCAAATTTGTGTCCGTACCACAGGGGCATTATTTCTTCATCATATATAAAATTGTATATGGTTTTTTCTTCAACTGTTTTTAATCCTTCGCTCAGGGCATAAAGGTTATATTCTTGATGTAATTGTGATATGCAAACTGTTCTTTGGACTTGATTACTCCATTTGGCTAACAGCCAGAGTTTGGAATTTTCTGTTAGTTTTTGACTGTGGGTATGGCAATAGTTTTTATGTATTAAGATTTGATATCCATGAGTTTGATATACTTTTAATCGTTCTCGTAAACGGCGGTAATTTTCCGGTAAAGAATGCGGCCATTTGTTTTTATCGAGATTTTTTACAATATCTGCAATATTTTCCCACATTTTTTTTTGACTGCCTCCCAAGACACGACGGCGCATCAGGGTATGATTTATAATTTTTGAAATAGTATTTAGCAGGGATGCATTACAGGTATATTCTTTTTTTCTGTTTTCAGGCAAGGATTGACCATTTTCCAATAGGTATTCATTGAAAAATTTTTCCGCTTTTTCGTCTTTTTCTATGCATTCTATGAAAGTGTATTTTTTTCCTATAGTATAAGGATCTCCGGCTAACTCTAATACCGATTTTTTAATGTCGGATCTCATACTGTCAAATTCAACTAACGCCTTTCTTCCATTTCCTCCTTTTCGTAAGAGAATTAAATGGTTTCTTTGTGTTAATTGTTTATAGGTACTTTGTTTGAGTAAACCGGATTTTCCAAATAACCAATTGGATAAAACACCCCATTTATTATTATAGAATTCATAAACTTCCATTGGTATTGATAAAAAATAGTATTCTTATTCTGCGTTAGTTATTTAGACGAGTTTTAATATACTGATGCATATTTTCTTAGACTATTTTTGATTCATTAATTTGTTTTTAAAATAGTTGAATTCTTTTTCGTAGGATTTTTTAAGTGGTATTCTTGGATAATTTTTTTTCGAGTTTCTATTATAATATCCAGAGCTTCTTTTGCATTTAAATCTCCTCTTTCATACCTCATACGTGCTGCCTGACTGGTACAACCTAACATTTCCGATAGGGTTACAAAATCTCCATATTGTATTTTTTGTGCGTTTTTGTTAACATTCTTACTTCTTTCCATAACTTTGTGTACATGTTTTTACAAATATATAAACAATAGTCTAATAAAACAAAATATTTAGACAATATTTTAATATTTATTATGAAAGCTATACATAGAATCAAGCAATACATTGATTATAAAGGACTTAATAATAGTTCTTTTGAGAAAAAAAATAATCTGTCTAACGGGTATATAGGTACTCAATTAAAAAGAGAATCTGATTTAGGAGAAGGTGTACTTAATAAAATATTAGACAATTGTTTAGATATAAACCCTGTATGGCTTTTAACCGGTGACGGCGAAATGTTAAAGAGTAATGATGATTTAACAGATATTGCACTTATAGATGCTATAAGGATGCAAAAAAAACTTAATGTAGCCGAAAAAAAAATAAAAATATTAATTGAACTAAATGAATTTTATAGAGAAGAAATTGAAGAGCTCAAACAAGAGATAAAACAATTGGAAAAAAAAATTAATACTTAGTTTATAAAGAATAAATTATATTAAAATATATATTTTAAAAAGATAAATTTTAGGTAACTATATATAAATATCGTTTCATTTATCCTGTATATTCGTACATTTATAGTTTTACAAAAAAACAAAAAAACTTTTCACTACTATAAATAATGGACGAAAATACGCTTATAAGAATAATTACTTATTTAAATAAAAAAGGCACTATTTCTGAAAAAAAATTTAATTGGTTATATAAAAATAAAGATATAATATTGGAATTATTACAGATATATTTTGATTATTTAAAAAATTTCGCATATGATAATGAATATTATATCAAAAAGTATAAAAAATCTAATTTTATAGATTTTAAAACACTTTGTAAAAAGTATTTAGACAAAAATTTAAATAATTAATAAATAATATATGGGGAATCTTTACTAGAAATTAACTACTTATCTTTATAATATTTTATGCTTTAACTTAATATATTAAATTATTTTTTTAATCTTATAACTTACACATTCAAAAATCCTGTCTTATTTCAATTAGTTGATAGTCAATGCATTAATAAATTTATATTTTTTTCTTCGTGGAATATATGTATGTTATTTTTGCTTTTAAGTTATATTTTTAATCGATAATTAGAATTATATATATTTTAACGTTATAAAGTATATTGTATTTTGTATACCCAACTGTATACCCAATTTTAAACCCAACTTTTTACTGTGGTTTAGAATGAATTTTTAGGAAATAAAAAAAAGAATATTTTTTTTAATCTATTTCGTTATAAATTGTTGTAAATGATTAACTTAAACAGTTAATCGATTATATCGTTATAAATGAATTTATAATGAGGAAATTGTATGCAAAAAGGTAAGAAGTTAATAATATTGTTCAATATAAAAAAGTTAAGTCGTTTGCTTATAATTCTTAATTCTTTACTATACAGATTAATATAAATATTTAAATATATTGATTTAAGTACATTTTATTTTTACTTGTTTAAATAATAATCTATAAAAAATTGTATTCAATAATAATTATTTTCATTCTCAAATTTTTATAATGAAGAAAATGTAATTATTATTTGGGATAATTTCTATAAATATTTAATTAATTTTTCAGTCAGAAATTTTCTGTGAAAATTGGAAATTTTTGATGATGGAAAATGTGCAGTATTGTTTTTCCAACTTTTAAATTCGGTTAAAATGAATTGTTTTAGATGATCGTGATCGTTATAAGTAAAATGTTTACCGGATTCGGTTTCAATTAAAATTTTCTCAACATCAGCATTTTGTGGTCCTATAGATAAAATGGTTTTACCTGTAGCTAAATATTCAAATAATTTACCCGGAATGATACCTTTGGATTTTTCATTATTAAAATTGGTCAATAGCAATAAATTAGAATTATTCATTTCATTAATCGATTCAACATGAGGTAAATATCCTATATTGATCCAATTATTTTTTAAAGCCGAATTATTTAACTCTTCTATAATCGAATCAGAAATTTTTCCCACTAATTTTAAACGGAATTGAGAGGCAAATGTTGGATTCTCTAAGATTAATTCCGCTAATACCTTCCATAAATTAGTTGGATTTCGTAGCGTCTCGAGCATCCCTACATATGAAATGGTGAATACAGAAGTTGGTTCATCTGCTCTATTAACTTCTGAATCAAAACCATTAGTAATACATTCAACATTTTTAGCTCCTAATTTTTTAAAATTTTCTTTATCTGAATAACTGGTTGAAAGAATCAGATCGGCATTTTGAAAAACTTCTTTTTCCATTTCCTTATGTTTTTGATCAGATCTTTGAGTTAGTTTTAGTTGAGAGTAATAGGAAATTTGAGTCCAAGGATCTCTAAAATCGGCGATCCATTTGATTTTGTCTTTTTTTATTTGCTTTAATCCTAATCCTATTAAATGCATACTATGAGGAGGCCCGGTTGTTACTAAAGTATCTATATTGTATTCATCCATATATTTTTCAAGAAACTTAATAGAAGGTTTAATCCAAAACATACGAGCATCGGGAATAAAAAAATTTCCTCTTATGAATACGGAAACCCTGGATAAAATTCCTTGTTTTTTAGAAGTTTCAAATTGACCGGCTTTAAAATCTTTATTTTTCTTGGTGAGTGTCTCAGCTAAACGGTACGGTTCCCATATAGGTTTTTTGATAATTTTTATTTTAGGATTTATTTCATCAACCAAGCTTGGGTCTAAAATAGGATAGGAGGGATTTTCGGGAATATAAACATGAGGTTCAATACCGAATTCCGGCAGATATTTTGTAAATTTTAACCATCTTTGTACCCCTGGGCCTCCGGCCGGAGGCCAATAATAGGAAATGATTAAAACCTTTTTACACATGTCTTACAAAGATTTTGAAATCTCAGAGGATTTATATCTTTTTTTGTAGTCATATATCAATAATGTACTGCTTATGATTACAAAAAGAAGACAAGTGCCCAGAGTTATATATTTTCCTTTTTGAATTACGGGAGGATTAAAGGAAAAATTTATAGTATGTTTTCCTGCAGGTATTTTTAAGGCACGTAACGTATAATCGGCTCTATAAATAGGAACTTCTTTTCCATCTATTGAAGCCTTCCAACCATGTGGATAATAAATTTCCGAAAAAACTCCTAATTTTTCCTCTTTACTATTAGAAACATAGGTTAAATTATTCGGTAAATATTCTTTTAATTCTATAGAAGATAAACTATCAGAGGAAGATTGTATGGTAAGGTCTTTTTTATATTTTGAATTTATGACTGCTTTTCTTTTGTTATCAATCTTTCCCAATGCTAATAATTCCTCATCGGCATTGTTGGCAAAAACAATTTCATTTACAAACCAAGCATTTCCATTATTATTAGGATTAGGAATAGGTCTGATTATAGAATCGGCAGTGATGATGTACTTGGTATTTAACATATCAAGTATAGGTAAATTTAAGCTGTCCGATAAATAAAAATCTATTAAGTCTTGATATCTCCTTAATTTAGCTCCATGATATCCACCAATCGATTGATGAAAATAAGAGGTATTAGTTTCATTAAAAGGACTTAACAACAGATTGAATACTCTGTAATGAGCATGATCGTTTTGTTTAATTATATCTAATGCCTGGTTAATAGGTGCTGCATTGACAATACGAGCCAAGGTTGGATCGGTTTGGGCTTTTTCTAATTGACTTTCTGTTACTTGAGTAGGAAAAGGATTTTTATAAAATTGTTTGTCCACAAAATTATCATCATTTAAATAACGTTTATCCACTCCCCATAAATCAACTAAAGATAATGCGGCAATAGCTAAAACCGCATAACTTGATTTAAAGGACTTAATTTGCGCTGCCCAAAGAAGTACAGAACAAACTAATACGAAGAAAAAAGTTCGTAAAATATCTGATTGGAAAAGGGCAAAACGATCTTTTCTAATTGCTTCTAGTATTTCAGATTTTATAGAATTACCTTCTAAAGAAGTATGAAAGCTAAATATTTTTAATCCTAATACATACAGAAGTAATAAAATAACCAATATAAAGCCGGAACTTATATATAAAATTTTAGTTTTATAAACTTGGGTAAGAGATTTATCCATAAAATATGAATACGTACCCAATAAAGCCAATAAAGGAATAGTAAATTCAGCAATCACGAGAGCCGAAGAAACAGCTCGAAATTTATTATATAATGGGAAATACTGAATCATAAAATCAGTAAAGATCCCAAAATTTTTACCCCAAGCTAAAAAGAAACTTAGAACGGTTGCTGCAACTAACCACCATTTATATCTCCCTTTATAGTAAAATAAAGCTAAAAATGCTAAAAATATGACTACAGATCCTTGATAAGCAGGGCCTACGGTACCCGGTTGCTCTCCCCAATAAGAGCCATTAAAAGTACGTTGAAATTGAGTATATTCTTCCTGTGATCTAATATTTTCCCGTAAAGATGATTCAAGATTAGAGGTTTTAAATCCTTTTTCATTGTTGCCACCCCCCATAAAATTAGGAACAAATAAATTTGCCGTCTCTAAAATGCCGTAGCTCCAATGAGTAATATAATCTGTATCTAATCCCTGATTAGGGGAAACGTTATTTTTACTTATAGTTAAATCTGACTTGCCTCGTGTGGTTTCCTTTGAATATTCATAGGTTGATAGTAAACGGGTAGAATTCATTCCTAACGCCAGTAAAATTGCCAGAAGAAAAAAGCCAGAAGAAATACCAAAAGATTTGAATGTTTTCGTTTTAAAGCTGTGAATAAGTTCAATCAAACCAAAAATTCCTAAAGCTAAAAACAGATAATAGGTCATTTGTGGATGATTGGCTGCAATTTGTAACGATAAGAATAAAGTGGTAAGAATAAATCCGGTAACATATTTTTTTTGATATAGTAAATATACACCTGCAATAAATGGGGCAAAATAGGCTATCGTATGAATTTTAGCATTATGTCCGGCTCCAATTATGATAAAAAAATAGGTTGAAAAAGAGAACATAATACTTCCCAACAAAGCATATTTCCAATTTTTTAACCATACCATACCTAACAAGTAAAAACCGGATAACAACAAAAATAAATAACTGGCGGGAGTAGGAAAAGTTCTTAATAAACGATCGATACTTTTAATTATATCTGAAGGATAATTAGCTCCCATTTGGTAAGTGGGCATACCCCCAAACATGGAATTGCTCCAATAGGTGTCTTCACCATGAATAGATCGATACTCTTCTAATTCATGCGCTCCGCCTTTATAATGGATGATATCAGGTTGAGAAATATACTTACCTGATAATAATGGACTAAAATACATAAAGGAGAGGATGACAAAAAAAAGCAAACATCCTACAACCGGCAAAAAATAACTATTTTTTTTCATTGTCTTTAGTTTCTACTTCTTCGTAATCAACTGTTTCTGCATCCCATTTAATACCCTTATTCGGAGAAGAATTTTTTCTTTGGTTATTAAATTGATGGGGCTTGGACCTGGAATATTTGTTTTTTGCACGAGTACCCGAGAAAATTTTATTTAAAATATTGAAAACAAAATAAGCAACTGTGGCAAAAAATATAAATTCAATTAATCTTCCCATCGATAAATATATAAATTAATTAGTAACCTATCAATTAATATACGTGTTATTTACAGATTTCTGCACCACCTTTTCAGTTTCATCACCTTTACTGGCTGATTTGGTTTCTGTAACAGTCATAGTAAAATTGGCATTGGAAATCCAACCGGATTTATTATTTATGATAATTTTTCCACTTTGAGTGCCCTTTACAGACAATTTATAAGTTATCCCTTCTACCACTTTAGAATCTGTTTTAGACGGTAAAGTTCCCTGAATACGAACTTCAGTTAAACTGTCACCCACTTTTACTAACTGATTATACCCTTGATCTTTCAATTCCGGATGAGTATTCCATTTCTCTCCAATTTTTAATCCTTTTGAAGGAAATTTCATAATGGATCCTTCAAATTGAGCTTTAAAAGTTTCAGGATTCAGACCCAATTTAAAAGCATTAATAAAATCATCTAGTTCTTTTCCTTTCAATTCGGATTTTAAGGTTGATTTTGCTTTTTCATAAATAGCGTCCATACCCTTTATGTTGGAAGCATTTCCGTAAATATCCATCGTTAATGTAAAAGTAACATTGCTGATTGCCCTATATATTTTCCACAATTTTGCTTGATCGGGATTTTCCGGTTTTTTACCGTTGGTATCAAATACCACTACTTTACCATCCGCTTTAGTAATAACTTTTTTGCCTCCCATGGATACTTGTAAGGTATATATATCATTTTTGATATCTAATACCGTAAAGCTTATTGGATCTATGGATTCTTGCGAAACAGATTGACTTTTATCTCTAAAAGTTACTGTTTGCTTATTAATTTCTCTGGAATTAAAAGAATAGGTTTTACCTTTTTCAAGAATATATCTAAGATGATAAAGGCTATCCGCATCTTGATAGATACCGGTTATAATTTCTGGACTACTTTTTTCTTGTTTATTAGTATCATTACTCGGTAAAGATGATTCCGCGTTCAAAGAATTTCCAGAACGGTTTGTTTCATCTTTTTTTGAAAGGGAAGTATCTGGTAATTGTTTGGATTTTTCTTCATTTTTGCATGATACAAGACCACCACCCAATAAAATAGATATAAACAAATAAGATACTACTGACAATTTTTTCATTACGTCAAAATTTTCTGCAATTTACTAAAGATAATTAGTAAACGAATGATAAAGCTCGGAAAAACTAAGATTTTTCTCAGTTATTTACAATAATTCTGAAAATTATATATTTTAAAAATTTTGTCAGGCTAATTAATTTGTATTTTAGCGCTAAATATTATTTATTCGAGGATTTTTGAAAAATCGTTTAAAACTTCAGACATATAAAGACCATGAGCTTTTAGATAAATATCGGGAAACTCTAAATATCGAATATTTTGGTGTATTATATAGCAGGTATATTCCTTTACAATATGGTCTTTGCCTTAAATATTTAAAAGATGAACATAAAGCCCAAGATGCAGTGATGCAACTGTTTGAAAATTTGCTTCCTAAAATTTTAAATTATAAGATAGATCATTTCAGATCATGGTTGTATAAGGTGTCAAAAAATTATTGTTTACAACAATTAAGAAAAGAAGGTATAGAAATAAATATAGATCATGCTATGGAAAATGTGCAATCTGAGGATGTTTGGGACTTATTGGATGAAAATAATGATGATAAAAAATATCAAATGTTAGAAAATTGTATATCCAGGCTACCTCAACCTCAAAAGACATCCATTGAAATGTTTTTTTTCAAAGATAAATCGTATAGGGATATTTGTGATGCTACTCAATACAGCTTGAAAAGTGTTAAAAGTTATATACAGAACGGTAAAAGAAATTTAAAGCTTTGTTTAGAAAAAAATCTTAAATGAAAAATTTACTTAACTATATAGGAGGTAGAAAAAGAGGTAAAGATGCCAGAGATATTGAAAGGCAATCCATGAAGGATGACTTTTTGAGAGAAGCTTTAGAGGGTTATGAAGAAGTTCAAGGAGACCCAAATAAGGATATTAAAAAGCTTGAAAGAAAAATTTTAGATAAAACGAATCCTCGAAAGAATATATTTCCAATTTATGTCGTAGCTGCCGGATTAGTTCTTCTAGTCAGTATAAGTATACTATATAAATTAACAAACGGTCAAAGAAAGGAAAGAAATTTAATCGCTTATGAAAAATCAGGAAGTAACGACAAGAATACGAATATTCCCTTTGCAATCAATGAATACAACAATAGTTCAAACAATGAAAAGAAGGATTTTTCCGATACTTTCAAAGTAAAATCACAAAATAAAAGTAAACCTTTGACTATCGTATCTAATCATACATTGAAACAAAAAATTGATCCTAAAGAATTTATTCGAAATATAGAACCGGAATCAATCGAAGAAGATACCGATACCTTTGAAAATAAATTTATTGCACACCGGGATATAAGCGCTGAACTCAGTCAAGAAAAAGTTGAGGAATCGTTATTATCTTTGAAAACAATGAATAGAGATTCCTCTCTTGAACCGGTAAAAAAACTCAACAAAACTGATCGAGAAATAAATCAGACTTATTTAAGAGATTCTTTAGTAAGTGACTCACAATCTAATGGTATTACCCATATAAGTTTAGAATCTGAGCCTACTATAGGAAGGGAAAATTTCAATGTCTATATCTATGAAAACCTTTCGGTTAAAAAAGAAAAATGCGATTCTAAAGAAGTTAAGATAGTTATTGGATTTACTGTAAGTAAAGAAGGCAGACCGAAGAAAATACACATTCTTCAATCCAATTGCGATAAATTAGCCAATAGAATCATTAAATTAATTAAATCGGGAAGCAATTGGACGGAAGGAGAAGGAATATATCGTTTTGTCAGATAACTTAATTATTTACTAAAATTAATTGGAGTTTCTAAATTTTTATAACTACTTAAATCGGCTTTTAAAGATCCAACGGCTAATTCAGCTTTAATTTGAATTGGAACATGATTTGAGTCATCGGTTACCCACATGGTTACACTTTCTTTCTCTTTAAAAACTCTTCCTGCAAGGACATAGGGTCTGATTTTTAAACATTTTACTTTTCCAAAACTTGAAGAGACTGTTTCTCTATTCAAAATTTTAAGTTTAAAATTTAGAGTTTCACCATCCATAAATATATTAAGATTAATATAATCCCCCGCTGTATAATTATCGGTATTCATATTTCTTAAATAATAAAATGCAGATAACATATCGTGCATTTCTCCCGTATAATTATAGGTTTTGGAATTATTGGATTTATTATTAGTATAAGTAATATTTTTATTCGTATGATCAATGACCATCGTTTGATCTCTTACATAAGAACCTTCGCGAATTTTACGTATAAATTTAGAAGAAAGCATAGTGGATTTATCTATATAAGTTTCATATAGGTCTTCCACTTTAAAAAATAATTTTACCGCACCGGTAGAATATCCTTTACCAACAACATGATAGTGAGTTTTCTCATTATAAGTTACCACATTTGTGGTAAAAGTAGCATATCCGGCATTTAAAAAACCATAATGAATCCTGTACTTTAAATATTCCCCGTCTTTAAATTGAGTAGAAGAGGGCGTTGAATAATCCGCTGATATAAATATAAAAAAGAATAAGAACGTAACTACTATCGTAAATAATTTTTTCATTCCAAATTTTTGGTTATTAGTTATAGCTCATAACATTTATTAAATAAAAGTAATTAATATAAAAATAGATTAAAATATCATAATTCTATCAAACTTATTGCCAAAAATTAAATAACAAAAGAGCAGGATTAAATTTTTTATTCGCTTATACTTATTACTTCTTCAATTTCGGGTACATGTTTTTTTATAGTTGATTCAATACCTAATTTTAATGTACTTTGATTAATTGAACAATCAGAGCATGCGCCGGTAAAGCTTACAAAAACCTTATTATCTTTGATTTCAATAAGTTTAACATCGCCGCCATCGGACATTAAAAAAGGACGAATTTCTTCTAATGCTTGATTTATTCTGTCTGTTAATGTATTCATTTGCATGTAAATAATAAAATTAATTGTTAGAACATCCCGCCATTGTTGTAATTCTTACCGCTTCTGAAGGTGGTAAATCTTCATTTCTTTTAACCAGGCTGCTTATCATATTTTTAGCCAAGTTCATATAAATTCCGGATACCATTTCATCTTCTTGCAAAACGGCCGGCCTTCCGTAATCAGAAGCCTCTCTGATGGATTGTATGATAGGAATTTCACCGAGGAAAGGAAGGTCCATAGACTCAGCTAATTTTTTAACACCTTTTTTTCCGAAAATATAATATTTATTATTCGGTAATTCTTTTGGCGTAAAATAAGCCATATTCTCAATTAAACCAAGAACAGGTACATTAATTTCCGGCATTTGGAACATAGCAACCCCCTTTTTTACATCCGTCAGGGCCACATGTTGCGGTGTACTAACTATTACGGATCCGGTTACGGGAACTTCCTGTACGATCGATAGATGTATATCTCCGGTTCCCGGAGGAAGGTCTATAAGAAGGAAATCTAATTCGCCCCAATTGGCATCATGAAGTAATTGGTGGATCGCTTTGGAAGCCATAGCTCCCCTCCAAATAACCGCTTGGTTCGCTCCTGCAAAAAATCCTAAAGAAAGAAGCTTTACTCCGTAACTTTCCACAGGTATAATTTTATTATTATCTGATAAAGGCTTTTCATTGGTAACATCAAACATGGTAGGAACCGAAGGTCCGTATATATCAGCATCCAATAAGCCCACTTTAAATCCCATTTTAACTAAGGCTGTCGCCAAGTTGGATGCAACGGTAGATTTTCCGACACCGCCTTTTCCTGATGCAACTGCTATTATATTTTTAATACCCGGAATAGCATTTCCTCTGGAATCCTTTTTTTCCGGTACTTCTACTGAAATATTCAATTTAAGCTGTACATCTTTTCCAAACTTTTGTTCAAAAGCTGTATGCATAGCTGTTTCCAATCTTTTCTTTTCATGTAGGGCAGGTGAATGAGAAAGCATATCGATTATAACGGTATCACCCATTATTTGTACATTCCTGACTAAGTCATCAACCTCTATTTCCTTCAAAAAGTTTTTAATTTCTTCTTTACTTGCCATCTTGTATTTTCTTAAAATAAAAAAGTATAATTCCTTTTTATTGTCTGTACAAATGTATTAATCTTTATGGATTTATGTATACTTTTTACTAAAGAAAATCTATAGTTGAATAGTTTAAATGAATCAAAGTATATTAAATTTTTAACTTGCCTGGTGAAGGGTATTCGGATTTAATTTGAGTTTAAGCTAAGATAAAAACTTATGTTGAGTAAAAATTTAATTTTTAATAAAAATTAATAGTTAGAAAAAAATGTAACTTTACCGAGGATAACCCATTCACTATGGAACTGAGAAGCGTACACGTTACAAGATACATTACCCCGTTGAGAGAAGGAGGTTCCTTACCTGCCTTGGCAGAAGCTGATGACGGGTTTAATTACGTGATCAAATTCAGGGGAGCAGGACACGGAACTAAGGCTTTAATATCTGAGTTAATTGGAGGGGAAATTGCAAGATTGTTAGGATTGAACATTCCTGAAATAGTATTTATCTATTTAGACGAAGCGTTTGGTCGTACGGAAGCTGATGAAGAAATACAAGATTTACTTAAAGCAAGTAGAGGTTTGAATTTAGGTTTACATTTTTTGTCAGGAGCGTTAACTTATGATCCGGTGGTTACAAAGGTTGATTCCTATCTAGCCTCAAAAATTGTATGGTTAGATGCGTTTTTAACTAATATTGACAGAACGATTAAAAATACGAATATGCTTATTTGGCATAAAGAATTATGGCTGATTGATATGGGAGCTTCCTTATATTTTCATCATTCTTGGATAAACTGGGAACGATTATCGGTTACACCTTTTGCCGAAATTAAAAACCATGTGTTATTACCTTTTGCCTCGCACCTCGAAGAAATTGATCAACAGTGCAAAGAACTAATAAGTTTAGAAAAAATCGGTGAAATAGTAAATTTAATACCCGATGATTGGTTAGATTGGAAAAATTCCGAAGAATCCATACAGGATATAAAAAATATTTATCAAAAATTCCTTTCTAAAAGATTAAATAATTCACAACTATTTATAAAAGAAGCTAATAATGCAAGAAAAACGATTATATGAATATTCCGTTATACGATTGGTGCCGAAAGTTGAAAGAGAAGAATTTATAAATGTGGGAATTATTTTGTTTTCAAAAGAAGCTAAATTTATCAAAGTCGAATATATAGTTGATCAAGAAAAAATAAAATGTTTTAGTAAAGATAATACTTTTGATATTGATTGTATTATAAATGCGTTGGAAGCATTTAAAAAAATTAGTATAGGAGATTCTTCAGGACGAGGCATAGCTGCTATGGGTATTGCAGAAAGATTTCGTTGGCTAACTTCTGAAAGAAGTACTATGATTCAAACATCCAGACCACATCCCGGGTTTTCTTCGGATCTTAATCAAACATTTTTAAAATTATTTAACGAATTGGTATTGTAAAACAAATTGCTTGTTATTACAAAGATCATTTTCGTTTATCTTTTCATTTAAAATTATATATAATTTTTACGCTGAAATTTAGCAATCATAGTAAGATAATTAGTTCTAATACGAATAATTGTTCTTTAGCTTTTTTTATTGTATTATATAATTTATACAATATTATATCATATTATCAATTAAGTTTATTGTTTTTTTATCCATATATAAGATTAATTTTTTAAAAAATTATATACAATCTTTATGGAATTTAGTAATTTAAGCATCTTTATTGTAATAAATTAACAATAGATATTTTATAATTTGAAATAAAATCATATGAAATCGATTTTTTTATTTTTAAGTTTTTGGATAATTCAAATAGGTATGGCACAAGTTATCAATTATGATAAAGAATGGAAGGAAATTGATATAGAAATGAAGAATGGAGAGTTTAAATCTTTACTTCCTAAAGTTAATCAACTATACATTCAGGCAAAAAAAGAAAATAATTCTTCGGAAATTATTAATTCCTTGATATATCAATATCTAATCTTATCTCAAACTCAAGAGGATAAAGATAATGATCCTTACAAACTTGTAATCCAAAATTTTGAAAAGGAAATGAATTCTTTTAAAGAGATTACTTTATCCTTAACAAAATCGATGTTAGCAAAAATTTATGAAGATTATTCAATTAGAACTCGTTGGGAAAGAAGAAATATTACAGAAACTGAATTTCATTCCAATGATATTAGCGATTGGTCCACTCAACAACTTATGCAAAAGAGTTTTTCCTTGTATAAAGAATCCATTAAAAATGACCAATTACTTAAGAAAGAAAAAACATTACTTTGGAAAAACATTTTAAATTCAGATGAAGATATAGAATTATATCCTACTTTATACGATATTTTAGTGTTTCGATATATCCATGCGTTAGAAAAAAACGACTTACCAAGCGAGTTTATTTTAACGCAGAATACAACAGATACCAAGGGGTCTTTGGATAAAAAGAATAAAGAAGAAGAAATTAACGGTCTTTATAAAGATTTATACGAATTTCACAAAAATGATTTGGATAAATCAGCTTTTCTAAACGGTAAATTAAAACAAATTGAAAATACTATTCATTCTTCTGAAACTTTGGAGAAGAAAGCAGCTTTAGTAGAGAATTTAGCAAATTCTTATCCGACTCAAAAATTTTCCGCCTATTTATATTACAAAGCTGCGAGTATGAATATGAATTCAAACAAAGAAAAAGCATATTCAATTTGTAAAAATGTTACCTATTCTGAAAATAATCCGTGGTCTATAAATTGTAAAAATCTTATCGAAGAAATTCAAAAAATATCCCTCAATGCCTCATTGGATGAAGTTCAATTACCAAATGAAAACATCCCGTTGATAATAGAAGCTACTAATATCAATAAAGTTTATTATCGAATTTTTCAGCTAAGTACGGATAATAATACGATGTTAAATTCGACTAATTCAGAATTTATATCCAATGGAATTTATTACATGGTAAATAAAAAACAGATCAGAAATGGTGTGTTGGAATGGAAATCGTTTTCAGATTTTAAGACTCATTCTACGTTAATTAAATTAGATGGCCTTTCCGAAGGAAATTATATGTTGGAATTGTCAACAAATTCATCATTTATACCCAATCAAGAATTAAATTCAGAGTTCAATGGAACCTTATACTTTATGGTCCATGACTGGAGTATTGTTAAATTAGGAAGATACGTAAATCCATTATTTCAATTATTAAATCGTAAAACGGGAAAGGTCTATCCAACTAAATCTATAACCGTATACAAAAAACAAAATAATAATATAGATTCGAAAAATTTACTTGAGCCCTATACCATTACAACCGACTCACACGGACTTTTTGATTTATCTAAACTCAGCTCAAAATTTGGAGATACTTATATATATATTCCTTCTTCAAATTCCTATATGAAACTTCCTTCAAGCATGTACAATGATGAAAGTGATGTAATTAAAAATGATATTCAAAAGATGAGTGCTTTTTTTACGGACAGATCAATCTATAGACCCGGACAAAAAGTTTTTTTTAAAGTAATACTTTATACTAAAGATAAGGATAAAACCTTAGTAGTAAAACAGCAAAAAGTGACTCTATCATTAAATAATGCGAATGGACAGGAAATTTCAACATTAAATTTAACTACAAATGATTACGGAAGTATATTTGGAGAGTTTATTCTGCCTCAAGAATGTTTGACAGGAAATTATTATATATCTTCCAATTTCAGTAATGATACTCATTATTTTTCAGTAGAAGAATACAAAAGACCAAAATTTGAAATCACATTTGATGATTTTTCAGGAAATTATAAACTAGATGAACAGGTGGTAAGTAAAGGTAAAGCATTATCATATAACGGATCGCCTGTTACTGATGCAAAAGTTATATACAGGGTTGAAAGAAAAGGTTTAGTACCTTTATATAGGATGTATTATCCCATGCCTTATTCAGATCAATCCGAAATAATAGCGCATGGAGAAGTAAATACAGATAAAGAGGGAGTTTTTGCAATTTCCTATCTCGCCAAGGCTAAAGATGTTAAAAAGGATAATGAATATAGATATTATACCTATATTTTAACCGTAGATGTTACAGATAATACCGGAGAAACCCAAACTAAAAAAACTAAAATTTCATTAGGAGATCTCCCTTTGCAACTAACCTTACATACACCGGATGTATCCACTCAAAAAGATTTTACTAAACTTATCATACAATCAACTAATTTAAATGAGGTAAAAGTATATGCTCAAGGGATTGTTAACCTATATAAATTAGAAGGTTCATCCAGAATACTTCTTCCAAATAAATTGGCAATCGTTCCTGAATATCAATTATACGATAAAGAAACATTTGTACGTTATTTTCCACATTTACCTTATGCTAAAGATGAGCAGGATCCGTTGGCATGGAAAAAAGAAAAAATAAATACCTATAAGTTTGATACTCAAATATCAGATACTCTTAATCTTTCTTCTCGATTATCTAAAGGATTTTATTTAGTGGAAGCTGAAACTGTATTGGGTACTGATACCGTTAAAACACAAAGAATTATTGAAATAAAAGATGATAAAACATTAAAATCATCAGATTATGAATATTTTAGTGTAAACGCCTCGCAATCATCATATCAGGTAGGAGAAAAAATTGAACTCAACTTTTTTTCTGATTTAAAAAATACAACAGCCGTTTTACATTTGGAAAGTAACGGGAAATGGATAGTTCACAAAGAAATACCCTTAGTTAAAGGTAGAGGAACCTATTCCTTTACGGCAACTAAGGATTTTATTAGTAATGGACTATTTGTTTTAACTTATTTGGTTAATGAAAATGGATATCAAGTAAAAAGCTTTCAAATTGAGGTTGTTGAAAAACCTAAAGACTTAAAAATTAAAACTGATGTATTTAGGAATAAGCTAAATCCGGGACAAAAAGAAACCTGGACTTTGACTATTAGCGGGAATGATAAAGATAAAATTGCTGCAGAAGTACTGGCTACAATGTACGATGAGTCTTTAGATCAATTTGCTCCAACTACTTACACATTCACTCCTTGGAAGTATTATACGTATGGGGTATTATATCAATCGGCTTCTACCATTGGTTATAATCTCATTTCAAATAGATTATCAGAAAAGTTACCTAATTTAATTTATAAAAATCCAAAAAAAGTTGATTTGAAGGATATATCCATAGGTTCTTTATATGATGGGGAAGTGGTAGCTACTTCTGCAATTGCCATTCCTAAAAACGCTGATTATATGCAATCCGATTCTAATTGGGAAAAAGGATTAACCGGAAGAAATAATAAGCAAAAGATAATAAATCAAAATACAGATGTTGAAAAGAATCTTTCTCAATTGAAATATCGTACGAATTTAGAAGAAACAGCATTCTTTTATCCTAATCTTTATACTGACGAGAAAGGTAATGTTACGTTTTCATTTACCTCACCTGAGGCTTTAACTCAATGGAAACTTCTTATTTTAGCTCACACCAAAGATTTACACACGGGAACAGCCGAATTTCATACACAAACTCAAAAAGATCTCATGGTAGTGCCTAATCTTCCCAGATATTTAAGAGAAGGAGATGAACTAACGATACGTACAAAAATTAATAATTTAACCGGAAAAAATATAACCGGAAATGCACGGCTTTTTCTTTTTGATGCATTTACTCAAAAATCGGTAGATGATACATTTAATAATTTATCCCCTGTTATACCTTTCAAAGCAGAACTGTCTAAAAATACCGAAGTAAGTTGGAAAATTAAAGTTCCAAAAAATATTCAAGCCGTCAGTTTCCGCATAGTTGCAAATGCAGGTAATTTTTCAGATGGAGAAGAAAGTGTACTTCCCATACTTTCCGATAGGGTATTAATCACCGAATCTGTACCTATCAACATAAAAGAAAATGAAACAAAAGAATATCATTTAGATAAGCTTAGTACTCATTCTTCAAAGTCGTTATCTCCATTAAGTTTAAATCTGGAGGTTGCTACTAACCCTGTATGGCTGGCTGTATTTACCATTCCTTATTTAAAGGAATATACCTATGAAAATTCGGAGCAAGTGTTTAGTCGTTTATATGGGAATGTATTGGCCTCTTTTATAGTAAATACCGTTCCGAATATTAAAAATGTATTAAATGATTGGAATTCTAAAGGGATCAACATATCCAATTTAGAAAAGAATCAAGAATTGAAAAATATACTATTAGAAGAAACCCCTTGGATACGTACCGGTGAAAATGAAACCGAAGAGAAAAAGAGAATCTCTTTGCTGTTTGATTTAAACCAAATGGCTCAAGAAAATGCGAAAGTTCTAGAGAAACTCAAAAACTTACAGAACCCTGATGGCGGTTTTGCTTGGTTTGAAGGAGGAAATTCCAATGCATATATAACTGATAATATTATTGCCGGAATAGGTCAACTCAGAAGAATGTTGGGCATTCAGTATTCAACGTATATACCGAATGATTTGGAACAGGTGATTAAAAAAGCTATTGCATATTCCGATCAAAACGCATTGGATTATATCCATAAAAATCAAATGGAAAAAACAGGAGAGGAGGGCGATTTACTACAGTATTATTATGTAAGAAGTTTTTGGAAAGATCGTTATCCATTACCGTTAGAAACAGAAAACTACAGTAAAGAGATTAACAGAAATTTTACAAAATATTTTAAAAAGTTAGATACACAAAATAAAGCGATGTTGGCCGTCACTTTGCATAGATTTGGATATACAACATCAGCGCAAACTGTGCTTCATAATTTGAAAGAAACATCGGTGAAATCAGAAACTACAGGTATGTATTGGAAAGATAATCTAGCCGGATGGTCCAGATACCAAACACCGATCGAATCTCAAACTAAAATTATAGAAGCCTTTGCAGAGGTGACTCCCCGAGATATTAATTCTGTAGAAGAAATGAAAATTTGGCTGCTAGGTAATAAACAGACTAATTCTTGGGGCTCTACGAAAGCTACAACTAATGCTTTGTATGCTTTATTGAATTTTGGAAAAGATTGGTCTGAAAGAGAAAAAAATGTGACCATTTTTAGCGGAAACAAGCAAATTTATCCATCAGTCGATGCTTCTTTAACTCAAACTACAGGATATTTTAAAAAAACATGGAATTCTGAGCAAATGAAATCGGAAATAGGAGATATAAAAATTGAAAAAACTTCTCCCGGTATAGCTTGGGGAGGATTATATTATCAATATATTGAAGATTTAGATAAAATAAATGATGCAGGAAATGCTATTAAAATTCAGAAAAAATTATTTAAAAAAACGGTATCTGATCAAGGTTTTATATTACAGGAAATTACGAGTAAAAATTATATATCCATCGGTGATGTAATTACTATAAGACTGATACTAAAAGCAGATCGTGATATGGATTTTATTCATATTAAAGATATGAGAGCTACAGGATTTGAACCAGTTAATATTTTTTCTTCATATAAATATCAAAATGGATTAAGTTATTATGAAAGTACTCGCGATTCATCTACTAATTTTTTCTTTGAACATATAAGAAAAGGAACATATGTGTTTGAATATGAGGTAATATCTACTAATAAAGGAGGATTTTCAAACGGGTTTACTTCAGTGCAATCCGTGTATGCGCCTGAAATGTCCGCTCATAGCGGTGTAGATTATATAACAATAAACTGAATTAAAATATTGAAATTTTAATTTAAATTTAAAAAAATATAAAAAACACATAAACTATTGTGTGTTTTTTATATTTGTGACGAAAAATAGAATCTATGAAAAAGTATTTTAGCCTAATCGTTATATATCAATTTTATTTTGTTTTTTCACAAATTTATAGTTCATTTACATTTGATTTAAAAGATGGAGATTTACTGTTTCAAGAATCCTATGCTAAAAATATGGATAGCGCGATCAAACAGGTTACTTCAGGCATAGAAAATTATAATTTCACCCATGTTGGAATGGTATATAAAGATTCTATTACAAAATCATTTTATGTAATTGAAGCAACTCATCCAAAAGTAAAAATTACACCGCTGGAAGAATTTTTAGTTCCAAAAAAATATGAAAATAAACCGCCCATTTCTGTTGTAGGAAGATTGAAAGCACCCTATCAAAAATTGATTCCACAAGCGATAAAAGAAGCTCAAAAATTAATAGGTAAAGAATACGATGACGCTTTTGATTTAACTAATGATCAATACTATTGTTCAGAGCTTATATATAAAATTTTGTATAAATCCAATGGTAATAAAGAAGTATTTCCTTTAAATGTAATGACATTTAAATCCTCCGAGACAGGAAAATTTATTCCGTATTGGGAAAGTCATTTTCAAAAATTAGGAATTCCTATTCCGGAAGGAGAATTAGGAATTAATCCGGGAGCTATGTCTAAATCTGATGTCATCGATATCGTTTATTATTGTAAACCCTAGATATCAATATGAGGTTTTACATACATCATTTATATGTTTTTTTATACCATTAAATTGTCAAATAATATAAATCTAAATTTTACATTAATTAATTAGCCCATTTCTCTTTAAAAATTATTCTAACGCTAGAAATAAAAATTGAATTAAAATTATTGTTATTTAATATTAAACTAATAAATATATTATTATTATTATTATTATTATAAATGTATTATCAAATATAAAAAATTTATTAATTTAATAGATTGATATATTAATAATTTGATCTAAACACTTAACTTTAAAAAAAGTCTCAGCCCTTTATATTTTTTATAAATCTTAATTATTTTTAATCAAAAATTCATAAATAAAACTATAAATCTATTTTTTTTAATTAATGATATAAAATATTGATTATTGTTGTTATAATGATAAATAAAATATATTTATTATAATTCAATATGTTTTAAATTTATTTTAGTTTAATTATTAAATATAAACATAGTATATATAATAAGGATATTGATTATTATTTAATTATATTTTTGAAATTTTCAATTTAAATGTAAAATAATTTATTAATGAATTAATATTATTTTATATTTGTATAATATATACTATTTATTATTTTATATAAATATAAACAATTTGTTTATATTTCATGTATTTTTATTTAAATTAGATATTATTAATTAAATATAATTATTTATGAATAGATTATTATTAGTTCTTATATTTTATCTGTTTTCATTTTCTCTATGTTTTTCACAATCATTGAATGTTAAGCAATTACCGGAAAAAGAATACCAAGCCTTGGTAGATATTTACAACCAATTGAACGGTTCTAATTGGAGTGGATCCAATTCATGGAAAAAATGGGATATAACGGAAAATAATTTACATGAAATAAAATGGGATGGAGTAACAGTAGAAAATGGTCATATAACAGAGTTAAGCCTCTATTATTTTTATGATGTAAAAGGCAAACTACCGACAAGCATAAAAAATTTAGAATACTTAAAAATATTAAATTTATCCTCATATTATATACAAAAAGACTTTCAAGGGACCANATTGGAATGTATTATCCGGATTAAAAAATTTAGAAGTTTTATATCTGTATGGGAATAAAATAAAAGGATCATTACCGGAGAGTTGGGGAGAATTAAAGAAATTAAAGCATTTAGAAGTAAGGTATAACTCAATAAATCAATTACATTCCACCATAGGAAATATGGAAAATTTAATAAGATTAGAATTAGATGGAAATCAAATACNAAGAATTACCCCCATCAATTTCTAAATGTAAGTTGGAATATTTAGATCTTTCATATAATAAATTCAAAAAAGTACCCAAAGAACTGGAAGAGATTAAAAGCTTAAAGACAGTAAAATTATATAGTAATCAAATTTCAACCATAGAAGTTTTTTTACCTTATAGCATAACGGATTACGATTTAAGTAAACAAACCATTACTTTACCTCTAATCACATATAAAGGAGAAGATATAGAAATAAGCTTACCCCAACTATTTTTATATAATAGAACCAAAAATGATTTCAGTCAAAAACCATTACTTCGTATTTATTTAAGAGGTAGTCAAATAGGAGAATACTTGCCGGTATCAGAAAAAGGAATAGTAACTATACCCAAAGAATTATTATCANCAATTAAAAAAGGAGATGATCTCTATTTATATCAAGAAACGTATACACAAAATAATACTTATTTGGGAGACAATTATCTACGATTTTCCCAAGTAAATATAGAATTACCGAAAGTACCGGAAAAAGAATACCAAGCCTTAGTAGATATTTATAACCAGCTTAATGGAGCGAACTGGAAAGGATATTATTCTAGTTGGAAAAAATGGGATATAACGGAGAATAATTTACATGAAGTAAAATGGGATGGCATAACAGTAGAGAATGGACATGTCACCGGACTTAGTTTATATTATTTTTATAATGTAAAAGGCAAACTGCCGGAAAGTATAAAAAATTTGGAGTACTTAAACTATTTAAGTTTATCCTCTTATCGAGTTGAAAAAGATTTTCAGGGGACGGATTGGAGTATTTTATCGGGATTAAAGAATTTAGAAAGCTTATACTTATATGGAAGCAAAATAGGGGGGCCAATCCCGGAAAGTTGGGGAGAGTTACAGAAATTAAAATATCTGGATGTAGGTAAATCAATGGTAACCCAATTAAACACAACCATAGGAAATATGACGAGTTTAATAAAATTAGAAGCCAATGAAAATCAACTCACAGACCTACCAAAATCATTAATTCAAAATCATTGGGCAATTTCAAATATAAATTTTAAAAATCAAACTATTAAAATTTCAGAATTAGAAACGGGCACTAATGAATTGATTATCCAACTTCCGCAAATTTGTGTTTTCTCCATAAACAACGGATCTTCAAACCTTAATGGAAAATATATTTTTAATATATATATTAATAATGTAAGAAAGGGATCAACATATTCTAATAACGGAATGTTATATTTTAAGGATATAGCTTCGTGGGGAGTAAAATATGGAGATAAGGTAAGAATTGAACAAACGGAAGGATATGCACAAGGCACAAACATATATTATGATAAATTAACTTTCGGTAGACAGGTGGAAGCTACTGAATTTGAAATTTTAAAAAAGTTTCATTCTTCTACACTAGGATTTCTATGGAAAAATAAATGGGATGTGTCGAAAAATAACCTACATATAGAAAATTGGTATGGTGTAGGAATTAAAGATGGACATATAATATCTATTTCTTTACCAAATAATTTGTTGATGGGAACTATTCCTGAGGAAATTTCAGGATTGAAATATCTTGAAGTTCTAAATTTAAACTCAAACGAAATAGAAGGGGAATTACCCATATCATTAGGTAATTTAAAAAAATTAAAGATTTTAAATGTTTTAAGTAATAAAATCTCCGGAAACATTCCTGCCTCATTGTCGGAATCAAAAGAACTAAAAAAATTGATTTTATCTAATAATAATTTTTCCGGGAATATTCCTTCAATAGTGTTAAATGAATTAAAAGAAATAAATGAGCTTGATTTATCGAATAATTCTTTTACCGATATTGATCATCCATTAACTTTTAACAATGCAGATATACGAAATCAAGAGAGCAGCAAAGATGAATATTTAGAATTAAAAGATGATAAAATTATCGTTAAGCTAAATAAAATTAATTTATACGATACTAAAAATTCTGATTTCAAAGCTAAAAATACATTTTACTTACAGGCTAATAATTTAAATATATCCAAAAGTACAGCTAAAGACAGTTTGATCATTTTCTCAGATATAAATATATCAGAAATACCCGATAGTGCTTCTATAGCCATTTGGCAATCAGACGGTTCTGCGTCAGGTTCACATAACCGATATAAAGGCATTGTACGACAATCTACCACTCCGGTCTTTGACGAAGAATATCGAGCTTTGGTGAAGCTATACCAAAAAACAAATGGTGATCAATGGAAAGAAAAATGGGATATTTCATCAAATAATCTACATATACAATCTTGGAAAGGGATAATTCATAATGAAGGACATATCATTGAAATAAATCTTTCCGACAATAATTTAAACGGAATAATTCCGAAAGAAATAGCAGATTTACCTAAACTTAAATCGATAAATCTTTCTTCTAACCGTATAAATGGTATTGAAAAAATAATTCCATCAAATGTTACAGTCATTTTGGATCGTCAAACTATTGATTTAGGAAAATTACCATTATCTGATCAAACTGTGATAAAAGATACAAGCATAAATCGATACGATCATAAATCACATAAATTTATTAATCAAAGTTATTCGATCACTATTGGTGATTTCAGTAAGAATATAACTATACCAGAGAAAGGTATAAAATTAGTAGACTTAATTCAACGATGGAATATTCCAACTAATCAAGAGTTAACCTTAAAACAGATATCAGGCACAACAAAATATAGTAATATAAGCTATATTTTGACATATAAAGACGGAGATTCAAATATGGATGGAGTAGTTAATGTTCTTGACATACAAACAATTTTAAATTATTTGCAATCTATTTATCCTAAATATTTTAATTATTCCGCTTCTGATATAAATAAGGATTCTGATATAAATTTACTGGATGTATTACTATTAGTAAATCAGATTCAGAGTAATACTTTAGAAAAAAATCCTCAAGTTAAAAATGAAGTTACTTCTCGAAACTTGACTAGTAATTTAAGTATTGAAAACAATATTTTATATATAGAAAATTTTGATCAAACGGTTTCAGCTTTTGATATTCGATTAAAAGGAGGATTAAATGAAAATATAATATCCTTACTAAACCCAAAAGATTTTACTTTACATGTTTCTAAGAATCATGAACTAATTAGTATACTATGCTTTAGCACTAAAGATGGACTTAAAGTTGGAAAACATCCCATAGCTCAAATTCCTTCAGGTAGTAAAATTGTATCTGGACTATTGTCCAATGAAAAGGCTGAAGAAATTGTGTTCCAAATTAATGGTAAATTATTAAATATTGAGGATACTAATGAAGCTAATGATTTATCGAATAAAGTAACTAATACACCTAATCCTTTTTCAGAGAAAACTTTTATAAAGTATTATCTTCCGGATAATGCATTAGATGTTCATTTAACTTTATATGATCTTCAAGGAAGGGTAGTAAAGGTTGTAAAAAATTTGCCGGTAAACCAAGGAAATTGTGAGTATACTTTATTTAAAAGCAACCTCACGCCCAGTGTATATATCTATTTTTTAGAACAAAAATTTAGAAATTATAAGAAAACATATAAAAGAAAAATCTTAGTAACCGATTAATAAAAATAATGATTATGAAAATAAAAACGCTATTTAAAATCGTTTTTACATTATGCATAACTATGTTATCTGCTCAGAATAGTTTACAAATTCCGAGTGTATCAGCAAGTATAGGTGAAAAAACGAAAATAAATATAGATTTAACTAATAGTGATCCTATTATTGGTGTAGAATTTACATTAGTTGTTCCGAAAGGTTTAATTGTATATGATAAAGAAAGTATTTTGAAGCAAGATCGTAAAGGAGAAGATCATGTACTATTTACTAATTTGGATAAAGATGGGAATTATCATTTCATGGTATTTTCCTATACTAATAAAGTCTTTAAAGGAAATAGAGGAACTCTTATTGAAATTCCTATTGAAATACCAATTACTTATAAAGATGGACAATCTTTTGATATTTTATTAAAAAATGTTATAGTAAGTTCAACTAAAATTCAGGATGTAGGTTCTAACCATCAAGGAGGAAAATTGCTAATTAAAAAAGATTTTTCTCCCGATTTAGAAGTTTCTGAAGTTACAACTTTAGGGTCAGAAGCTGTACCCGATAAAAAACTAACAGCTTCGTGGAAAGTTAAAAATTTAGGAAAAAAAATTGCCGTAGGAGGTTGGACAGAACAAGTGTATCTTGTTTCAGAGATAAACGATCAAAAATATTTATTAGGTTCAATTTTTTATAAAAATGATTTAAATCAAAATGATAATATTATAAGGCAAGGAGAATTTAAATTACCTAAAATTATCGGGTTTGATGGAAATTGTAAATTAGAAGTAAATATTATCGCTGAATCATCTGTGAAAGAACCTGATTCAGATAAAGATAACAATAAAGCACTTTCTGCTAATTCAATATTTTTAAATAAAGTATTATTTATTGAAACTGATAAAAATAAAATTCTTGAAAATTCTGAAGATAAAATTAAAATATTGTTAAACCGAAGCGGAGATATATCAAAAGATCAAACTTTTACTATTCAAAGCTCTATAGAAAATCAGTTTGCACTTCCGGAATCCGTTACCATTAAAAATGGAGCATCTACAGCAGTTATTTATGCGAAACCCATAGATAATACGAATATTGACGGTGATAGAACAGTAAGGATTACATTTTCAGGGAATGATTATAAAGAGACTTTTTTTGATATAACAATTATAGATGATGAAATACCATCATTTAATATAACTGCTTCTTCTACTAATTTAAATCCGGGAGATAAAAGTAAAATTACCTTGCATTTTATGCAAGTTCCTTCTACTGATATTAAAATTAATTTAGAAACAGATTACAATAAACGATTAAAAATCCCCGATGAACTGTTGGTAAAAGCAGGAATGAAAGAAGTTTCATTTGATGTTGAAGCAATTGAAACCAAAGTTCCAGAAGCCGAACTTTCAGCTAAAATCACAGCCCGTGCAGTTGGTTATAAACAAGAGAGTATTGACATAAAATTAAATAAAGCTAACATCCCTTCCTTTGAATTTATCATATCTCCTACAACAATTTCTGAAGGAGATGGGACTTACGCAACTACAGCAATTATTAGAAGGTTAGATAATACGGAAAGTAATGCTACCCTTCTGTTAAAAACGGATATTGCGGATGCTTTACTTATTCCTTCAAAACTAGTTTTTACACCCGGACAAACTCAAAAGAAATTTTCAATAGGAGTAGTAGATAATTCTATAGTTGACAGTACCAGAGTAGTTACCGTTACTGCATCCCTATATATTCCAGGTTGTGGATGTAGTGGTGCATCTAGTGGAATATCGGGGACAGAATATAAAAGTAAAGTAACAATTTTAGATAATGATGGCTTATCCTTAACAGTTAAAGCAAATCCATCTACAGTAAAAGCAGGAATTAAAAAAGCAGCAAAAATTATTATATCTCGAAATACGGTAAGAAATGAAGATCTTACTAAATCACTTTTAGTAAAACTTTCATCCGATTCGCCAACAATTTTGGAAATTCCACAAACGGTTGAGATACCTTCAGGAAAACAATCTGTTGAAGTAACAATTAATACATTAATTGACCCAACGATTAAAGGAGATCAAACGATTAGGATACAGGCAGAAGCGCAGGATTATAATTCCGGGTTCGGTTGGATATTAGTTACCGATCAAAATAAGCCTGATGCAATTATAAACTCAATTATTGCCCCGGAAACAGTAGAGGGAGGGCAAGTTACAGAGATATCAATCGAAATTAAAAATCAAGGATTTTCTGTGCTTCCTAAAGGAATGAAAATAGAATACTATTTATCAACAAATACATCGATAAAAGATTTAAAACCTTTTGATGAGGCGGTAATTGAAAATGAAATCAATCCCGGTAAAAGTATAGATTTTAAACATACAATTCAATTACCGGATCGGGCAGGTTCTTTTAACTTAGTGGCAGTTCTAAACTCAGATAAGAATATAGAAGAATTAACATATACTAATAATGAATCCTATAAAGAAATAGAGTTAAAACCTTCTTATACAGCGGATATACAGGTTGATAGAAAAGTTTATAAACCGGGGGAAATCATAACCATGAAAGGTTCGGCAAAATATATTAATGGAAGTTTAGCCGCTAATAAGCCTGTTGAAATAAGCATAAATAACGGAGGTTTTGTAAGATCGTTTACTATAAAAACCAATGCCACAGGAAATTTTGCCTATGATTTTGCTCCTCTCCAAGGAGAAAACGGATTTTATGAAATAGCCGCAGGCTATCCGGGAATGAAAGTTAAGGCACAAGATGATTTCAATTTGTTAGGAGTAGAGTGGGTTAATAAACCGTCGGACTATTTGAAATGGGAGGTCACCGAAGGACAAAGATTGGAAGGAGAGTTTAAATTGAAAAATAATACTCGAACAACACTCACTAATATACAGGTGAAATTGCCTGCTGCTGCTGATTTTAAACTGGAAACTAAATCACTAAATCTAAATGCCGGTGAGGAAGGTGTTTTAAAATACACTTTAATTCCTAATTCAGCATCGTCAGTAAGAAAATATTATGAAATAAGAGCAGAATTTATTTCAGATGAAGGGGCTAAAACTCCTTTTACCTCTTGGTATTATTGTCATACGGAAAAAGCTAAGCTCATAGTAGATCCTGTAACTATAAACACGAGCATGGTCAAGGGAAAATCGAGATTATATGAAGTAAAAGTTGTAAATATAGGTTCAACCGAAGCTAAAAATATAAAAATAGATGTTCCTAAATTGGAATGGTTAAAATTGAAATCTCCTGAGAAAATTGATAAATTAGGAGCCTCAGATACATTAAAAATAGTATTAGAATTAAAACCAACGGATAAGCAACAAATAAATGTACCTTTAAAAGGAAATATAGCTCTTAATTTATCTAATGGTAATGGGATTAGTATTCCTTTTACTATTGAAACTGTTTCAGAAAATAAAGGAACTTTACAAATAGATGTTGTTGATGAGTACACTTACAATACAGAAAAAGCGCCTCATGTGCAAGGAGCTAAAGTGATTGTTCGTCATCCATATACAGGAGTCATAGTTGCACAAGGAATTACCGATAGTACCGGAATATTTTCTGCTGAAAATTTACCTGAAGGTTGGTATTCGGTCTTAGTATCTGCTAATAAGCATGATTCTTATCAAAATAATTTTGAGATAGAACCTGGAAAAACGAATAGAAAATCGGTATTTTTATCTTATCAAGCGGTTTCGTATGAATGGAATGTAAAACCCACGGAAATAGAAGATCAATACGAGATGAATTTAGATGTTACTTTTGAAACCAATGTACCAAAACCCGTTCTAGTTGTTGATATTGATCAATCTATAATAAAATTGGAAACTGGACAAAGTATGATGAGTTACGTAACTGTAACAAATCATGGATTGATCAATGCTTTAGATGCTAAAATATCAATTAGTCAAATCAATGGGTATAAATTAACACCGCTTATAGATAGATTAGATGTTATACAAGCTAAAAGTTCAGTAATTATTCCGGTTTTAATTGAAAAAATTCCGGAGTCTAAATTTAATTTTCTTCCATGTTTTGCTATTTTTGATATAAGGGCTCTTTTCCCATGTGGTCCAAGTTTAGCTGATATAATTGCTTCAGGAAACTTTAAAGTATTTGGAAATTGTGAATCTAAAAATGATCCACCTAAAACTCCAATTAATACTCCTGATGGACCTAATTATCCTAAAGGAAATGGAAATATTGATATTGACCCTTGGTCTATACCCACTTATATTACTAATCTACCTAATATATGTGATAGTGATAAAAGTTGTGTAATTAGCGTTGTGAATACCTTTTTTACATGTGTTGTAGGTACTATTGTAGCTCCGATAACTTGTACTGTATCAATTGCAACTTCAACTGATTTAATAGATTTAAGCCTCGCTGTAGGTGGATGCATAACTTCAGGTAAATTAAGCTGCGCTATTGGAATAGGTTCGACATTAAAAACATGCATTATTGATGAATTATTAAATAAAACCTATTATTATTCCCCTGATTTAGAAAAATTGACATTTTTTTATAAAGATTTTGAAGCTTTCGATAAAGCTGATAAAGCTCAGGATAAAAGAATAAAAGAAATTTTTAATGAAGAAAATTGGAGAGATAATTATGATTTTAAACAATTATTATTGGAAGTAGCTAATTTTCTTGATAATGATAAGAAATTTAGTATTAATGATATTGCAAGAATTAAATCAAATCTAATTAATACATATTTTACAGATATTTATATAGATAAATTTTGTGATAGATGGAATTCTTCTATAGATGCTTGGAATATAGGAATTTTATCTCCAAATAAAGAGTATCCAAATATAATAAGTAAAGACAGTTTAGTTCAATATAAACTTGAAATAGAAAATTTTAATAAATATGTAAACAACAGAGGTTATAATTCAGCAGAAAAAATGCTTCAAGATGACTTAGATTTTTTTGAAGAATTAAATAATGAATTACAAGAATCAAATAAATCATCAGTATGCGCAACAATCAGTGTTCGTTTTTCGCAAAAAATGACCATGACCCGAGAAGCATTTGAAGGAACTTTAGAAATAAATAACAGTTCTTCTAAAGAAATAAAAAATATCAATTTAAATTTGGTAATCACTGATGAAAATAACAAAGATGTAACTCATTTATTCCAAATTAATAAGGACGAATTTTTAAACGGATCCGGAATAGTAGGAGCTAATTCAAATGGTATAGGAACAGTTATCTATATTCCGACCAAAGAAGCAGCGCCTACCGTATCAAAATCATATTCGTTTGGTGGAACCTTATCTTATTTGGATCCGGAAACCGGAGAAAAAGTATCAGCAAAATTATTTCCGGTAACCTTAGAGGTAAATCCAAGTCCCGACTTAGTATTGCATTATTTTATGCAACGAGATATTATAGGAGACGATCCATTAACGGAAAAAGTAGAGCCAATGGTGCCGGCAGAAATGTCTTTATTAATTAAAAATGAAGGGTATGGAACCGCAAAAAATGTTCAAGTACAATCCATGCAACCGGAAATAATCGAAAATAGAAAAGGTTTATTGATTGATTTTGAAATGATCGGCAGTAGAATGAACAATCAACCGAAGCAATTAGGATTGTTAAATATCGATTTCGGTTCAATTGCGCCGCAAAAAGCTATGGTTGGTCAGTGGTGGTTTACCAGCACTTTATTAGGACATTTTGTAAAATACGATATTAAGGTAAAACATTTAAATAGTTATGGAAATAAAGATTTAAGTTTGATCAAGGAATACCATATACATGAATTAATTAAAAGTGTAAAAGCATACGGCAAAGGTCAAGATGATATTTCTGATTTCTTGGTAAATGATATTCCAGATTTAAATGATACGCCGGATATGATTTATTATTCTAACGGTGAAAGTGAGGAAGTATCTCAAGTTTCTGCCGCTAAAGTAACTAACGAAATATCACCATCGCAAGTTACTACACAGTTAAGCATTACACCTTCTTTCATAGGTTGGAATTATGGAAATATTACCGATCCGGGTAAAGATTTGTATAAGTTAATTAAAGTTATTCGTAATTCAGATAATTTAGAATTACCTATTGAAAATTTCTGGCAAACTTTTGTAACCTTAAGAGATGGAAAAGATCCTAAATATGAAAATAAGCTTCATTTCGTAGATAAAGTAGAGGGAACCACTACCTATACACTATATTATACGCCCATAGACACGAATGTTCCGAAAGTAGTGTCCTTTGCGAATATTCTTGAGCAAACCACTACACAACCGGTTGAATATGTGGAAGTACATTTTAACAAACCTATACAGAAACAAACATTTAGCTATAAGAATCTACGTCTGATACATCAAGGAGCAGAAATTAAATTATCACAAGATAATGTTAAAATAGGTATAAGTAATGATTCTGTATTTGTTGTGGATTTAAAAGCATTAACTCGTTCTTCAGGATATTATGAATTAACGGTTCAATGTGCGGGAATTAAAGATCTTAAAGGAAATGAAGGAAAAGAAGGAAAATCAGTTTCTTGGACTCAGGTCATCGGAGAATTGGGAATTATGCAGTTTACCTCAGATCAACTTAATTCACAACCTTTAAACAGTATAGAAATTATTTTCAATAAAAAAATAGCTTCGACGCAATTTAATAAAGAAAAAATTTCTTTAAATGGAAAACCTTTGGAAAACATTACAATAACTAATGTAGCCGGAGGTATAAAATATACATTGAGCGGTTTGAATGAATATAATGTCGAAAACGGTAATTATGAATTAGAGGTAAATTTACCGGAAATGGTAGCAGAAGACGGATCAAAAGGTTTGATAGTACAAAAATTCTCATGGAAAGTAGATAAAAATCTTCCGGAAGTTGATCAATTTGAGCTTCAATATCAAGGTGCTGTACATGCGCAAAATGTAACGGATGTTCTTATAACCCTTAACAAACCGATCACTTCTGAATTTTTGCCTGAATGGGTTCAGTTAATTAAAGGAACTGAAAATCAAAAAGCTTTAATTACGGTAATCAAACAAGATGAATTACATTATTTAGTTTCAGAATTAGGTAACTATACTCAGTCAGAAGGATCTTATAAGCTACTAGTAAATCAAGAAGGATTTATAGATGAATTTGGAAATTATGGTACCGGTTCTGTAAATAAAAATTGGACGGTTCGTTTCGAAAAGCCTCTGTCAGTAATTAATATGCACTTAACACCCGATAGAGGTATTTCATCAACAGATAATATCACTTCCGGAGATGATGTTATGTTGCAGATGGAAACCGTTGAAGATCATAGAAAAGTTATTATATATATGGTTACTATATCCGATGAAACCATAATTCAAGAAATAGTTCAAGATAATAAAGGAATGATAGAGATACCCGTAGGTAACTTTAAAGGCAAAAATAAATTTAAAGCGATAGTTTACGACTCATATGGAAATGCTAGTAGTCCTGTAGTATTAGATACTTACATTGACGGAAACGAACTTTCAGCTAATTTCTTGCAAATTACAAAAAGAACAGTTTCATGTTCAGAGATAGAACATATCAAATTAAATTTTACTGAAGATATAGTAAAATCGGATTTAAATGTTGATGCTTTAGTGATCGAATCAGCAGGGATAAAAATATCAGGTAAAGATTTAAAAATAAATTCAATATCTGATAGAGAGTTTGAAATTTCGAATTTGGAAAGTCTAAAAAATAACGGTGATATAAGTTTAGGCGTTAATTTGAATTATCTCCATAAAAAAATTAGCGGATTGCAAGGAAACGGTATAGCATCTATACAATTAGGTGAAATCCAATACTTTGAATCGGAAATTTCCGGTTCTGAAACCTCAACAGTCAATGCGGTTGAAAACTATGTAGCCGCTTCAAACATGAATTCATATAAATGGACAGTTACCGGAGGTGAGATTATTAATGAAAATAAAAACGTACTATCAGTAAAATGGAAGGAAAAAGGAGATCAAACTATTACGTTGGAATATCAAACACCAACATTCTGCAACAAGTCAACATCAATAAAAGTAAAAGTAGATAATTCTTTATCCATTGATGAAATTGAAATAACTGATACTAAAACGTTAAAATTAGTACCGGTTCCTAATAAAGGAATTTTTACCTTGTTGATGAAAGGTAAAGAAGGAAATTTCAATTTGTCAATTTATGATTTAAGCGGACGAAAAATTTATAGTGAAGAAAAAATAAAAGTAACTGATAACTTTAAGAAACTAATTAATGTAAGTCCAATTCAGAGTGGAGTATATTATCTGATTTTACATAACAGTAAAGAAGCATATAAACTTAAATTTACAGTAGAATAATTGATTTAATCTCACAAAAAAGCCCTTTTAAAAAAAGGGCTTTTTTTATAGATTATAAATTATAAAAAATTAAACAGAGATAAAATTATGTGAAATATAAAAATGTATACTTATTGTAATGTTTAACATATTTTTTATAAATGTATTTCCAGTACAAATTTTGTATAATAAAACTATAACTTTACCGAATACAATGTATATATTGAGAGGTTTGTAAAATTATTTTGTGATTTACATAAAAAATGACAGAAAGAAAAGTTTCAAAATATTTACCATGGATAGCTGCAATGGCTATATTTATGCAATTTCTGGATTCAACCATATTAAATACAGCCCTTCCTTCCATAGCAAAAGACTTACATAAATCTCCCCTCGAAATGCAATCGGTATTGATAGCTTATGTATTAACGTTAGCATTACTAATTCCTTTAAGTGGTTGGCTTTCAGATAAATTCGGATCTAAAAATATATTTATTTTAGCTATTGCTGTTTTTACCATAGGATCTTTCTTATGTGTAGTTTCCGTATCTCTGAAAATGTTGGTTTGTATGAGAATTGTGCAAGCCATTGGAGGATCTATGATGGTTCCCGTTTCAAGATTAACGTTGATCTATTCCTACCCTAAACATCAACTTTTGAAAGTTATAAATTTTATTACTATTCCCGGATTAATAGGACCGGTTATTGGTCCAACTTTAGGAGGCTGGTTGGTTGAAATTGCTAGTTGGCATTGGATATTTTTAATTAATATCCCTATAGGTATCATAGGAATTTTGGTTGCCTGGAAAGCCTTTCCAAACTATAAAAAAAATACAGGCAAATTTGATTTTTTCGGATTTATTTTATTCAGTTTAGGTTTAGTATTGCTTTCGTTAAGTTTAGAATTTGCCGGAGAAGGAATGACCGATATAATTAATGTTTTGATTTTATTACTCGTCGGTATTAGCTTATTAAGTGTATATGTGATGTATTCAAAAAAAATAGTTCGGCCTATTATCGATTTAAACTTATTTAAAATAAGGACGTTAAAAATTGGAATCATAGGAAATTTGATCACTCGATTAGGTATTGGAGGCGTTCCGTTGATGCTTCCACTTATGTTGCAAGTCGGGTTCGGTAAATCTCCTACTGTATCAGGAATGATGCTTATATTTTCTGCTATTTCAACCATTTTTGCTAAATCTTGGGTAATCCCGTTGGTAAAGAAATTTGGTTATAGAAATTTATTAATTTCGAATACGATAATTTTAGGTTTATCGATTTCATTATTTTCATTTCCGGATAAAAATACTTCATTGTTTTGGTTGATTCCTATTTTAGTTTTATATGGCTTTTTTAATTCTATTCAAATGACCTCAATGAATAGCATTTCTCTGGCTGATTTAACACCCGCTAATGCAAGTGGAGGTAATACGATACTTTCAGTTACACAACAGCTATCCGTGAGTTTTGGAATATCCTTAAGTTCTCTAATTTTAAGGGGATTCAATCAATCAGAAATATTTAACGAAGTAAGTTCAAGCTTTAAAGCAACCCTATTCATTTTGGGTATTATAACCATACTTTCATCCTTTACATTTAAATATCTAAATCCCGAAGATGGAGCAGAGATGTCAGGAATAAAAAAATTTAAGTAACTGAACAGTAAAAATTAAAAAATAATTATTCATTTTATTTTTTATTACATTATTTAATATTGTAATAAAATAATAAAATTTTATATTATTATTAATATAGGTTAAATAAATATAATTCATGATAGGATTAATATTTAAATTTTTTTGATATTTATGGATGCAAATGTTTTATATACCCAACTTTTAGCTTAATTTGTTTTTTTTAAAAAACCATGATTATATAAAAATAGGCATAAATATATAAGGTAAATTTGAGGTTATACATATTTGTGTATTTTTGCATTAATAAACATTTTTATATGAAAAAAGTATTTTTAGGTGTAATGGTATGTATACCTATTTTTTTTATGGCACAAAAAAAAACAATTTATTCGCAAAGTGGAATGAGAGTTGATCCCTCCTTAGTCGATGAGAAAGTGGGAGATAGTGTTACTAAAATAAATACCGTTTTTCATTTCAAGAATGATACAAAAAATTACTTCATTAAAATTTTAAATCTAGACGGTAAAACATATGCACAGGGAATAAGTGAGTTTATTAAACTGGATTTTAACAGCAGAAAAGGGGGAGATTTACACCGTAAAGTACAAAAATTAACCAACATCAAGATTGAAGACGGTAATTTTATTTCAGATCAGGTCAAAGCATCTTTTATATTTTTAAAAGAAAAGGATAAATCTCACAACGAAAGTAATTCGAAAATCAAATTAATGGTTTGTACCAAAGATAAAATCGGGAATAGGAATTGTCGTATTAATGATGATGAAGTTATCTTAACCCCCCAAGAATTTCCCGGAAAATATCCACAAACTGCATTTACTCGTTTAGGTATCGAAGATTTGAAAGATAAAAAACCGAAAGAGTTGGAATTGATGAAAAATGAAATTTTTGCCAGGTATGGATATCGTTTTTCAAATTCGGATGATGTAAAATATTTTTACAAACAAGATTGGTATGAACCGATTGTTGATAATAAAAATATTGAATTAAATGATTTGGAATCCGATAATGTAGCTATGATTAATTTATTCAAAAAATTAATTACTTATAAAGATATTAATAAGAAAGCGTACAGTCATATTATTCCCTTAGAAACTACCAGTAACACTTTATATGATCAAAAGGCTCTAAAAAGTATTCAATATATTGTTAAAGATAGTCTTTTCGGTAAAAAATGTAAATTAACAGAATTCAATAAACAGGGTATTGCTTTGTTTCAGCACGATTGTGTGGATAAGAAAGATGTGTATGTAAATTATTTTTATAACGATTTTCTTATACAGCACATAGATGATTTAAATGATACCTTTTATTATTATAATGAAAATGGTTTACCTTATAAATCTGTGAAACTCGACTATGCTAATCAAACTACCGAAGAAGCCTATTTTGATTATGATGCAAATGAGAATATAACTAAAAAGAATATCTATCAAAATAATGATTTTAACAGCTCCGTTTTATATGAATACGATGAGGAAGGAAATCTTAAAAAAGAATATTATAAAGATGATGATGGATCGGAACACATGGTTACAGAATATATTTATGATGACGAAAATTTAATGACGGGATATATTAAGGATAAAGACCTTCATTGTGATTATACCTATAACAAATTTAATGATGTAATTGTGGAAACCAAATGTTATAAAATAGTTGATGATATAGAAAACATCAAACAACGAACGGATGTTAAGGTATTAGTGACTAACAGGGGCAAAGACAATCGATTGCTTTCGGTAATATTTAATGAAAAAGACAGCAGAAATTCATCATTAAATATGATTGAAGTTAAATATAACAACTAGCCGTTTGCTGCTATTTAATTATAAGGTATAATTATACTATTAATTATATCTTATAATTGGCTTTATAAAAATAAAAAGTATCTGATTATTAAACAGCTACTTCTGCTTTAATATGAGGATGAGGATCATAGCCATCAATGGAAAAATCTTCGTATTTAAAGCTAAAAATATCCTTCCTATCAGGATTGAGTTTCAATGTTGGAAGCGGTCGAGGATCACGCGTTAATTGAAGATTTACCTGATCAATATGGTTATTATAAATGTGAACGTCCCCGAAGGTATGTATAAATTCTCCCACCTTTAAATTACATACTTGAGCCACCATATGTAACAGCAAACAATAAGAGGCAATATTAAAAGGCACGCCAAGAAAAACATCTGCACTTCTTTGATACAACTGTAAAGATAACTTTCCGTCAGCCACATAAAATTGAAAAAGTGCATGACAAGGTGCAAGTGCCATTTGAGGGATATCTGCTACATTCCAAGCTGAGACAATAATTCTACGAGAATCCGGATTATTTTTAATTTGATCGATGATTTCCGATATCTGGTCGATATGTTTTCCATTCGGAGCCCCCCAGCTTCTCCATTGATGCCCGTAAACAGGACCTAAATCACCATTTTTATCTGCCCACTCATTCCATATACGAACTTTATGATCGTTTAAATATTTAATATTGGTATCTCCTTTTAAAAACCAAAGTAATTCGTAAATGATGGATCGTAAATGGAGCTTTTTAGTCGTAACAAGAGGAAATCCTTTTTGTAAATCGAATCGCATTTGATATCCGAAAGTACTGATTGTACCCGTTCCGGTTCGATCTTGTTTACGAGTTCCTTTATCTAATATATATTGTAAAAGTTCTAAATAGACCTGCATGAACAATGAATTTTAATTATATTTTTTTTCTTAATCTTGCTACAGGAATATTGAGTTGATCTCTATATTTTGCAATGGTTCTTCTTGCTATATTATATCCTTTATCATTAAGTATTTTCATCAAGTTATCATCGGTAAGAGGTTTTTTAGTGTCTTCATTTTCAATGACTTCTTGTAAGATGGTTTTAATTTCCCGTGTGGAAACTTCATCGCCCTCTGAATTGGTAAGACTTTCAGAAAATAAATCTTTTATAAGCAAAGTTCCGTACGGCGTATTCACATATTTGCTGTTGGCAACCCTTGAGATAGTGGATATATCTAAACCGGTGATTTCGGCAATATCTTTCAAAATCATTGGTTTAATTTGTTCTTCATCTCCCGTCAAAAAATATTCCTTCTGATAATCCATAATTGATTTCATGGTAACATACAAGGTTTGTTGACGTTGTTTAACTGCATCGATAAACCATTTAGCAGAATCTAACTTTTGTTTAACAAACATTACCGCATCTTTTTGCTCTCTCGACTTATGTTCGGTATTTTTATATGTATCCAACATTTCAGAATATTCTCTGGAAATTTTTAATTCAGGAGCATTCCTACCATTGAGCGTCAATTCCAAATCTCCGTTTACAATTCTAATTGTAAAATCAGGAATAATTTGTTCCGTATTTTTTGAATTATTGGTAAAAGCCTTTCCCGGTTTAGGATTCAAGCGTTCAATTTCATTCACCGCGCATTTAAGCTTTTCTTCAGAAATGGAAAATTTTTGCTGTATTTTACTGTAATGCTTTTTTGTAAAAGCATCAAACATTTCATTAATAATCTTGTAAGCCAGTTCCGTGGATTCTGTAGGATTTTTTGCTCTGAGTTGCAATAACAGACATTCTCTGAGGTCTCTGGCTCCAATACCGGTAGGATCTAGTCTTTGAATATAATTAGTTAACAGTTTTTCAATTGTCGGAACATCAGTATAAATCCCTTGAGTAAAAGCCAAATCATCCACGATGGATGATAAATCTCTTCGTAAATAGCCATCATCGTCTAGATTTCCGACAATAAAATCGGCTATTTCTTCTTCATTTTCCGTTAATCTAAATGTGTGTAATTGAGAACATATATGTTCTTGAAATGATTCATATTGAGCATAGGGTAACTCTTTATCATCATCGTCATCGCTGTAATTATTGGATTGTACCCGATAGCTGGGTACTTCATCATCACTTAGATAATCATCGATATTTATATCCGGAGCTTCAATAATCTCATTATCTGCGGAATCATCATATTCTTTTTCGGAATCAAAGGAATCAGCAGAATCATAATAATCTTCATTAGAATTATCTTCCAAGGCAGGATTTTCTTCGATTTCTTGTTTTACTACTTCCTCAAATGCAAGGGTGGGAAGCTGAACTAGTTTCATTAGCTGAATTTGCTGAGGAGATAGTTTTAAAAGTTGTTTTAGTCTTAAATCCTGTTTTAACATAAAATAGTTTCTTTATAAAAGTAGATTAAGTAAGGTTTATAAATTCAAATTTACATTATTAATATGTAAGATACAAATAAAGGCATAATTTTTGTAATGAATTTTTTTTTGCTAAAGTCTTAAATTTTTTAATTTATATTAAATTAAAACTTCACAATATTTTTTTTGGTTGTTTTATTTTTTTTAAAGCAATTTTTACTAGTTATTATATAGTAAACATATAATAAAAATATCGTTATCTAAGAGATGATTTAATTAAATTTTTTAGAAATTGCTTTTCATTTAATGGATTTTAGACTAGTAATGAATATATTTTATTCATCAATTCTTTAAGTAAATAGTAGAAGAGTTAAAAAAATATAAATTTTAAGATGATAATAAATAATAATAAAAAAGATGCTTACATATAATATAAGCATCTTTAAAATAATTATTAATCAATTTTAAAATTCAGCGTTTTTAGGGGTTCTAGGAAAAGGTATAACGTCTCTAATATTACTCATACCTGTAACAAATAAAACGAGGCGTTCTAACCCAAGTCCAAATCCTGAATGAGGCACTGTACCGAATTTACGTGTATCTAAATACCACCATAATTCCTTTTCGTCAACATTCATATCTTTCATTTTTTGTTTTAAAATATCAATTCTTTCTTCTCTTTGTGATCCTCCAATAATTTCACCAATACCCGGAAAGAGAACATCCATAGCACGTACGGTTTTATGATCGTCATTTAAACGCATATAGAAAGCTTTTATTTTTGCCGGATAATCATATAACACTACCGGACTTTTAAAATGTTTTTCAACTAAATATCTTTCATGTTCAGATTGTAAATCTGCTCCCCATTCATCAATAAGATATTTGAATTTTTTCTTTTGATTCGGTTTCGAATGTTTAAGAATATCAATAGCTTCCGTGTAGCTAAGTCTGATAAATTTATTATTTAATACGAAATCTAATTTTTCAAGTAAAGTTTGATCCGATTTTTCTTCTTTCGGTTTTTGTTTTTGCTCTTCTTCAAATCGTTTGTTTAGAAAATCCAAATCTTCTTTACAATTATCAACAGCATATTGGATGCAATATTTTAGAAAATCTTCTGCAAGATCCATATCTTGATCTAAATCATAAAAAGCAACTTCCGGTTCAACCATCCAAAATTCTGCTAAATGTCGAGTAGTATTTGAATTTTCAGCCCGAAAAGTAGGTCCGAATGTATAAACTTTTCCTAGACCCATAGCAGCAGTTTCTGCTTCCAATTGTCCTGAAACGGTCAGATTGGTCTTTTTTCCAAAGAAATCCTGAGAAAAATCTGTGTTTCCCTCGTCATTTTTAGGAAGATTATCTAAATTGAAATTGGTAACGGTAAACATTTCTCCCGCGCCTTCAGCATCTGATCCGGTAATTATAGGAGTATTGATATAGCAAAATCCATTTTTATTAAAATATTGGTGAATGGCAAAACTTAAAGCATTTCTAACCCTCATTACCGCAGCAAAGGTATTGGTGCGAAAACGAAGATGTGCTTGCTCTCTCAATTTTTCCAATGAATGTCTTTTAGGCTGTAAGATAGTTTCCTGAACATCTTCAGGATTAGCATATCCGTAAATTTTTATTGTATTGGCTACGACTTCAATTTCTTGTCCCGCTCCTTTACTTTCAGTAACTTTTCCTTCAACATAAAGAGAAGATGCTGTTGTAATTTGTTTTAAAGTTTCAGTATCAAAATCGTTGTAATTGATTATTATTTGAATATTATTTTGCCCCGAACCATCATTAAGAGCAATAAATTGATTGGAACGAAAAGATCGCACCCATCCTCTAATTACTACTTCTTCCTGTAAAGCTTTTTTTCCTTTAGCTAACAATTCTTTAATACTGTAATCGTTCATTTAATATATTTTAATCGGTAAGCAAATATAAATAAATTTCAACGTATTTTATGGTATTACTCCATCCAAATATACATAAGGTTGACTACTACACTGTTTATTGATAAGTAAATTTAATCGTACTTATATTTATTCATATTTGGTAAAGGATAGTCGCCGAATAGAGGTGCTAATCGAATAGCCGAATAGATCATATTTGAATATTTATTTCCAATGGCTATAATAGTAACTTTCTCATCCACAAGATGAATAAATATGGCATTGCTTCCATGCCACCATCCGGTATGATAGATTAATTTTTTGCCGTTTTTAAATACCATTAATCGCATACCCAATCCGTAGTTTTTAATGTTCGGTATTTCATTACTGTACGGAGTGTACATTTGATCTAATAAGTCTTTACGTAAAAAGTTTGAGGCAAACATGGCCTGACTTAATCGGAACAGATCTTCTGGAGTGGTATAAACGTTTTTATCTCCGTAAACTAAATCCAGGTGATTGAATTTATAGGGTCTGCCGTCAGGATAGTAGGATAGATTAGCTTTTTTTAAATCCTTTTCTTGAAGTATATACGAATGTTTCATTCCCAAAGGGGTAAATATCATTGTATTTATGACTTCCGGAAAAGACATGTTGGTTGTTTTCTCAACGATTAAGGCTAACAGAGCAAAATTAGAATTTGAGTATGAAAAATGAGTATTCGGTTTATATTGTAATAATGGAGTATGAGTTGAAAATAAATCTAAAACATCTTCATTGGACATTTTCTTTCTTTTATCCCAAGTGTTAATCAAATCAACCAAATGAGTATATTCCGGAAGACCGCTTCGATGTGTCAATAAATCATGTATAGTTATATCCGAATAGGGGAAATCGGTAAGTATGGTATTTACTTTCTGATCTAAATTTATCTTGTGCGCTTCAACTAATTTCAATACAGCTAAAGAAGTTAAAATTTTGCTTACAGAAGCCACATGCAGAGAGGTTTGGGGTGATATTAATGTTTTATCTTCCCAATTGGAATATCCATTATATTTTTCTAACAGTATGGTGTTGCCTCTAGCGACTAAAATACCACCGCTTAAATTTTTTGATTTCCAGACATGGGTGAAATATTTATTCAACTGATATACAATGGTATCGTCTTCCGGAGAATAATTATCCTTTTTAGTAAATATAGAATCAAAATTTATATTGTAATATCCGGGAATTGAAGGTTTTTTATTCTGAACACTTTTATTTACTTCGTAATTTGATTTTTTGCAATTGGTAAAGGTTGTATTAAAAAGGCTTATTAATGATATAATATATATAATTTTTTTATACATTTTTTAATGAATGTTTGAATAATTAGTTCTTCTAAAATGATTTTGCAAGTTAAATTTAATAATCTTAATTATTTCTTAAATAAAATATAAAATGTTATAAAATTAAGTTATATTAAATTGGCAATCTAGATACTTTCTGCCAGCATGCAAATATTTCCTTGTAAAGAACGTGTAAAAATTAAATACTTAGTTCCGCCATCAACAAGCTTATATTTTTTCTTAATTTCTTCAGGTTTTAACGGATAATTTCGACTGATTATATTAAATTGTTTATGAATAGTTTTTTTAGGATTAAAATTTTTTTCAATAAGTATAAAAGTACGGCCCGGAAAATTTTCAATTTTGTTTTCTGAAGTGTACATATGGGAATTGGAATGTAACTTATCTATAGAAAATTTAATACCTAATTGTTTAAAGGCTCCTGATTTTAATAGGGATGAATTGGGTATATATAGGTACGATTTCGGAATGGAATAGGAGGGAACTGGAGATATTTTTTCCTCTTGCCAAAAATAACAATAATCAGGCTGTCCTGATTCCAGATTGATACAATGTACATAAGGATTGGATAGGTTTATCTTATACTCAGGATTCAATTGCACTATTAATTCTTTGGTTTCATTTTTAACTGATACAATATAAATTTTTGAAATCGGTAATTGATCAATTGCTCTTTGAAGATCAAGAAGAGGAGAAAGCTTAATAAAAATGGAATTCGAAAATTTAAATAATGTATCTTTTAGGTTTAATATATTGGGGAATAGGTCTTTTAAATCGATTTTTTTATTTTTATTTTCATCACGTCTGGATGGATCTATATAAATAAAATCGAAATGTGTAGAATTAGAAGAAATAAATTCCTCGGCGGTTTTGTTTATAAAGTTCACATTTTTTTTACCAAGTACTGTAAAATTATGTTTTATTATTTCAAGCAAATCGAGATTCGGCTCGACATAATAAAATTCATTGGTTTGTTCCGATAAAAAAAAACTATCAATACCCGTACCGCCTGTTAAATCAATACCGGTTTTACCGTTTATAATTGATTGTTTAAATAATGCCGTACTTTGAGATGAAGCTTGTTCAAGGTTAATATGCGGAGGGTATATGATCTCATTATTCTCATAAAGAAATGGAAATTTTTTTTGAGAAATTTTCTTTCCTTGAATTTGTTGAATTAATTCAAGAGAAGAGATCCCCGTAAAAGGTGATTTTTTAAACCTTAATTCCGATATATTAGAATTTAGGTGGTTGGTTATATATTCTTGGACTTCTTTATGTAGTAAATAAGTATTTATCACAATTCTTGAATGCTATATATTAGTTACAAAATTACATGATTGTAAATAATTTAAATATTGATTTATAAAAAGTACTTTATTTAATTTTAAAAAAGATTTTTTACCAAAAGACATTAAGAGAACCTTTGCAAGATTGAAAGTTTTTTAACTACAAATTTTTTGTAATGGCTTGTACAATTTTAAAACGGTTGAAGAAGCTTTTCATAACGACTCTTAATACCGTATAACCGGGAATTGCGAAAGTAACACCGATAGCACCAAATAAAATACCGAAGATTAGCATAACTAAAAAAATTTCCAATGGATGAGATTTGACACTTTTAGCATAAATTAAAGGTTGAAAAATCGCATTATCAATTAATTGGGCAATTAAATATAAAATACTGATCCAAAATATGGTAGGTATAATTTGACTATTAAAGTCCATACCTAAGGAAAACATACTGCTCATGCTGAGCAAATTGATAATAAAAAAACCAAGCAAAGGTCCTAAATAAGGTATAAGGTTACAAAATGCACAAAACATAGCTATTATTACCATATCTTTAATGTTAAATCCGCCTAAAATAGCTAAGTAAAGTAAAAACATAGAACATATTTGCAAGCACAATCCAAGAAAATACCTAGTTAATAAATCTTTAATATTAGAGAGCACCTGAATGACTTTTTTTATGTCATTGGTTGGAGCAGCACCAATGATCATTCTGTTAAATAAGTCTTTTTCTCTTAAAAAGAAAAAAGTAATAAATGTTACAGAAAATATGGAAATACCTAATTCAGCTAAAATCGAAAATCCACTTTGCAGCGTATCCATATGTATTTTAAAATTAAACTTTGAAGTAAATAATTGTGCATAATTATCTTCAAATAAATAGATATGCTTGCTTCGTAAGGCTTCATCAATTAATTTTACTTGTTCTGTTATTGAATTTTGTAATTTATCTGTATCCAACAAAGATAAATTTCCGGCTTGTTCGATGGCTAAAGGAATTACAAAGCTTAAAAAAGTAAGAAGAGTACCCACCATAATTAATAGAGTGATACAAGCAGAAATGGTATTAGATATTCGAACTTTTTCACTTAGAAAATTCATTAAAGGTCTTCCCATTAAAGAAAAGGCAAATGCAACAAAAATATAGCCTAAGACAAATCGAATTTTCCATAATAAAAAAAATAAAAGAACTGTGAGTGCAATAACGGATACAGCGCTAATTATACCTTTACTAATATCTTTGTAATTCATACATTATAAATATCTTTTACCTTATTAATCTTATTCTTGCTATTTATCCCATTAACTGGTATTTTTATTTAATATATAGTATACCTTATATGATGCAGTTACTATAAAATTGTTAAAAGTTATAGAATCATATCTTTTTATATTATACTAATTTTTTTTAAAATTATAAAAATATAAGTTGTTTTAAAGCTTATTAATTAAATTAATAAAGTTATAACGAAATAAATGTTAAAATATGCATTTTAAATGTATTTATTTTAAAAATCTAAAAAAATATGTAACTTTTAATTAATCTAAGATTTAAGGGTTAGATTTTGGCGTTATAGAATCATCTTTCGTTACCATGATGAAAATATCTTCATTATTTTTTTTAAAAAAATAATTTTCTCGAGCATATTTTTCTCGAGCTTCTTTATTATTTTTTAAATTTTTATACTGAATATTTTCAGAATCTAGTTTACTTTTATAATATTCTTTTTCATGTTTTAATTTGGAAATTTCATTATTTAATTCTTTATGAGTTAAATAAGAATTAGTATCAAAAAAAAGCATCCAAATAATAAATATAATGGAGAGTATTAAATAAATACTGGAATACCAGTGTTTACCGAAAATAGATTTTTTATCTGACGATTTATTGCCTTTTTTTTCCATTCTTTAATTAGAACGATTTTTTAAAGTATTTTGGATCACCGTACTTAATACATCAATTGCAACAGTATTTTTTTTCATTGTTGGAATTATAATGTCAGCATAAGCCATAGAGGGTTGTATAAATTCTTCATGCATCGGTTTTAAAGTAGATTGATACCTACTCAATACTTCTTCTAAATCTCTGCCTCTTTCCTGAATATCTCTTCTGATTCTTCTAATTAATCTTTCGTCAGAATCAACATTGACATATACTTTAACATCAAATTCTTTTCTTAATTCAGGATTTGTCAAAACTAATATTCCTTCGACAATAAGGATTTCTTTAGGTTGAATAATCGTAACATCTTCTGTTCTGGAATGAGTTATAAAGGAATAAAGAGGCTCTTCAATAGCTTGCCCCGCTTTTAATTTTTTTACATGGTCGATTAATAAATCAAAATCAATAGCTCTCGGATGATCGTAATTTAACAGTTCACGCTCATCAAATGACAACTCAGGATTGTAATGATAATAATTATCTTGAGTGAGTACATTTACACTGTTGGAATCCAATTGATTAAGGATGTTGTTTACAACGGTTGTTTTTCCGGAACCAGTTCCTCCGGCAATACCAATGGTTAACATTTATTTTATTATATTTTTGAGTTTATTTTTTTAAGCAGAAAATAGTGTACCAAAATTTAGCTAAAGTAAATATTAAAGTTCTTTAAGCATACCTTTAAAATCGGATAATGTAGCGTAATTTTTGGTTTTCATAATTTCTTTTAATTCAGAAGATAATTTAGAAAAAATTTTAGTATCGTCTTTCATTAACTGTGTACCAACCTGAACCATGGAAGCCCCGCATAAGATGTGTTCAAAAACATCTCTACCGGTTTCAACCCCTCCACATCCGATAATAGAAATATCTTTTCTTAATAATTTATAAAACATTCTAACATTAGCTAAAGCAGTAGGTTTTACATAAGCTCCTCCAATTCCTCCAAATCCTCCTTTAGGTTTTATAACAACAGATTCATCTTCAATATACAAGGCATTTCCTATACTATTGATACAAGTTACGAATTGAATCGGGTATTTATTTAAAATATCGGCAACCATTTCAAAATGTACCATATCAAAGTATGGAGGAAGCTTAACTCCTAAAGGTTTTGTATAAAATGAAAATACCTTATTCAAAACTTCTTCAGTTCTTTCAAAATCATAACCCGTTTGTGGTTTTCCCGGTATATTTGGGCAAGATAAATTTAATTCAACCAAACCTTGAAAATCAGACTTTTCAATTTGGTTCAACATTTCTATATTATCTTCTAACGTTAAACCGGCAACTGAAAAAAATAAGTTATCATTTCCTTCTTTGTGTTCATTAAGAACATAATCAAGATAAAATTCAAAACCTAAATTTGGTAATCCCATCGAATTAATACTTCCTAATTTTAAATCAACATATCTAGGAGACGGGTTACCTTCTCTAGGAGATAGGGTACAACTTTTAGTTATCCAAGTTCCTGATCCTGAATTTTTCATGTTCGATAATTCTTCTAACGTCATACATTTTACACCCGATGCATTCATCAAACAGTTACTGAATTTTTTATTGGAAATGGTTGTTTCTAAAGATATCATTACTATATTTTTTGCAAATATCAGAATATTTATGGTGAATAGAAAGTTATTTACTATTCACTCTTTAAAAAAGTTATTACTTGCTTTATAATAGATGCTTAGAATATTTTATTTATAACTAATATAATCTTTAGGATCATGGTTTAATTAATATAATTTATTTAAATTAACATTCTAAGATTATAAATTTATGATAAAAGGTATAATTTTTGTAATTATTGAGATTAATAAAAAATAATTTTTATTTTAATCATTTTTTTACTAAATATTGATTTACAAATAAGAATATATTTCATAAATTAATAAATATTTAAAATTATTGGTTCAATAGAAAATTATATATGATAAAAAATTTTATTTATGGAAGATCAACATTCAAATTTGCAATATGAAAATTCAGCTGCTCCGACAGTTCCAACTGACGAAAAAAATGATAGATTACCCAATAATCATATGGTATTAGCGATAATTTCTACCATACTTAATATTTTTTCTTTTAGTTTAATAGGAATTATATTTGGTGTTTTATCTATAATATTTGCTAATGAGGTAAAAACTATTTACAATTCCGGAGATCATTTCGGAGCAATGCTAAAATCAAAAGACACTCGAATTTTATCAATAATTTCTTTAATTATCTTTTTTTTCAATGTATTAATATACATTTTACTTATTCTCTTTATTATATTTTTTGGAAATATGTTTTATTACCAAGGATGGTTCAAGAATGGTTAATTTTTTCTTAAACCGTTTATTGTAACTAAAAATAAATTGATAATTATTTATGTAATTTATGTTAATCAAAATACTTCGAAATAGAGGTTTAGTGTGGTTTAGCTTACTAACTCTTATTACTTTCTTTTGTATTTATTATTATGTTATAAATCCCAATAAAACAAATTTAGCATTACCATGTCTTTTTAAATTATTAACCGGACTAAATTGTACGGGTTGTGGAGGACAAAGGGCGTTTCATTTTTTATTACATGGAGAATTTTTACAAGCCTCACGTTATAATATTTTAATATATTTTCTACCTTTTCTTTTATATGTATTATTTGCATCAATTCAGATGTATATTTTTCATAGTAAAAAGTATGTTATCAAATTTATATTTTCAAATGAAATTGGAATACTGATTTTAGTGTTTCTAATTATTTTTACTGTTTTAAGAAATATCCCTTATGAACCATTTATATATTTAGCTCCTCCTAAATAAAGACAATTTAATATAATAGGATAAAAACATAAAAATAAGATAATCCTTTTTTAGTATTTTGTTACTTTGTACCTTTGTTAAAGATTGCATACTGCATTTTTTAAACAAAAAACATAATATTAAATGAGTAGATATACTATAACTACAGCACTTCCCTATGCAAATGGCCCTTTACATATAGGTCATTTAGCAGGAGTATATATACCTGCGGACGTATATGCCCGATTTTTAAGAAGAAATGATCATGATGTTATATTAATAGGGGGGTCAGATGAACACGGAATTCCAATTACGATAAGAGCGAAAAAAGAAGGTGTTACTCCTCAAGATGTGGTAGATAGGTATCATGAATTAATGAAGCAAACATTTACGGAATTAGGAATTTCGTATGATAACTATTCGCGTACTACGGCTCCTATACACATTAAAACAGCTCAAGAATTTTTTTTAAAACTATACGAGGATGGAAAATTCGTTGAAGAAGAAACAGAACAATATTTTGATGAAAAAGCAAATGAATTTTTAGCAGATCGATATATTGTAGGAACCTGTCCTAAATGTGGTAATACAAACGCATATGGAGATCAATGCGAAAAATGTGGTTCTACATTAAGTCCGGATGAATTAATCAATCCTCATTCCATGTTAAGTGGTGAAAAGCCTATTTTAAAAAAGACGAAGCATTGGTATTTACCTCTTAATGAATATCAAGAATTTATTTCCGATTGGATATTAAAAGGTCATAAAAAAGATTGGAAACCCAATGTTTACGGTCAAGTGAAGTCATGGTTGGAAGAGGGACTTAAACCTCGTGCCATGACTCGAGATTTAGACTGGGGAGTACCTGTGCCTTTAGAAGGAGAAAAAGGTAAAGTTCTATATGTTTGGTTTGATGCCCCGATAGGGTATATTTCCTCTACCAAAGAATGGGCGGAAAGAACAGGAAAAGATTGGAAACCTTATTGGCAAGATAAAGAAACCAAGCTGGTTCATTTTATTGCAAAAGATAATATTGTTTTTCATTGCATAATTTTTCCGGCTATGTTGAAAGCTCATGGGGATTATATATTACCGGACAATGTACCGGCTAATGAATTTTTAAATTTAGAAAACGATAAAATATCAACCTCAAGAAATTGGGCGGTTTGGGCGCATGAATATCTTGCTGATTTTCCGGGAAAGCAAGATTCATTACGATATACCTTAATAGCCAATGCACCTGAAACAAAAGATAATAATTTTACTTGGAAAGATTTTCAAACTAAAAATAATTCTGAACTAGTAGGAATTTTTGGTAATTTTATAAATAGGGTATCTGTTCTAATTAATAAATATTATGATGGTGAAATACCCGAAGTTGGAAATAACTTTCATTCCGAAGAATTAGAATATCTTTCTAAAATATCCAAAGAAATATCAACTTATTTATCTAACTACGAATTCAGGAACGGTTTAAGTTCTTTAATGAATTTAGCTCGTTTAGGTAATAAATTTTTACAAGAGCAAGAGCCGTGGAAAAAAATTAAAGATGAACCGGAAAAAGTAAAAGAAACTTTATACGTATCAGCTCAAATTGCTGCTTATCTAGGGGAATTATCTGAGCCTTTTATACCTTTTTCTTCTCAAAAAATAATGAATGGATTAAATTTAACTTATCATTCATGGAAAGATCTTGAATCAGGTAAAATCTTATTACCTTCCGGAAGTAAAATAAATCTTATACCCCTTCTTTTCGATAAAATTGAAGATAAACAAATTGATTATCAAATTGAAAAATTAGAAAATTCTAAAAAACAGAATGCTTCTCTAAATAATAATCGGACCGAACCTCAAAAAGATAATATCACATTTGATGAATTTGAAAAGATTGATTTAAGAATAGGTACCATATTGGAAGCCAAAAAGGTTGAAAAAGCTGATAAATTACTGCAATTTAAAGTAGATACAGGAATAGATGTTCGAACCATTGTATCGGGAATAGCAGAAAGCTTTTCTCCTGAAGAATTAGTAGGTAAGCAGGTTACCGTGCTTGTTAATTTAGCTCCCAGAAAAATACGAGGCATTGAAAGTCAAGGGATGTTACTTTTATCAAAGAATATAGATGGAAAATTTTCATTTATAACCCCTGATGATGTCATTGAAAATGGTGTATCTGTAAAATAATTTCCGAATATTCAAATAATATAAAAACCCCTTTATTTTTGGGGTTTTTGTTTTATGATTAATTAAATTATATGTAAATAAAATAATGATATTTATTTATATATTATAATAAACTATTAATTGGTATAGTTTTTGTATTCTTTATTTTAAATTTTAACACTAAAAATTATGGAATACTTATTTAATTCAATTTCTGAATTTATTACCCCTGAAGTAATATCCAATATTTCCAAAATTTCAAAGGAAAAAGAATCAAATATTATTCAAGCCCTTCATACTACAACAGCTAGTTTACTTGAATTAATTTTAGAGAAAGGAGAGCAAAAAAAGCTAGAATCCATGTGTAAAGGTATTGGAAAGATGAATATATTATTTAGTGTTTCAAATTTATTTTTGGATCCAACGAATTTAAAAAAGCAATGTGCAAGTTCTAAATTTTTGATTTTTTTACTTAAAGATCGATTAGAAGAATATTATTCCTTGATTGCCTCTTCTTCTCAAATATCTTTATTAAATTCTAAAATTATAGTAAACAAACTGGGCTTATTAATATCTGCATTCCTGGGTGAAAAAATAATTTCTAATATTAGTTTTATTACTATATTAAATCAACTGCAAGATGAAAGAAATGATTATCAGGTATATATACCTTTTGAGATGTCTAAAATTATAGAGGAATATAATTTTAAAGCCTATTTGCAACAAAAATTTTGGATGTCGTTTTTTTGATGATGTAATTTAAAAATTAATTTATTGACTTTTCTAAATTATGATTTAATTCTATAATTTATCTAAGTTTTACATTATCTTATACAATATCTATAGTGCATATGCTCTAATTAAGCATTGTTTAACTGTAAGTATTTAGTTTATGAATTATATATATTTATAAATCTAAATTACTGCTAAAACCATTTTATGTATTAGATAAATTTATAAATATAATTCCGGGAATTATAACATCAATAGTAAATAAGACTATAGCTATAAAACTTTCAATTAATTAAATAAGTAATACAATAAGTGGAAAAATAGTTATTATTGCTTACGGTTGGGAATAAATATTGCATTATATAATAAATTAATACATTTGATATATAAAAAATATTTATGCATCATACTATTGCATTTTACAATGTTGAAAATCTATATGAATCCGGAAATAATAAAAATATTGGCGATTTACCTTTTCAGGGTAGTCGTTCCTGGAACATTTCAAGATATAAAAATAAATTAGCTAAAATAGCCAAAACCATTAGTAGGATAGGAGAAGAAGAAACTCAAAAATTACCAACGTTTTTTGGTTTATGTGAAATTGAAAATAAAAAGGTGATAGATGAACTTCTTGAAGAATTTCCGTTTAAAGCTAATTATGGTTATGTTCATAAAGACTCATTGGATGAAAGAGGTATAGATACTGCTTTTTTTTACAATAAAGAATTCTTTACTATTGAAGATTCAGAATTTATAAGAATTCCTATATTTAATAGTGATGGTAGTAGAGATTATACAAGAGACATTACGTATGCAAAAGGAAAACTAGAAAATATAACCATTCATTTTTTTGTATTGCATTTACCTTCTAAAAGAGAAAATAATATTAATGTATCTAAACGTATTCATATACTACACGAATTAAGAAAAAAAATTAATGAAATTTTTGATAAAGATATCTTAGCAAATATTATTATAATGGGTGATTTTAATGAAGATCCTACCACCACCTATTTATATCAACAACTTTGGAATAAAAAAACGATACAAGAATTAAAAGAACGCGAATTATATAATCCCTTTGAGAATTTATATAAAAGAGATTTATACAGTACTTTTCATGAAGGAAAAGGGATGCTTTTTGATCAAATTATTTTTTCCAAATCTTTTTTCGATGAAAACAGCAAACTTAGATATTCAAATTCCAATGTATTTAATCCTCCATTTCTTCAAAGTCCGGATAGGGAAAAATTAGGAACCCCTTGGCGGACCTATACAGGAAGTAGATATTTAGGAGGGTATAGTGACCACTTTCCTGTATATGCTATTATAGAAAATATAAAATAAAAATAAGATTTTATATTTTATACTTTAAAATATTTCTTTTTCAACATATAGATAATATCTTTTTGAGTAATGAATATCTCATCAATAAGGGTATCTGACTCATTCATTACCGGTTTATCTTTAGGAATATCATTCGAATCTAATAACATAGATCCATTACCTGTAAGCAACCAAGTAGGATTTAATTCCGGAAACGTATGTAAAATTTTTTCAATAGTATCTGTATGTAAACCCGACTTGTTCCTTCTAGCTCTTCCGATAAGTCCAACAGATAAATTTGCTAACTTGGTTAGTTTATTATCATTTAGGTTTTTATAAACCATAAAATCTAATAATCTGTCAATAGTAGTTTTATGTTTATTTTCCATAATTTAATGAATAAAATAATGAATATATAAAAAATAAGGTATGTTTATTAATAGTACAAAATTAAAAAAAAAGTTTTATATTGATAATTTTCAAGATTAAATATTTATATTTACAATTAAAATAGTTGTGTAACTGCTTCAATATATGATACAAAAAGATTTTTTAGAGAACATTATCGAAATTTTTAAACAGAATGATAAATTTGAATATGTTGACTTTAAAGTTGATATAAATCAAAATACTATTAAAATTATATATTTAATAGAACCCAAATATTATATTTTATTTAAAGATGAAAATTATTTCATTAAAAATAAGGATAATGAAAAATATACTATTTCAGGAGAAGCAGTTCCCGGCAGATTTTCAATGCATGAAGATTTCATTATAGATTCAATTGCTAACGTATATATAAAAATAGAAAAGTGGTTGGAAGTTATTTGGAATGAAATTTCATTAGCTTCTCCATTAGGTCTTTTGGCTGAAGAACAAGAACAAATAGACAAAATTTGTGAAAAATTTGATGAATATGATGATTATTTCAATACGGAAGAAATTATAAGAATTAAACAAAAACTTAAACTTCTTAGAAAAAAGCTTGAAGAAGAAATAACATCTATTGTTGATGATGAAGAGATAAGCAGATTGGAAATTCAAAAAATGAATAAGAATTTTGATACATTGGAACAAATACTTCCTTCACTAAAAAAGAAAGGGTGGGTGAGAAGCTTGACCGGAAGAGTATTCCATAATATGAAAAGGTTATTGGATCTTAGACAAAAATTAATATTGGATTCCTACAATAAGCATAAAGAAGAATAGAAAGTTAATTTATCTATTAGTAATTTTTATAATGCTATTATAAATTTCTATATGGAAAAAAATCTATTAAATAAATATTCAAGGATAAAATATATAGTTAAAATTTTCTAAAATTTTATACATATAATTTTATAATAATTTTAACATTGCTCATTTTTTGTCTCTTTTTGTTGTATAATTGCTTAATAATCAAATAAATATTTTTTTTTCAGTATTGAAAATATATAGTTTTTTGTCAATAATTGATTAAATGAATTTAAGCGGTTTTGGATATTAGAAAAAAATCTATAACTTTGTAATCAAATAAATGAGGCTAAGGAAAATAAAGATTAACGTAAAGAAATTAAAAACTAAATAGAATATAACATAATATAAAGATATAAACACTAAAAACTAAAAATTATTAATTTAACACTAAAGCTTATCACACTTTAACACTAATAACTTTATTAGAATTAATTAATTAACGCTTTTAACACTAAAATTATTAATTAACACTAAGACTTAACACACACACACTTTAACACTAAAAGCTTAGAAGAATTATTAATTAATTAACACTAAAACTCAATTTTGAAATTGAAAGATCATAATTGATTGAGTATTTATTAGAAAAGTCATCTTTTTAACACAAAAAGGTGACTTTTTGCTTTGCAATATACATATAATAAATTAAATGATATTTATTTTTTTATAAAATTTATAAAAAAACAGACTATTAAAATAGCCTGTTTAAATATATTATTAAGAATGAGATTAATACATTATATCATTATATATACTACAATGTTTTAACTTATTTTTTAGCTTCCTTTTCTTCTGATTCTTTTTTCAGTATTGCATCAAACTTTTCTAAAGTTACAGTTTTTTCTTTTTTCTGAATTTTTGAATCAAAAATTTTGAATAATTCTTGTTGAATTAAGTTGCCGGAAGATTGACGAACATGTTCTTCATTTTTCATTGCATTCGCAACATATTTGTCTAACTCTGAATCAGGAATATCTACATATCCATACATTGCAAATTGTTGTTTCATTTGATTTTTAGTGAATTCAACCAAATCATTATATTGTACGCTTATCTGATTATCTGAAAGAATTTGACCTTCAATTAATTGATAACGTAAAGCTTTTGCAGATTTTTCATATTCTACATCCGCTTCTTCGTCGGTCATTGGTTCTTTGGACTTGCTTTTAATGAATTTTTTCAAAAATTCAGTCGGTAAATCGAATTGTATAGTATCTAATAACCATTCAACAGAATCATTCATGAATTTAGTATCAGATTCTTTTTTATAGTAATTTTCGATTTCTTCTTTAATTTTAGCTCTTAATTCTTCTTCGCTCTTAATTTTATCTTTACCGTAAACTTTATCAAAAAGATCTTGATTTAATTCCGCTTTTGTTCTAATAGAAGTTTTTTCAACAGTAATTTTTAAATTGGCATTAAAGTGATGAGCATCTTCATGGGAAAGCCCAAAGAAATGTTGAAGTTGATGTACATCATTAAATAAATCTTGAGCCTTGATAGTAATTAAATCACCCTTTTTCTTACCTAAAAAAGAATCTTTATTCTTTAAATCGTCTACCATAAAAGTTATAGTAGTATTTACACCACCTTCTACAGGATTTCCGTCAGCATCAATTTCTTCTACTTCTCCTACAAAATTTCCACCTTCTTCAATAGCGTCGGCATCTACAACTTCTCCAAATTGAGTTTGCATTCTTGCAACAGTATCATCAATCTCTTTTTCAGTAGCCTCAATTTTATAATAAGGGATTTTAGCTTTAGAAAGATCAACTTTGAATTCAGGAGCTAATCCTAATTCAAATTCAAAGGTCATATCTTGAGCATTGGTATCCAATTCATTATTTTCTTTGGGCAAAGGTTGCCCTAAAATGGATAATTTGTTTTCAGAAATGAAGTTACTTAAAGCATCATTTAAAACTTTGTTGATTTCTTCAAAAGTTACCGCACCTTCATATTGTTTTTTAACAATACTCATCGGAGCTTTTCCTTTTCTGAAGCCAGGCATATTCAGCTTTTTACGATAATCATTAAGTGATTTCTCAACGTTGGGTTTATAATCTTCCGGCTTAATGGTGATTTTAACAATAGTATTTAAATCATCTATTTTGTTTTGTGTAACGTTCATTTATATTCTAATTTATAAGCGGGCAAATTTACAAAAACTATTTAAAAAATGGAAATATTTTAATACTAAGGATAAAACAGAAATCATATTTAATTCTCAATAAATCTGTCATTTATCAAAATTATACTTCCTAGATTTTATGTATTTTTTTAAGTAATTAATAAAAAATGTTTAATATCTTATTGTTTACTATTGTATAAATAAATAAATCATAAAGTTAAACATGGATTTTAAATTATATAGTTTTATAAATGGTTTAATCAAATTTATTTAGATTAATAAAAAAAATGTGATCAATCACTTATTTTTAAAAAAGAAAATATAGTTTTACCATGAAAATATGCAATTAGTTAATTAAATACCAGTCCATAGACTAATTTCTTAAAGTTTATAATGTATATAAAAATTGTGTATGATGTTGATATGATTTATATTTGCTATTCATAATAATAATCAAGCTTTGAAAAAAAGTAAACGATTACATACCTCCAATCCATCATTATCTACTACAGTAAATTTTTTATTTGAAGATAAAAAAGCTTCTTATATTATAAATAATGAAAAAAAAATTATACATTATGAAAATTTAGTGAACCAAGTAGATAAAGAAACCCTAACACATAAACTCTTAAAAAATAATTTTTTTAATACCAAGTGTAATTTTTTAGACATTACACTATTAAATGACAAATTTACCCTTATTCCCAATGAATTTTTTGAAGAAAGAACTGCAGAAAAGTTTTTAAATCTTAATGTTCCGCATTTAGAAAATTTAGGAATACGATTTAATTTAATACCCAATTTTGATTTAGTTTTAGTTTTTTATTATCCCGAAATAATTGAAACTCTTTTTACCTCTTATTCCGAAAAAATAAGAATTTCTCATACGGGATTTAAATTTTTATCAAAAATTAACAAAAACCTTTACATTAATGGTTTTTTTATACACATTTACGATCATTATTTTGAGGTATCCATCATTGAAAATCAAAAATTAATTTTATATAACATATATCCATACAGAAAAATTGAGGATATAGAATATTTTTTGAAACTTATTGCAAACACTTTATCCCAAGATCTATCAACCTATATATTATATTATTACCACATACCGCACCATCTGAATGCAATAAAAAAATTTGAAAAGCTTTTTCAAAAGGTAGTACCCGGTGAAGAAAACACTTTTAAAAGAGAAAATTATACACTATTAGATATATGATACGAATTATATCAGGAAAATTAAAGGGAAAGAAGATTTCTGCGCCCAAACATTTTGAGGTTAGACCCACAACTGATTTTGCAAAAGAAGCATTATTTAGCATTATTTCCAACAGATATATGATATCGGATATTTCAGTGCTTGATTTATTTTCGGGGATTGGTTCAATAGATTATGAATTTGCTTCGCGTGGTTGTAAAGATATAACCTCGGTAGAACTGAACGGAAAACATGTTAAATTTATTCAAGATACCATTAAACTCTTAGGAATAAATGAAGTAAATGTGATAAAACAAAATGTTTTTAGTTTTTTAGAAAAAGAAAGCTATAAAAAATATGATCTCATATTTGCAGATCCCCCTTTCGATTTAGACGATAAACAATATGAAAATTTAATAAAATCTGTATTTGAGAATCATTTTTTATCCGAACAAGGAGAATTTATTTTAGAACATAACACAAGAAAAGATTTTTCCGAATTTCCAAATTTTATCGAATCCAGAAAATACGGTAATGTTCGATTTTCTTTTTTTAGTTTATCTCAAGAATAACCAATAATACATGTTTATACGAATTATCTTAATTATAGAAGATTTAAGTTTTTATAATTAAAATAATTTTAAAAATTCATAAAGGATAAATTTGTTTCAATTTCTTTTCTATTCATTTAAAATTTTAAAATGATCTCGTTCATCTAAAAAATTATACTGAGATCTCCATTTCTTTATTTCATCTAGTGAAATAATGTGACTATAAATTGCATTACGGTTATTTGTTAAATTTAACTTTTTACCAACGGGTGTGTAAATAGACGAATGACCAATATAATTGAGCCCGGTTGGTTCAGAACCGATTCTGTTTACTCCGCAAACATAACATAAATTTTCAATGGCACGAGCTTTCAATAATGTATCCCAAGTATCTATACGAGAATCCGGCCAATTAGCAACATTTATCAATAAATCATAATACTCCGTATTTCTGAACCAAACCGGAAAACGAAGATCAAAGCAAATCATTGGACAAATTTTCCATCCTCTATAGGAAAAAACAACGCGATTATTTCCCGCTGTATAAGATCGATTTTCTCCTCCATATGAAAATAAATGTCGCTTATCATAATACGTTACTATTTTTCCTTCAGCAACAAAGATAAATCGATTATAAAATTTGCCATTATCTTCAATTACTAAACTTCCGCAAATAGCAGTGTGTTTTTTTAAAGAAATTTCAATCATCCACTCTATTGTTTTACCGTCCATTTTTTCGGCGATTGTAGTGGGATTTAAGCTGAAACCTGAATTAAACATTTCAGGTAAAATAATAAGATCCGTTGAAGTTAAATCTTCTAAAAGTAATGATAAAAAAGAAAGATTTTCAGAACAATTTTCCCACTGAGGAGAATATTCGATTAAATTGACAAATAAATCATTCGTAATCATACAATAAATTTTACAAAAACGTATCTTTTTTAATACTATAAATACTTTAATCCAATTTATAAAATATATTTAACATCAATATTTAAGAATCAAATTAGTAATATTAAAAAATAGTCAATTTATAACCTAAAAAATTTATTAATCCTATATTCAATCTCCGCGAAAATTTAATATCTGACTGCATGGATTATTAGATTTTATTCTTTTATAATACAAATCTACGAATTTATTAATTTTTAAAGATAAATTTAAGTTGTAAGTTGTGAATTAAATTAATAACTTTGAATAAATTTTATTAGTATGAGCACAAAAATTGATTATATCCCTTATAAAGTAAAGGATATCTCATTGGCCGATTGGGGAAGAATGGAAATTGAATTAGCGGAAGCCGAAATGCCCGGATTAATGGCCTTACGTAAAGAATATAAAGACGAACAGCCTTTGAAAGGTGCAAGGATAGCCGGTTGTCTTCATATGACTATACAAACCGCTGTTTTAATTGAAACCTTACAAGCTTTAGGAGCTGAAGTTTCTTGGAGCTCATGTAATATTTTTTCTACTCAAGATCACGCAGCAGCTGCTATAGCAGCTAAAGGAACCTCTGTATATGCTTGGAAGGGAATGAATGAAGACGAATTTAACTGGTGTATTGAACAAACTCTTTTCTTTGGTGAAGATAAAAAGCCGTTAAACATGATTTTAGATGATGGAGGAGATTTAACAAATATGGTTTTAGATAAATATCCCGAGTTAGTACCGGGAATTAAAGGTTTATCAGAAGAAACTACTACAGGGGTACATCGTTTGCACGAAAGAGTAAAAAACGGTACGTTGTTATTACCGGCCATCAATATAAATGATTCCGTAACCAAGTCTAAATTTGATAATAAATACGGATGTAAAGAATCTGCTGTTGATGCAGTACGCAGGGCAACAGATTTAATGATTGCGGGAAAAGTAGTTGTAGTTGCAGGATATGGTGATGTAGGAAAAGGTTCAGCTGCTTCATTTAGAGGAGCAGGAGCCAGAGTTATAGTTACTGAAATCGACCCGATTTGTGCCTTACAAGCCGCAATGGATGGATATGAAGTTAAAAAGATGGATTATGCCATTACCAAAGCTGATATTGTAATTACTTGTACAGGAAATTGCGATATTATTCAAAGTAAGCATTTCGAGAATATGAAAGATAAAACCGTAGTTTGTAATATAGGACATTTCGATAATGAAATTGATATGGCCTGGTTAAATGCCAACTATGGATCTACAAAGGTTACTATTAAGCCGCAAGTAGATAAATATACGATCAATGGTAAAGATATTATTGTTCTTGCCGAAGGTCGATTAGTAAATTTAGGTTGTGCAACCGGTCATCCAAGTTTTGTGATGAGTAATTCTTTTTGCAATCAAACGCTGGCTCAAATAGAATTATGGCACAATTCAAATAACTATGAAAATAAAGTTTATACCTTGCCTAAACATTTAGACGAAAAAGTTGCCATGCTTCACCTGGCTAAAATAGGGGTTGAATTGGATACTCTTTCAGAAAAACAGGCAAAATATATTGGAGTTCCTGTTAAAGGACCATTTAAATCGGATGAATATAGATATTAATAAATTCATTACTACACTAATTATGATCCGGAATTTTTCCGGATTTTTTTTTGCATTTGCTAATTATGTTTAGGGGTTTTTTAAAGTATTATTTATTAATATAAAAAATTAAACAGGTGCTTATCACTCCTTAAAATTTGGATAAATATTAAATTTTTTATTAAGAAAACCAATTGTATTATTTAATTGGGTATTTATCATTTTTAATTAAAATAATTAAATGAATCATCTGTTAAACATATTAATTAGAAATACTAACTTTTATGAAGTAAAAAGATTAAAGTAAGATAAATAATAAAATTATTAATCCACAAGATCCATTTAATTTTTTGCATAAAAATTTAAAAGCTATACTTTTGCATTAAAAATTATAAGGATGTTAATATTAGTTATTAATGCGGGAAGTTCTTCTATTAAATATCAATTGCTTAACATGGATTCAAACTCCGTTATTGCTAAAGGATTGGTAGAAAGAATAGGTACGACTGGCGGAATTATTACACACAAATATCTGAAAAACGGTATTTCAGATAAAAAACAAATTCATCAAGAATTTCCTACACATGTTGAAGGAATGAAACTTATTGTTGAATTGTTAACAGCAAAAGATGTTGGAGTTATTAATGATCCATCAGAAATAAAAGGAGTAGGACATCGAATTGTACAAGGCGGGGGGAAATTTAACGTTCCGGTTTTAATTACTGATGAAGTAAAAAACGAAATTGATGAAATGAGTGCATTAGCACCCTTACATAATCCTGCTAACTTGTTAGGTATTGAAGTTGCGCAAAAGTTTTTTCCAAATACCCCTCAAGTAGCTGTATTTGATACAGCATTCCATCTTACTATGCCACCTAAAGCATACAGATATGCAATTCCAAACCATTTTTACACAGATTACAAGATAAGATCTTACGGAGCGCATGGAACAAGTCATAAATACGTAAGAAGGCAGGCCGTAAATTACTTAAATAATCAAGAAGCTAAAATCATAACTATTCATTTAGGAAATGGATCAAGCATTACCGCTATTAATGAAAAAGGGGAGAGTATTGATACCTCAATGGGCTTTACCCCGCTTAATGGTTTAGTAATGGGTACTAGAAGTGGAGACATAGATCCATCCGTTCTTTTTTACATGGTTAGAGAATGCGGAGTTAAATTCGAGGAATTGGATGATCTGCTAAATAAAAAATCTGGAATGTTAGGTCTTACCGGAAAAAGCGATGCAAGAGATGTTGACGAGATGTATTTAAACGGTGATCCAAACGCTATTTTGTGTTTAGACTTGTATTCTTATAGAGTTAAGAAATACATAGGAGCGTATATAGCCGCTCTAAATGGTGTGGATGCGATTGCTTTTACAGCCGGAATCGGTGAAAATGATGCCCAATTGCGTTCATTAATTTGTAAAGACTTAGATTATTTAGGTATTAAATTGGATGAAAACAAGAATGTTGAATTGAGCGGGCCGGAAAAGGTAGAAGAAGTTCAGGCTTCCGATTCAAAAGTTAAAATAATGATAATACCTACTAATGAAGAATTAGAAATAGCTAATGAAACTTTGAACATTTTAAAGAAAATGTAAATAGTAAAGATATAAGATAATAAAACAAAAGCTGCAAATTATTGCAGCTTTTGTTTTTTGTTGAGTATAATTTACCTATTTTGTATAAACAACTTCTACATTTTGTTGTTGAGGAAGAGTTTTAGATCTCACCTCATCAGGAGCTATATGAGCATTTATTTTACCTTTATTTTCTGCAATACCAAAAGTTAACCAATATGGAAGGATACATACTAAAAAAGTAAGACACCAAAAACCTATAAAGGCAATTAATAAAAATAAAATAAATCCTATAAATTTAACAAATGGCCAAGCGCCTATATAAAGCAATGTTACCATAATACAATTATTATATATTGTTTTGCTCAAATGTAATAATTAATTTTAATCAAAACAAAAAATAATTCAGGTTATTATAGCTCAACTTATCAAAAAATTATTTTGAAAGATGAATTGCTCTGTTAGTATCAAGTATGGCCTTATTATTTTTATATTCAATCCATTTTTGCCCCTGTCTTTTTCTCATAAAATTATCGTAATTCCTTTTAATGAAAATATTCAATACAGCATTAGCAAAATTTGCAGGTCTTTTAGCCAAAGATCGTAAACTCATTGAAAAACTCGGAGTTAAATATTGCATATAGTGCCACCAACCCTCAGGCATATATAGCATTTCACCATGAGATAAATGAGCCTTATATGGAGTAACGTATTTTAATCCGGGCCATTTATCAAAATCCGGATTATCAAAATCTATGTCTTCTCTGCAAATAGTAGCATATGGTATTTTATACATATACTTCGTATCTTGAGGTTTCATCAATATGCATTGTTTTTCACCTGCAAAATGAAAATGTAAAATATTGGCTAAATCTATATCAAAATGCATAAAAACATTGGAACCCGCACCTCCGAAAAACAACATAGGTAAATTTTTAAATAAATTTAGGCCTAAGTCCGGAAACTTAAAATCGTCTTGCATGGCCGGTACTTGTTTCAGTATATTAAATAAGAATATTCTTAAATCAGTCGGGCCTTTTTGAAGTAAATCAATATAGTCGGACATTTTCATTCTGGCGTCCGGTTCATTTACTTTTTTGTCAGCACTAACCGGATCATTATTATACAGAGGGACAATTTTATCTCCTGCAACTTTTTTTATATAGTCAAAATTCCACTTTTTATAAGCAGGCCAATCTTCAGTCAGTTTTTCAATTACAACCGGTTTTTGTGGTTTATAATATTGATTATAAAAATCTTCTTTGGATATTTTTTCAACTCGGTCAATAGGTTTATAAGTAAACATAGGTTTAAGGTTTATAGTTTTTTATAGTATCATGAATTCATAAGATCTTCTAATTCTTCAATTTCGATAGGTATATTTCTCATTAAATTATGCGGATTTCCATTCGATTGAATCACTACATTATCTTCTATTCTAATCCCGAATCCTTCCTCCGGAATATAAATACCCGGTTCAACGGTAAACACCATATTAGGTACAAATGATTCCGTTAGTATACCATAATCGTGTGTATCAAGGCCCAAATGATGAGAATTTCCGTGCATAAAATATTTCTTATAAGCGGGCCATTTCGGGTCTTGATTTCTAACTTCTTCTGTTGTTAAAAGATTTAATTTTAACAATTCTTCCGTCATTATATTACCCACTTCTTCATGGTAACTGTACCAATTATTACCCGTAATTAAAAGCTTAGTAGATTCATTTTTAACATTTAAAACCGATTGATATACTTCTTTTTGTCGGGGTGTAAATTTTCCGTTCACGGGAAGAGTACGTGTCATATCCGAAGAATAATTGGCATATTCGGCCCCCACGTCCAACAAAACAACATCTCCGTCTTTACATTCTTTATTGTTTAATATATAATGCAAAACATTGCTGTTTTTCCCGGAAGCTATAATAGGTGTATAAGCCCAACCTTTAGAACGGTTTTTAATAAACTCATAAATTAACTCCGCTTCAATTTCATATTCCCAAACTCCCGGTTTAATAAATGGAAGAATCCTTCTAAACCCTTTTTCCGTTATATCACAAGCTTGTTGAATAGCGTTTATTTCTTCAAGTTCTTTAATTGAGCGTAGATGTTGTAAGATGGGATTGCTTCGTAAATAACAATGACCTCTGTATTTATTTTGTAATTTTTTTATGAATCTATCTTCTCGGGTTTCAACAACTTTTTCGGCTCTGTAATGTTCATTAATATTTATATATATATTATCCATTTGAACAATAACCATTTCAAGAATTTTATCAAAATCTTGTAACCAGTACACATTTTTAATTCCTGAAACTTCTGTTGCTTGCTCTTTAGAATATTTTTCTCCTTCCCAAATGGCAATATGTTCATTAGTTTCCCGTAAAAAAAGCATTTCTCTATGTTCCTCTAAATAAGCATAGGGACATAATACTAAAATAGATTCTTCTTGATCAATTCCTGAAAGATAAAATAAATCTCGTTGCTGTTGAAAAGGAAGAGTACTGTCTGCACTGATAGGATAAATATCATTACTGTTGAATATTGCAACTGATTTTGGGGCCATTCTTTGGACAAATTTTTTTCTATTTTTAATAAATAAATCTTTGTCTAAAGCATTATATCTGGTATTCATTTAACTAATTTTTATTTATCAAAAATAACAATAATACTTCAACTCTTTATAATTTTAGAAAAGTTAAAAGAGCTTTTTTAGATTATTTACTTTATTGTTATATAGATAAATTTATTATTTCAAAAGAGCATATAAATGCATTATTTATAAAATGAAAGGCTATTTTTCTAAATAATATCAATAATCATTGAATAGCCTAAATGTTAAATATTAAAAGTTAAATAAAGTTTTTCTTTTTTTCATGTATTTAAAGACAAAAATTGCAGGTTTTTTTTATAAAAAAAACGAAATTTGTTCAATAAAAATTCCTCTTAATTAAGATAAGACATGAATAATAACACTATTAAGAAATTGAAACCCGAGTCTATATGGAATCATTTTGCGGATTTGAACTCCGTACCAAGACCTTCTAAAAAAGAAGAAAAAGTTATTAAATTTATTAAAGACTTTGGAGCATCTTTACATTTAGAAACTATTGAAGATACCTGTGGAAATGTGGTAATAAAAAAACCGGCAACCCCGGGATATGAAAATAGAAAAAAGGTGGTTTTACAATCCCATTTGGACATGGTTTGCCAAAAAAATAATGATGTTGATTTTGATTTTGAAACTCAAGGAATACAAATGACTTATGAAGGAGATTGGGTTCATGCATTAGGAACAACCTTAGGGGCAGACAACGGAATAGGAGTTGCTGCCATCATGAGTGTTTTATCTTCAAAAGATATTGAGCATCCGGCTATTGAAGCTTTATTTACCATTGACGAAGAAACCGGTTTAACCGGAGCATTCGAATTAAGTAAAGATATATTATCAGGAGATATTTTGCTTAATTTGGATACAGAAGAAGACGATGAGATTGATATAGGCTGTGCGGGAGGAATTGATGTTACAGCAAAAGCAAATTATGAAGAAAAAGAAATCAATAAAAATACTAAAACTTACCGAATTAATTTGTCCGGTTTACATGGAGGTCATTCCGGAATGGAAATTCATAAAGGTTTAGGTAATTCTAATAAGATATTAAACCGTTTTTTATATGATTTTTTAAAATTTAATATTCAATTGATTTCTTTTGATGGAGGAGGCTTGAGAAATGCTATACCTAGAGAAGCTTCTGCTATATTTTCAATATCCTCTGAATTTGAAAACAAATTACAAGAACAATTTAATCAACTATATTCAGAGATCGAATCAGAATTTAGTAGTATAGATAGTAATCTAAATATTCAGCTTTCTCAGATAGATCATGTAGAAAAAGGATTGAGCGTTGAAGACAGTAATAAATTTATCTCAAGTCTACAAGCTGCTCCCAACGGAGTATTTCGAATGAGTCCGGATATCAAAGGATTAGTTGAAGCCTCAAATAATATTGCAAGAGTAAAATTGGAAAAAGGTAAGGCTGAAATACAATGTTTAACGCGATCATCAGTTGAAAGTTCTAAAATGTGGGTAGCAACGTCACTTGAAGCTGCATTAGAGTTAGGAGGAATGAAAGTTGAATTAACCGGTTCATATCCCGGATGGAAGCCAAATCCCTCTTCAGAAATATTAAAACTGGCGGAAAGTATTTATGAAAAAAAATACGGAGAGAAACCTTCTGTTCAGGCTTGTCATGCAGGATTGGAATGCGGAATTATTGGTGAAAAATATCCATCAATGGATATGATTTCATTCGGGCCAACTATTAAAGGAGCCCACTCTCCTAAAGAAAGAGTTAGTATATCATCGGTTCAAAAATTTTGGGATTTCTTACTGGAAATTCTTAAAAACATTCCGGTAAAATAAAATTTCTTTTATGAGCTTGTTAAGAAGAAGTGATTTTTTGCAGATATACCATCATTAAATAAATAATGATCCGTAAGATGCTTAAATAAATTAATTTTAATAAGCTCATATTTTAATATATGGTAATAAAATGTCAATTACTTTTTAAGTAAAATAGCAGCTATTAATAATAATCAATTAATTTTGCAAAAAGAGTTGCTATTTTTAAGTAATTTCTATAAAATAATAAAACTATTATAAATTAAACTATATATGTCAACATATGTTGTTGTCGGCTTACAATGGGGCGACGAAGGAAAAGGAAAAATTACAGACGTTTTAGCGGAAAAATCAGATTATGTAGTACGCTATCAAGGAGGAAATAATGCAGGACATACAGTATACGTAGGAGAAGATAAATTTGTATTACATCTTTTGCCTTCCGGAGTTCTTCAATGTAAAGGAAAATGTATCATAGGAAATGGGGTGGTAGTAAATCCTGAAGCTTTTTTCAATGAAATAGAACAAATTGAAAAAAGAGGTTTAAATACCGATCATGTTTTTATCAGCAGCAGGGCTCATATCATTATGCCGTATCATATTTTACTTGATACCTATAGAGAAGAATTTGCCGGAAGTTCTCAAATTGGAACAACCAAAAGAGGGATAGGACCTTGTTATGAAGATAAAATTTCAAGAACAGGGATCAGAGCCATTGATTTATTAAATCCTGAAGTTTTAAAAACTAAAATAAAGGAAAATCTTAACATTAAAAATGTTTTATTTGAAAAGCTGTTTAACAAAGAACCTTTAAAATTTGATGATATTTACACAAAATATCTTGAATTTGGAAAAAAACTTAAAAATCGTATTATAGATTCAGAATACGAAATTAATCATGCGATAAAAGAAGATAAAAACGTTCTTTTTGAAGGTGCACAGGCACTTATGCTAGATATAGATTTCGGAACCTATCCTTATGTAACCTCGTCGTCTCCAACTACCGGTGGCACTACCGTAGGAGCAGGGGTTCCACCAACCAGTTTAAAAAATTTAATAGGAGTATCTAAAGCTTATTGTACACGGGTTGGTAACGGTGCTTTTCCAACAGAATTGGAAAACGAAACAGGAGAACTTATACGTAAAATAGGTAACGAATATGGGGCATCAACCGGTCGTCCGCGTCGTTGTGGTTGGTTAGACTTAGTAGCCTTACGCTATTCATGCATGATTAATGGGATTACACATTTAGTAATAACCAAATTGGATGTATTAAGTGATTTTGATAAAATTAAAGTGGGAACCGCCTATAAAACGCCTGAAGGTACTATAACAGATATTTTCCCGTCTACTATTGAAGAATTAGCAAACTATGAAGTTATTTACCAAGATTTAGACGGTTGGAAAGAAGATATTTCAAAAGTTACCTCTTATGAAGAATTACCTATTTTGGCTAAAAAATATTTAGAATTTATTGAAAATTTTCTTGGAGTTAAAATATATTTAGTTTCTGTAGGTCCTGAAAGATCGCAAAATATCATTAAATCTAATTTAAAATAATTCTTATTATTACATTTTTTTCAAGTACTCCGTTCAAGCCATTATAAATAAAATTTAAATAATATATTGAACATTGTATTTTATTGAAGAATTAATAATTGAATCATAAATATATTCACTTAACATACCAAAAAGGAGAATGAAATCAAATATTATTGATATCATTCTCCCTTTTATGTTATTTACTTATTTTATTAGATATAGTTATATATTCTATATCAAATATTTAGTTTTTAAAATTTAAAAAAGAATTGTAGCAGTAAAAATCATTATTATATATTATAAAATTTTATAAATGATTTTTTTTATATAAAAAATATAATTTGAAAATTTATATATTCTTAATTTTTAATTTCAAAATGCTAATTATAGGGCAAATATTATTCTATTTTATGAAAATAAATTGCTATTTATGATAAATTATTGTTTATATTGCAAGGTATTTGAGAGAGTAATTCAGTATCCATAAGATTTACTCTAAAACATTACTATTAAAAGCGAGTTTTTATATAAAATGTTTCGAGCGGTTTATATTGCTTTTTAATTTAATATTGATTACTATTATGAAATAAACTAATATTATATGCGCTTATGAGAGAAAAATTTTTACTTATTATTCTATTGATTTTTAATATTTATATTGCTCAAGAAACTGAAAATAACATTTCGATTGATTCAACTAATATAAAAAGTATAAATCAAGAAGAACGTTTAAAAAATTCAATACCATCTTATAATTTATCAAAAATTGAAAAGTTGATTTCAAAATTATCATCAATGAATGGTATTGAATCAAATGAATATAATGATAGGTACTTATCGGAAAAAGATTTTGATAAATTGACAATCAAAGAAAAATTTACCTATACTATGGTTTATCCCGAAATTAAATCTTCAAGCGAAGATATGGATTCCTTAGCGATCTATGAGGAAAATAAAATTTTCGGAAAGCTGCCTACTTCGGTTAATGATCCCAAATGGAGTGCAAGACAAAAAAAGTTTTTAAAACAATATCGAAAAAATATTCAAGAATTTATACGTGAAACCTCTTTAAAAAATCAATTTATGGGTCTCAACTTTAAAAAAGCTTTATTGGAAATTAATGCTGTTGAGTCCATACCATTTCTTGTTGATTTTTATAATTCAACAGATAAAAATGATAAAGATTTATTAACGGTGTTAATGCTATTAGTTAAAAAAGGAAAATATTATCCATTTGTTCGATCCAATGTGTATCGCCAATTATATAATGACGATGTAAATTCTCAAGTCAGCTGCATAGACTATTCGGATATAAATGAGGAATATATATTAAAAACGGCCCATAATTATTATTTACAAGCGCCAAAAATTAAATAGATTTAATTTTTATATAAAATAATAAAACAGGAATATACTTCCTGTTTTTTTTTTTTAAAGTTAAAAATTTATTCTACGATAAGTTTACCTCTCATTGTCGCACTATGAGCGGGAAATGTACATAAATATTCATAAGTTCCTTTTTCATTAATCGTAAAGGTTATCGTATCTTGTTCACCTCCTCCTAACAATTTGGTATGAGCAACAATCGACGGATCATTTTTAGGAATATAATCATCAGCCGCATCCTTAGCTGCTCGATTTGCAAAATCATTAAAATTGGTACCCGGTTTTATAATTACTATATTATGTCCCATATCTTTAACACTTGCTTTGCCCACATGTTTAAGTGTAAGGGTTATAGGTTTTCCTGCTTTTGCTTTTAATTCGTGTATATTAAATTGCATTGCATCATCTCCCTCTACTATAAAAGTATTTTCAGGAAGATTAGCAATCTCTTCCTCTTTGGATTTTTGAATATCTTCTTTTGTCATAGAAGCGGCTGCAGATAAAGGATCAATTTTATGCGATGAATCCTTTTTATTACAAGAAGTATAAATATTTAATGAGCTTATTAAAAATAGTGCTAATAGAATAATCTTTTTTTTCATAAATTCTTAAAATTTTAGGGTTGACTAAAAGTGTTCAGATTTTAAGGAAAAGTAAATGTAAAAGAGTATAAAATTAGTTTCTTCAAAATTAGTAATTTTTTATTAGAATAAAATTTAAAATTAGCTATTTATAATTAAAATATCGATATAAATCAATATTTACATAGAAATTGATATAACAATTAAAATTAGTTAAGAGTTAATTGTTGCATGTATCCAATTATTTTAAAGTTTTATTTGTTTTTTTATATTGATATATTAGTATGTTAGAATATTATAAAATAGTAATACATTTTTGTATATTTTTTGATATTATTAATAAATATTATTTTAAATTATAAAAAATCAAACATGAATCTGCAAAATATACTGAAACGTTTACCGATTAAGATAACTACTTATAAACCTATTTCGGGAGGAGACACAAATAAGTCATACGTTTTACAATCTGAGGAGGGAAATTTTTTCATGAAAACCAATAGTACAAAAGAATTTCCCGGAATGCTTAGAGAGGAAGCAAAAGGACTAAAATCTATAGAGGAAACCCATACGTTAAGAACCCCTAAGATTATCAAAATAGATGATAGTGGCAATGAGCAATATTTGATTCTAGAATTAATTTCCAAAGGGGGAGCCAATGAAGAAATATGGGAAAATTTTGGAAAATCTCTTGCTTCGATGCATAAAATTCCTCAACCGTTTTTTGGATTCAGTAGCGATAATTATGTGGGACGTTTACCTCAAAAAAATACTAAAGCGTCTACATGGGGTGAATTCTATGCTCAATATCATTTACAACCCTTAATAAAAAAATTGACTGATATGAATGCTTTAACTAATCAAGAAGTACGAGCGGCAGAAAATTTTTATCAACAAATTGATGATATTTTTCCTAAAGAAACTCCTTCATTAGTCCATGGAGATTTGTGGAGTGGCAACTTCTTAATATCAGATACCGGTAATCCGGTGGTATTAGATCCGGCCGTTTATTATGGACATAGAGAAATGGATTTGGGCATGACCCGCCTGTTTGGAGGATTTTCCGTCGATTTTTATGAAGGTTACAATTCTAAATACCCATTAGAAAAAGGATGGGAAGAACGTATACCCTATACCCAATTATACCCTTTACTGGTTCATTCTATTTTATTCGGCAATTATTATTTAGATGAAGTTAAAAGTATATTAAGTGAGTTTTAGATATTTTTATATTTTGTTAGAATTATAAATGCTTACAATATTACGTAATTAAGAAACTTCTCTTTTATTTCTTTTGTAAACCAAGGAAGAAACCAATATACTGGCTTCATATAGTAAATATAAAGGACAAGAGGCAACGAGCATTGAAGGAATATCACCGGGGGTGATAAATCCGGCAATTATTAAAATAATAACCAAGGCATGTCTTCTATATTTTTTTAAGAAATTTGGAGTTAAAATACCGATACTGGTAAGAACATATACAATAACAGGCAATAAAAAAATCAAGCCCATTCCTAATACGGTTTGTAATAGAATTCGTATATAACTGGACAGATCAATGTTAACTTTAATGGTTTCGGAAATATTAAAAAAATAACCAAAGTGCATCGTCAGAGGAGTAACAAAAAAATAGCCGAAACAACATCCGAGAATAAAGAGAAAATAAGTTGAAATAAAAAAAGTCAAAGAATTTTTCTTTTCATTCGGTTTGAGTCCGGGAGAAATAAATTTCCATAATTCATAAATAACATAAGGAAATACCAATATAAATCCTCCTACAATAGATACATAAAAGGCTGTATTTAGTTGCTCAAAAATTTTACGCACTTGGATGGGAAATTCGTCGGGCATGTCAAATACATCACTAGAACCAAAAATCCTACCGAAAAAATTCATAAGTTTAAAAGTCAAAAAATTCTTATGAATCGGACCGAATATAATATGATCCATTACAAAATGAATTTTATATCCAACGAAACATGCCCCTAAACATATAGCCACTAAAGATCGTAAAATATGCTTTCTTAAAACGCCAATATGAGCAAGAAACGGCATATTCGCATTATCATTCTCTTTTTTTTGAGCCATTGAATTTTTTTAGTTAAAAAAGATACTAATTTAAATAAAATTATTTAAATCCATTATCCAATAGAGTATGCAGGTCTATAATACCTACATAATTTTCTCCATCAAGTACAACTAATTGACCTATTTGATTATTTTTAAGCTCTTCAAAAGCAACACTGGCTAATTCATTTTTTTGAATGGTTTTAGGTGTAACAGACATTATATCTTTAGCTGTAATTTGATTGTAATCCACATCTTTAGCTAACGTCCTTCTTACATCTCCATCGGTAATTACTCCTTTAATCTTATGATCCTCAATAACGACAGTGATACCATAAGATGAATACGTTAAGGAATTGATAATTTCTTTAAGATGAGCAAATAGTTGAACTTCAGGCCTTCGGTCAGGTTTTACCAATTGTTCCACTTTTAGAAGCAGTTTTTTACCTAAAGCACCTCCCGGATGATATTTAGCAAAATCGGAAGAAGTGAAATTTTTAGCCTGAAGTAAGGCAACTGCTAGAGCATCCCCCATAGCTAATTGTACTATAGTTGAAGTGGTGGGTGCCAGATTATTAGGATCGGCTTCTTTTTCCACTTGAGTATCTAAAACCACGTCAGCAAGTTCTGCCAATAAGCAATTTTTATTAGAGGTCATGGCTATTAATACCGAAGAATATTCTTTAAGAAAAGGAGCTACTTCTTGAATTTCTGAGGAAGTACCGCTGTTTGAAATGCAGATGACCACATCGTTTTTAGAAATAATACCTAAATCTCCATGCTTTGCCTCGGCAGCGTGTAAAAATTGTGATGGTGTTCCGGTAGAATTAAAGGTGGCTACTAATTTATTGGCTATATGTGCACTTTTTCCGACTCCGCATAAAACAAGTTTACCCTTAGAATCAAGTATATAGCGTATCGCTTTAACAAAATCATCATCTAAACGATTATATAAGGATTGTAATTCGGTTGTTTCAAATAAAATAGTATCTTTGCCTGCTTTTAAAATCATTTGATCATCCAAAATAAATAATTTTTTTTGTTTAAGAAATTTGTTGTATATTTAATTTAATAAACAGCAAATTTAATAAAAAACTAAAGTTTAAGAATGAAATCTTTGGAAAAAGACTTGCCTAAATTATTAAAAAAATTTTTTGGTTTTAATTCATTTAAGGGGCCGCAAGAAGAAGTAATTACGAATTTGTTGAGCGGCAACGATGTATTTGTATTGATGCCTACAGGTGGCGGAAAGTCCTTGTGTTACCAGTTACCTGCCTTATTATTAGAGGGTACAGCGATTGTTGTCTCTCCCTTAATAGCCTTAATGAAAAATCAGGTTGACGCTGTCAGAGGTATATCCTCAAGTGAAGGAATAGCACATGTCCTTAATTCTTCATTAAATAAAACAGAAATAAAAAGAGTTAAAGATGATATATTATCCGGGACAACCAAATTGCTTTACGTAGCTCCCGAATCTTTAACTAAAGAAGAATATATAGAGTTCTTAAAAACTATAAAATTATCATTTTTTGCGATTGATGAAGCGCATTGTATTTCTGAATGGGGACATGATTTTCGTCCTGAATACAGAAATTTACGATTCATAATTGAAAAAATCGGTAAAACACCTATAATAGCCCTAACGGCTACAGCAACGCCAAAGGTTCAGGATGATATCCAAAAAACCTTAGGAATGATGGATGCTAAAATTTTCAAATCTTCTTTTAACAGGCCGAATTTATATTATGAAATCAGACCTAAAATAAATCCTGAAAAACAAATTATAAAATATATAAAAGACAATCCGGGTAAATCCGGAATTATCTATTGTTTAAGCAGAAAAAAGGTAGAAGAATTAGCTGAATTATTAAAAGTCAATGGAATAAACGCCTTGCCTTATCATGCCGGATTAGACAGTAAATCCAGAGCAGCCCATCAAGACAAATTCTTAATGGAGGAAACGGATGTAATTTGTGCAACCATAGCTTTCGGAATGGGTATTGATAAGCCGGATGTGCGTTTTGTAATTCATTATGATATACCCAAAAGTTTAGAAAGTTATTATCAAGAAACCGGAAGAGCCGGAAGGGATGGAGGAGAAGGTTATTGTCTTGCTTTTTACGATTATAAAGATGTTGAAAAATTAGAAAAATTTTTAGCTTCAAAGCCTGTTTCTGAAAGAGAAGTAGGCTTACAACTTTTACAAGAAGTGGTAGGTTATGCGGAAACATCCATGTCCAGACGAAAATATTTACTTCATTATTTTGGAGAAGATTTTGACGAAAAAAATGGCTTGGGAGCAAAAATGGATGATAATTCCATGAATCCGAAAACAATGGTAAATGTTACGGAAGAAATGAAACAAATCCTTACTGTAGTTGAAAAAACCAAAGAAAAATTAAAATTAAAAGATCTAGTTAATGTAGCTGTTGGAAAAGAAACAGCCATTACCAAATCTTATAAGTTGGGATTTGAAGATTATTTTGGTTTTGGTAAAAATAAATCGGATAATTTCTGGAAATCTATCATCAGACAGGCTATAGTCCATAATTTTCTTACTAAAGATATAGAAACTTACGGACTATTAAAATTATCCGAATTAGGCAAAACATTTATTAATGATCCTAAGGAAATTTTTATAGCCGAGGATGTTGATTTTGAAAAAGAAATGGAAACTCCGATCGTTACTCCTCAAGCGGCGGGTAGCACAGCATTAGATAAAAAATTATTTGATGATTTAAAAGATATCAGAAAAAGAGTTGCCAAGAAAAATGCAATTCCTCCTTTTGCCGTATTTCAGGATCCCAGCTTGGAAGATATGGCTTTACATTATCCGACCACTCTTTCAGAACTTTCCAATGTGTTTGGTGTAGGAGAGGGTAAAGCAAAGAAATTTGGAAAAGATTTCGTTGAATATATTGCCAAATATGTTGAAGAAAATGATATTGAACGTCCTGATGATTTAGTCATTAAGCAAGTAGCCAATAAATCGTCCCATAAAGTGTTCATAATTCAAAGTACGGATAGAAAATTGGATTTTGAAGATATTGCAAAAGCAAAAGATTTATCAATCAATGATTTACTTAATGAAATGGAAAGTATTGTTTATCAAGGAACTAAACTAAACATTGGTTACTATGTAGATGAATTATTGGATGAAGAGCAACAAGACGAAATTATAGATTTTTTGATGGAGTCTGAAAGTGATAAAATGTCCGTCTTGTTGGATGAATTTGGAGAAGACTATTCAGAAGATGAATTACGAATTATGAGGATTAAATTTATTAGCGAAGTTGCTAACTAAATTTAGTTGGATAAATAGTACATTTATTCACCCTATAAACTATAAATAGTAAATAATTTTAATAAATTATTTACTATTTTTTTTAAATTTTAGAAAGTATATTTTTATCGTATAAAGACGGAAATCTTTTAAAATAAACCGTGAATATTAGCTTCTACTTTATCAATAATTTTTCCTAAATCTTCCTTATTGTCAACAAAATCCATATTATCCACATCGATGATCAATAATTTTCCTTCAGTATAATTAGAAATCCACTCTTCATATTTTTCATTTAATCTTTGAAGATAATCAATGCTAATGGACGTTTCGTATTCTCTTCCTCTTTTTTGAATTTGATTTACTAAAGTAGGAACGGTGGCGCGAAGATAGATCAGAAGATCCGGAGCTTGGATATACTCTTTCATTAAATTAAAAAGATTCAAATAATTGTCATAATCTCGAGTTTGCATCAATCCCATTTCATGAAGATTTGAAGCAAAAATATATACATCTTCATAAATAGTTCTATCCTGGATTGTATTTTTCTTATTTTCTCTAATTTCTTTTATTTGTTTAAAACGAGAACTTAAGAAATAGATTTGTAAATTAAATGACCATTTTGCCATATCGTAATAAAAATCGTCTAGATATGGATTTTGTTCGGTGTCTTCAAATTGTGCAATCCAATTGTAATTATTTGATAATAATTTAGTTAATGTAGTTTTTCCTGCGCCGATATTTCCGGTTATAGCAATATGCATTCTTAATAAATTTATTTTTTAGTTTCTAATGTGTAAAGGTACATAACCTTAGATTTCCATAGAAATAAATGTTTATTTAAAATATAATATTTTTCACCTAAATTTGGCAAGGGTATTTGAACGGGTTTGTTTTCAAAATCATAGATATATAAATAACCCTTATGTATCCAATAAAAATTTTGTTCCATCCATCCATAGTCTTCCATTTTGGGTAATACATAAGTATAAACATTTTGATTATTTTGCTTACAAATTTTGTATTTATAAGCTTCGTTGGATTCGTTGTTACTTTTTAAAATAAGAAATTTTGATTGTTTAGAACTGTAGATATCCTTTAGTTCAAAATTATCTGAAAGTTCTTTAGACAAAGTATTTGAAAAAAGGATTGTATTTTTTGATCTGTAATCGTATTGAATAAAGCTTTGAGAGTTCAACTCATCAAAATATAATAAAGAATGGTTGTCTTGAACATAAATTAAGTCTGGATTTATAAGTTGATCGGTTAAAATAGAAACATTATCCTGAGTATTGATCAGCTTATCGTCATAAAATTCAAGAACTTGGTTCATCTTATCAAAAGTTACTAAAAATAAAGGATTTACGATAAACAGCTTTTTGGATGTATTAAAATTTTTAAGTATAAATGTTTTTTGTGAAGTTAGATCGTATTTTAATAAAGTATTATCCTTTTGAGAAACGAAATATAATGAATTGAAGATATCTGCTTGTTGAAAATTAAACGATTCGGGAACTTCAATTTTAATACTATCTTGTAAAACCAATTGTTGTCCCAATGAAATATTGATAAATAGTACTAAAACCAGCAAATTGATGAATCGTGACATTGAAATTTCAAAAAAAATAAAGTAAAAGTAAAAAAATAATTTTACTTGTTTGATTCCAAAAAATCTTCTCAAAGAAAATAATTTTCAATAATTGGATAGGGATTTTCAGCTATAGATTATCAACCATTAACAAAACGTAGCTATAATATATAACGTGGATGAATTTTATAGATCCTTAAGAAAATAAGCTATTAATTTTTTAAATTTGCGATACTTAAATGATTCCATGAAATATACAGAATACCATTTCAACGTAAAACCATTAGAACCTTGGAGAGACATTTTAATCGCGTTTTTATCAGAGTTGCCTTTTGAAAGTTTTGTTGAAACCGAACAGGGTTTTTTAACTTATATTAAGGTTGAAGAAGAAGATGAGCAGTTAATTAAGGAATTACCTATTATGTCTTCTCCTGAAGTTGAAATATCTTATGAAAAAAAATTATCTCCCGATATCAATTGGAATGAAGAATGGGAAAAAAATTTTCCACCGGTAGTCATTGAAGATCAAATTTATTTACATGCAGATTTTCATCCTGTCAGAAACGATCTTCCTTTTTCTATTAAAATTGATCCAAAGATGTCTTTTGGTACTGGGCATCATGAAACCACTTATAACATGCTTCATGCAATGTTGACAATGAATTTTGAAGGTAAAGATGTTTTAGATATGGGCAGCGGAACCGGAGTCTTGGCAATTTTTGCAAAAAAGAGGGGAGCCCATTATGTTGAAGCGATAGATATTGATGAATGGTCTTACGGTAATGCTCTGGAAAATTCTAAAAAAAATGAAGTAGATATAGATATTAAATTGGGAGATGCTGAATTATTAGGAAATCACTCATTTGATATAATTTTAGCCAATATCAATAAAAATATTTTATTGAAAGATATATCAAAATACGTTGAAAATCTGCGCCCCAATGGATACGTATTGGTAAGTGGTATCTTTGAACATGATTTTGATGACATTATTGCAGAAGCTACCGGGAATGGCTTAAAATTTGTTCAGAAATTAAGTAAAAATAATTGGATTTCAATTTTATTAAACAAAATATGATTTACAATAATCAACCCCATTGGAAAGAGCAGGAGAGTGTTGATACGTTGGTAAAAGAAGCTGCTCCTCATGTAATTGTTTTGCATAACGATGATTTTAATACATTTGATTATGTCATCGATTGCTTAATAGAGATATGTGAACATACTTTAGAACAAGCGCAACAATGTACTTTTTTAGTTCATTACAAAGGAAAATGTGAAGTTAAAACCGGATCTTTAGAAAAACTAACTCCGATCCATCAAGCATTATTGAAAAAAGGGCTTTCTTCACAAATTGTCTAAATTATATAAACATTCTTATATTTTTTTATTTTATTTACTTTAATTTCTTAGTAAAAGAAGTAAATAAATAAAAATACTTTATTATTTTTACTTAATTTAGTTACAGGAAAAAATACGTTGATGAAAATATTAGTAGCTATTAGTAGCGTACCGGATACTACATCCAAAATTAATTTTACGAATGATCAAAAAGAATTCGATATTAATGGAATTCAATATATAATTAATCCTCAAGATGAATATTGCCTAAGCAAAGCATTATATTTTCAAGAAAAACAGGGAGCTGAAGTAACCATTATTACAGTTGGAGATACTACTGTTGAGCCGGTAATGCGTAAGGCCTTGGCAATCGGTGCTAATAATGCCATTCGGGTTAATATTCGACCTACGGATAGTGAATTAGTGGCTAAAGAAATTGCAGCCGTAGCAAAAGAGGGAGCTTATGATTTGGTACTTTTAGGTAAAGAATCGATTGATTATAACGGAGGATTGGTTCCGGGTTTAGTGGCAGCTGAATTAGATTACCCATTTGTTAATGCTGTTACCGGTTTGGAAGTTGAAGGAAAAATCATACAGGTGGTACGGGAAATAGATAATGGAAAAGAAACAATTTCAATTGAATTACCTGCTGTTTTAGCAGGTCAAGAAGGTTTTGTTCCTGAAAATCAATTAAAAATTCCTAATATTAGAGGTATTATGACTGCTAAAAATAAACCCTTTACGGTTGTTGAACCTAAATTTTCCGAAAATAAGGTTATCATTGCAGAATTTGAAAAGCCAAAGACAAGATCTCAAGTGGTTTATGTAGATAAAAATAACTTAGATGAATTGGTTCGCTTGCTTCATGAAGAAGCGAAAGTAATTTAAGTATAAACTTACAATCAATTTTGTAATACAAACGTTGAAATAAATGATTTACGCATATATAGAAAACTCTAAAGGAAAATATAAAAAAGAGGCCTACGAATTAATAACATACGCTAAAATTTTGGCAGATGAAATTGGAGATTCAGTAACGGCACTAACTATAAATTCTGAGGATTCTTCAGAACAATTATACAAATTTGGAGCAACTAAAGTTATAAATATTCAAGATGATTCTTTGCAATCTTTTAATCCAAAAGTGTATGCTTCGGTTTTATCAAAAATAATTGACGGTAACTATATTCTTTTTACACATACTAATGAAAGTGTTTCTATAGCTCCTTATATTGTCAAAAAAAAATCTGCGGCTTATATTACACAAGCCATTTCGAAGCCGCTGTCCGTAACACCGTTTAAGGTGAAAAGATCCGTTTTTTCAGGAAAAGGAATTGCTGTTGTTGAAACTCAAGAACCTACTATAGTTGTAACCCTTTCCGTTAATTCTGTGGGAGCAAAAGAAAATCCCGTTGCCGGTACAGAAGAAAAAATTACGGTAACCACAGTTGCAGATCCAACGTATCAAGTAAAACAACAAGAAGTAGCTACAGGGAAATTAGATGTTAAAGTGGCTGACTTGGTAGTTGGAGCGGGTAGAGGAATGAAAGGACCGGAAAACTGGGGAATAATTGAAGATTTAGCAAATGTACTTGGAGCAGCTACAGCTTGTACTAAGCCGGTAGCCGATTTAGGATGGAGACCTCATGCCGAACATGTAGGACAAACAGGGAAAACTATTTCTCCTAAACTATATATAGCAATCGGTATTTCGGGAGCTGTTCAACATGTTGCCGGGATTACTAAAAGTAAAACCATAGTCGTTATAAACAATGATCCTCAAGCACCTTTTTTTAAAACGGCTGATTATGGTATAATTGGTGATTTATTCGAAGTTGTACCGGAATTGACCAAAAAATTGAAAGCTTTTAAAGATGCTCATTAATTTATCGTCATTACTCTAAGCTATAAATTATATAGAATCAGTTTAATTACAAAGCTGATTCTTTTTATTTATACTTATTTATCAGTGAGTTTTACTTTTTAATTTTGCTTTATAAAACTGACTGTCTGCTATATAGATTTTTTTCTCTAAATAACAATAAATTTGACCTTCTGAATTGGTAATGTTCATTTGCTTTTTGATAACTATTTCTTTATCATTTTTAACCATTTCTTTTATCTTTTCTATTTCTTCTTTTTGAAATTCAAATACGGCTATGGCTTTTTTATTAATCGGCCTTATATAATCAACATAAGCAGATTTATCCCAAACGATATAATTAGTTCCTAAAATATGTATGAGCTGCAACATATAGATAGGATCCGTAGCTGAAAGTATGCTTCCGCCAAACATAGTTCCCGAATAGTTTCGGTTTTTGTACGTAAGAGGAATTTCGACTATTATTTTATGTACATCATCTGAAACATATTTGATATTTCCTGTTGTCCTTATGTAAAGAGGAGAAATGTTAAAAAAATATTTATAAATGGTTGAGGGTTTAAACAAAGTAGTAAGGAGCTTATATATTTTTTTGTACATACCAATTGATGTCTTTATCCCTATAAAAATAGAGTTTAAAAATTATTTATACAAATTGATAGAGAAAGGTTACATTATTGAGGAAAATAAGGTTTGCCAATTTTAGGTGTAATCTTTTTTTCGTTGTTTTTTCTTGATTTGTAGAGAAGAATATTTTTATCGAAAATATTTAAAATCTGGAAGTAATTATTATGATCGTAATAAAATTTTAAATTATGATTTAAATAAGCATATAATATAAAATCATTGATTTCATTTTTTTTCAAACCTAATTCTTCAAAGTAAGCATCTCCAAAATAGTCTCTAACATTTTTGATTATGTTTGACTGCTCTTCAAAAATTGATAAACGCTCTTTACGTTTACCCTCTCCGGATATAAAATCCAAAATACCTTCAATACCAAATTTCATGGAAGATAACTTTGCTGCTTCTGTATCAACATCCGTACTTCCATCCATTTTTTGTGTTGGATTTAAACTGCCTAATTTTTTTAAAATCTCGTTGGTTTTATTCATCATTGGAATTCGTTTGACATCCAATTCAAGGCTTCCAAAGCTTTTAAAAGGAGTAACATAAATATCCTCTAATTGTTTTTCTTTAAGATCTAATTGAATTTTCATTTGCAAATGATCAAACATGTCTTGGGTAACCAAAATAGTTCTTTTTTCGATATTGAATGATTGAAAAGTAATGGCATCTCCAATGAGTGCAGGAATGGAAAAATTACCGGTTATATCGGTTAACGTTGTGTAATTGGTTGAAAGATTTTTAACATAAATACCGGAAACCATTTCATGATACTTATCAAGAATATATACTTTTCCTTTAATTTGTTTTCTATCTTGAGAAAAGATGATTATGGTAAATAAAAGTAAAAAATAAGTATAGAAAAGTTTCATGTATTGAAATTACCTAACAAAAATACATTAAATACAACAATTATCTATCAACTCATTAAAAATTAATTATTATTATTGAAAAAATTATATATTTTATTTTTTACCCGTTAAAAAAGATTTAATATTTGTGGATAGTATTTCTTTTATCGGAATAAATTTAAATACACTATTGGCGACGAAAAAAATACATAAAATGAGTAGGGGCTTAGTAATTAAATTAAATAAATTATTGGAAAAATCGGGTATATAATTTACAAGTAAAACACCCATTATTCCGGTTAAAATTATATATATATACTCTTTTGAAAACGGGTGAATGCCGAACTTACGATAGTTAAAGCCTAATTTTATTAAATTAAACAATGTTAAAGATAGGGCCGTTGCTAAAGCAATACCTTCGATTCCTAATTTGAAATACGAAATAAAAATAATATTTGAAATAATTGTAAAAATCGCTAAAAACAGCATTGCATAAATATTAAATCTAAAATATTTTGAATAGGAAATAATATTACTGTTAAAACCTGTTGCCAAATCAAATAAGGTGGCTGCTCCTAGAATGTAAATAATAACTTTTGCATCCGATAATTCTTTTCCGTTTTTCATGAATAAGAATAGATAGTCTATTCCAACTAAAATACAAGACAACAAGACCGTACCAAATAAGAATAAAAATTTGGATACTTTTTTATAGAAATCATTTAGTTCATCTAATCTATTATTTTCCAGCTTTTCAACAATTATAGGACCGGATATGGTGAAAATACCCATCAAAGGAACGGTAAGAAAACCCACAATAGACGTTAAAATAGAATAGATCCCGTTTTGTTTAAAATCCAACAGTTCGGGAATCATCAGGTTGTCAATTTGTAGAGCCAATCTATTTCCAATACTTCCAAGAACTGAAAATATACAGAAATTTAATAAGTTAAGTCTAAAATTTTTATCTTTCAATATATCTATCGATCCGCTCTTATGGTCTTTGTTTAATTTTACAAAATAATATACCAGCCCAATCATAGCAATCACAAAAAATGATACGAAAATATATAGAGCATTTTTTTGTGATATTCCTATATATACACAGGAGATAAAAGCCGTAAGAGCTCCCAGTTTAGGAAAAAAATTTTCAAAAATTCCGGGAACTGTTATTCTTTTTAAATTAGAGATATATTTTGAAAGTAATTGAGTTATTGCAAGAGATAAAGCGACCGGCAAAACATACTGTTTCATTTTCCAGGAATCAGATTCTTGAATGCTTGGAATCACTCGAGTGATTATCCAATATACTAATGATATAAAAATAAAATTGAGACACACAAATTTAATTGAAGCATAAAGAAAGTCGACCTGTTGATTTTTTGCTTTAAGTTTTTGATGGAATTTTATGTTTGCATAACTAAGTCCAAAAAGGATGAAGGGACAGATCAGTTCAGCAGATGGCTGAATGAACCTTAATTTACCCAAAAATTCAGGATTGGAAGGATAAATAAAAATGGTTGAAAATGTACCCAGTAAAAAACTTAGATAACTAATTAGACTGTATTTTATCCCTTGACGTGCTACTATTCCCATTTAATATATGCTAAATAAGTTTTCCTTTTGTTGTTTACGATTCAATCGGATCTTTTTAGAGAAAAGCAAATGTATATAGTGAATCCCTAATTTATAAAATAATATGGATGTATTTTTAGTAGAGAGCATTTTAAAATAATATTTAGGTATTCCCAAAACATTAATAAAAGCTTCAAAATATGCTTTGTAAAGATTAATATTTGGATTTAAAAGTATACAATCCAATTTTATTTTTGATAATCTTTGTATTTTACTAAAATCTGTTGTTTTATTCCTATCATGATTGGCTTTAGCTGTGGTAACAATTCCTATTTTTAATCCGGAATAAATAACTCGATTACAATAATTTTTATCTTCTCCGTAATGGGTGAAATAAGGATTAAAAACACCCGTCTTTTCCAAACATTTTTTACTAATTAACCAAAAAGCGGCATTAACGAAATTAGTTTCTAAAATAACTTGATTTTTCTTTTTACTTTTCGCTAAATATTCCTTAAAATTAAAATCCATTTCAGAGAAATCATGGTTATAATGTATTGGACTTAGTACACCATACTTTGGATTTTTGATGGAAACATCAGCTAAATATTGTAGACAATTTTTGTCTACCCAAGCATCTTGATTGATAAGAAAATAATGGGTATAGTTTTTTTCTTTATATAGTTTTTTTAAAAGGATATTGTTAGCTTGTCCAAACCCTACATTACGTCCACTTTCCATATAAGTTACAGCGGGATAATTTTCGACAATTTTTAAAGTGCTATCGGTCGATCCATTGTCTATAAGGTAAATATCTGTATGTATGCTAGATGCCAATAAAGAATCCAAACATTTTTTTATCCATTTTTCCCCATTATATGTAACAATTACACTTACAATGTTGTACATTTACATGATATAAAACCTATTACAAATATATAAATAATAAAATAGTAGAAACCTTATGATTACTAGAGTTGATGTTTTAAATTATTTAATAAAAGTTAATGATGTTAAAAACTATTTGGAAATCGGTGTAAACAGAGGAAAATGTTTTTTTAATATCAAAGGAGCAAAACAAAGAATTGCAGTGGATCCTTATTTTAATTTTAGCTTTATCAAAAAAATTAGATATTTAGTTAAAAATCCCCATAATTTTAAAAACAAATATTTTGAGATGACCAGTGATCGTTTCTTTGACGTGCATCATAAATTTCTTAAAAATAATCCGATAAATCTAACCTTTATCGATGGGTTACACACTTTCAGTCAATCTCTCAAAGATACGCTAAATTCGCTTAAGTATTTGTCTGATCAAGGAATTATAATCTTACATGATTGTAATCCTCAGGATAAAATTGCAGCCTTTCCTGCGAGTAATATTGAAGACGCAAGAATTAAATTTTCATCTCATAAAAGTTGGAAAAATATTTGGAACGGCGATGTATGGAAAACGATCGTTTTTCTTAGAAAAAATCATCCTGAATTAACAGTAAGTGTTTTAGATACCGATCATGGATTAGGAGTAGTCAAAAAAATTCCGACCCAAGAAGTTTTACCTCCTATTTTTGATTCAATATCAAATGAAGATATTCCACAATTGGAATACTCTTTTTTGGCTTCACATAGAAAAGAACTTTTAAATCTAGTACCCATTGAAATTTTTTTAGGAAAGGAATAATAATTTTTCATATAAAATAGTATAAAAGGAAAGTTGAAAAATTTACCTTTTAAACTTTTTAATCATTTCATTCCATCGAAATTTGCGAATGAAATTCATTTCCTCTTGAGTGATCACTCGTTCTTTTTTTTCTTTTTCTAAAGAAATAAAAGTTTTAAATGAAATTATAAAATGTCGTAAAGATTTTTCTTTCCATGAAGATTTTGCACAGGATATAAAGGCTAATTTTTTGGATAGTCCGATATTGTAAAAATATTCTCCCAATTTTCGGGATTTAGTTTCTTGATAAACGTATGCAGTTGGTTTTAGATGTTTTACGAAAAGATTCTTTAAGACTTTAACTTCCCAATGATGCATACGGGCAAGTAATATATCGAGATTATCCCAACCCAATGTCATACGAAGGCCACCAATATCAATAAAACATTCTTTTCTATAAGTTTTTATGGGGCCGCGTACATGATTTTTATTTGAAATGTTTTCATAAACCCACTGATTCCCTTTTTTTATGTAAACCAATCCACCGATAATGCCAATTTTTGGATTATTCTGTAACTCATTTACGATGAGTTCAAAATAATTCTCGGGAAGAATTATATCGGCGTCCAGTTTAACTAAAACATCATACTGTTTCCAATTAACTGAATTTAATCCTGCGTAAAACGTTTTAACCACTTTTGCACCCGGTACATGTTCAGAGCTATTAATTAAATTAGTAAGGCCGAAAGTAGGTTTATCTTTAATAAATTCTTCAATAATTTCTTTTGAATTATCCGTTGAAGAATCATTTACTAAAATCCAATCAATATTTTTATAGGATTGTTCATAGAAAGATTGTAAACATTTCAATATATGTTTAGACTCATTAAATACCGGTATTACAACTAAAATTTTCAAATAGTATGTTTTTTCAAAATGATTTCAATTTACTACCATATTTTCGTTCTAACTTTTCAAAACATATTTTTCAAGTTTATCGGCAATAGCTCGATCATTAGACAAACGAGGAAGTTTATTTTGACCTCCTAACTTACCGATTTCTTTCATATACTCATTAAATCCACCTTTTTTGATAGTTGAAATTTTTAAAGGTCTTAAGATAGCACCCGTAATAAGATCATTATAGTAGGAATTTCTGTTTCTAAGAGCCTGATCTAAATTTGATTCAAATTCATCAATGTTGATCGGCGGTTTTTCAAATTCTATGAACCATTCATGATAGGGCAGCCCTTCCGAAGGATTGACCTGAGGAGCAAGAGTAAATTCTTGAACAATACATCCCGTTACTTCCATGGTTTCTTTAATAGCTTCTTCTACTTCGAAAGAAATGACATGTTCGCCAAATGCAGAAGTAAAATGTTTAGTTCTTCCGGTCACAAGAATTTTATACGGATCTTTACTGATAAATCGGACTAAATCACCTATTTCATAAGCCCACAATCCGGCATTCGTTGTCAATAGTATAGCATAATCCGTATTCAATTCCACTTGTTCAAGAGTAAGACGTCTCGGCTTACTTTTACCAGTATCTTCTGAAGGAATAAATTCATAAAAAATACCATGATTCAACATAAGCAACAATCCTTCATGGTCCACATCATCCTGAAAGGCTATAAATCCTTCCGAAGCCGGATAGGTTTGGATAATATCCAGCTTTTTACCAATTAATTCATTTATTTTATCTTCATAGGGCTTATAATTTACACCCCCCGTTACTAAAAGCTGTAAATTGGGAAAAATTTTACTTATGGATTTACCCGATTTTGCAATCAATCTTTCAAAATACATAACCAGCCAAGGAGGAATGCCGCTGATTAAAGTCATATTCTTATCAACAGTTTCCTCTACAATTTTATCAACTTTAGTTTCCCAATCTTCAATGCAATTGGTTTTCCAGGAAGGCATACGATTGTATTGAAGATAATTCGGAACAAAATGGGCGGAAATTCCTGACAGCCTTCCCGTCATGATCCCATTATTATTTTCCAAAACAGGACTTCCTTGTAAAAAAATCATTTTACCACTGATAAAATTAGGATTTTTTCTTTTATATATATAATGAAGTAAAGCACTTTTAGCTCCTTCTATATGAAAGGGCATAGATTCTTTAGTAATAGGAATGTATTTAGTGCCTGAGGTGGTACCTGAGGTTTTTGCAAAATAAAGGGGCTTATTAGGCCATAAAATATTATCTTGTCCCGATTTAATTTTTTCTATATAAGGTCTTAACGTTTCATAATTCTGAACAGGAACATTTTTTTGAAAATCTGAAATAGAACTTATTTTAGAAAAAGAGTAATCAACGCCAAAATTTGTATTTTGAGATTCTTTAATGAGTTTTTCAAACCAATAGTTTTGTGTTTCCACCGGATTGTCAATCCATTTTTGCTCTTTTTTATGGTGAAGGGATGCCCACCCTTGTGCCAGTTTCTTTTTTAAAAAACCCATGGTAACTAGTATGAATTTATCACGTAACAAATATCGTAATTTAATTTTAGTATGTTAAAATCTAAAGAATAATAAAACTTATAATTTTTTATAAATAACTTTCTAACAATTAATATAAAAAGAGAATAAAATATAAAATGAAAACTTTTAAAATTAATATTATTAGTATATTCGCAAACAAGAATTAAGGTAAAATGAAGTTAAATTACAATAAATTAAATAACCTTACCGGATGGTTTGTTTTTATTATAGCAGCAATAACTTATTTATTAACAATTGAACCCAATTTCAGTTTTTGGGATTGTGGTGAATATATATCTTCAGCGGTTAAGCTGGAAGTTACTCATTCACCGGGAGCCGTATTTTTTCAAATATTGGGAGCCGTTTGGGCGATCTTAGCCTTTGGCGATCCCACTAAATATTCCATAGTTATAAATGCTATGTCTGCTATTATGAGTGCATTTGCCATATTATTTTTATTCTGGACAATTACTCATATGGTTCGTAAAACTCTGTTTTTACATACCGAACCTAAAGAATTTACTTCCTATCAGATCGCTACCATCTTATTAAGCGGGGCAGTAGGGGCGTTAACTTTTACTTTTACCGATACTTTTTGGTTTTCAGCAGTTGAAGGAGAAGTTTATGCGGCAGCTTCCTGTTTTACCGCTTTGCTGTTGTGGCTTATGTGTAAGTGGGAAAATGATTTATCTGATTCCAGATCTAACAAGTGGCTTATTTTAATTTCCCTGCTTATCGGTCTGTCTGTTGGAATCCATTTAATGGTAATACTAGTGGTTCCTACGTTAGGATATATTTATTATGCAAAAAAATATACCTTTACTTGGAAAAGTTTTATATGGGCCAATATTGCTATTGGCGGTGTATTTTTAGCCGTTTTTAAAATTATATTTCCTTTTACGATGTCTTTCTTCGGAAAATGTGAAATATTTTTTGTAAATAATCTTCAAATGCCATTTAATACAGGTTCGGTAGTGGCATTCATACTTTTAATTGTTGCTTTTTATTTTGCCTTACGATATACATCCAATCATGGATATAAAACAGGAAATACCATTATTTTATCGATTTTGTTTATGCTTATCGGTTTTTCAAGTTGGGTGGTACTTCCCATACGTGCTAAAGCAAATCCTCCTATTAATTTAAATGATCCCGACAATGCAATAGGTATGTTGGATTATTATAACAGGGCTCAATATGGTGATTGGCCGGTGTTTTATGGAGCTAATTATACTGCATATTTAGATCCTAACGGAATTATTGGAACCGAGGATAATGGCCCTATTTATGAAAAGGATGAAAATTCAGGCAGGTATATTGAAACAGGCAGAAGGATTAATTATAAGTTTAATCCGGAGCAAGTCAGTATATTTCCACGAATGTATAATCCTGATCCTAGTGTTATTGAAAATTACGGATTAATGGAAGGATACCCCGATTTTACTTTAAATTCGAAATATATTGGTAATCCTGAAGCACAAAAGGTTTTTGATGAGTTAGTGAGGAAAAAGAAATCCGGAGAAATATCTGTTCGTGATTATCAAATGGCTAAACAAAATGAACTAATTAATGTTAAAAAACCAACTTTAGGCCAAAACTTGGATTTTATGATGACCTATCAAATGGGATATATGTTTATACGATATTTTCTATGGAATTTTGCCGGTCGTCAAAATGATTTACAAGGAAATTATGAATCAACCAAAGGAAATTGGATCAGCGGTATTAAATTTTTAGATAATTTACGTTTGGGAGACCAAGACAAATTACCTCAAGCATATGTGAACAAAGCTACCAACAAATATTATTTTTTACCATTATTGTTAGGTTTAGTAGGATTCTTTTTTCAACTAAACAGAGATCCGGGTAGAAACTTTTCTTTAATAGCTTTATTTTTATTAGCTAGCGTGGGTATTATCTTATACACCAGTATAAGAGCATTTGAACCCAGGGAACGAGATTATGCGTTAGTGACTTCCTTTTACACTTTTGCTATTTGGATAGGGATGGGAGTGACAGCAATTATGTTTTTATTAAATAAACTTAAACAAAGGCAAATAGGAATTATTATTGGTTTTCTTGCCTTAGGAGTTCCTGTTCTGGTTGGATTCCAAAATTGGGACGATCATGATAGAAGCAGGAGATATACGGCTTATGATTTTTCAAAAAGCTATTTACAAAGTTTAGATTCAAATCATCCTATACTTTTTGTATATGGAGATAACGATACGTATCCTTTATGGGCATTACAAGAAACCGAAGAATTTAGGTCAGATGCCAAAGTGGTTAATTTTACTTTGTTGGGTACTGCATGGTATATTGATCAGGTTCAGAGAAGAACTTATAAAGCACCCGGTATTCCTTCTTCATTAACTCATGAAGAATTTAGAGATGGCGTTAATGATCAGGTTATTTTATTAAATAGAGATTTTTGGAAGCAAATTTTTGATAATCTTCCGGCAGACAGTATACCTGCGGATATTCTTCCATTTAAGAAATATGCAATTTCTGATACTATATCTGCTAAAGAAGCCATTAATTTTCTTAGAAACAAAAAGGAACAATCTGCTATTAAAGATTTATATACATATGTAACCGAAAGGGATTATAGAGGAACAGATGTTGGATTTATTCCTGTTAACAAAATATCTTTGCCTGTAAACAAGGAGAATGCGTTAAAATATGGAATAGTTAAACCCGAAGATTCTAAATTGATGGTAAACAAGGTAGTACTATCAATAAATAAACAAGCTTTATATAAAGACGGTTTAGCTATGTTGGATTTACTTGCCAATTACAATTGGGATCGTTCCATTTATTTTAGTTCAGGGGGAACCTATTCTCAATCTAATATCATGTTTGCACAAAATTACTTGGAGTATCAAGGTTTAATTTCAAAATTAGTGCCTATATACACTCCCGAAACCAATAACGGGGAACAAGGAAGAATAAATCCTAATACGATTTATAACTTAGTTATGAATTATAAATTTGGAAATTTAAAAGATCCGAAAGCTTATTTTGATGAAACTTGTAGAAGTAATATTTTAAATTATAGAATGTCTTGTGGAAGAGCTGCTATCGCTTTAGCTAAAAGTGGAGACAAAAAAAGGGCCAAAGATATTTTAGAGTTAATCAATAAAGAGATTCCAATATCTATGTATCCCGCTACGCCTTCTTATAACTCAATCATATCCGGTTATTTTCTTATTGGAAAAGAAAAAGAAGGGTTAAAACTAGCAGAAGCATATAAAGATCAAATTTTTAAGGAATTAAATTATTATTTATCATTACCACTACACGATCAAACGTTTGCTACCGATGATATGAGTAAACTATCTAGTTATTATACACTTATTGTTGATAATATTGTAAATACTTATCTGGAATTAAATCAAAGAGATAAAGCTATAGCATATATCACAGAATCAATGAAACCTTTAGATAAAAGATTAAAAACTTTTGAGATGTTAGGTAAAAATAATGCGAAAGATCAAAAAGTATCTCTTCAGAATTTGATGTATTCCTACGGACAGATGCTTCAAGTTTTGCATCCTATTGATTCTGTATATGAAAAAGAAAAAGCAGAAGAAATTTCAAATATTATTATGAAGTTAGACTAAATTATTAGTATACTTGCAGAAAATATTTTCGGCTACGTAGTTCAACTGGATAGAATATCAGATTTCGGCTCTGAGGGTTGGGGGTTCGAATCCCTCCGTGGTCACAAAACAAGAAAAAAAAAACACTAAAATTCAAGTAACCTACTGAA
>NZ_WINW01000003.1:588-830 GCF_009827885.1 Apibacter sp. B3546 | reverse complement strand
CAAGAGTATCATATACCCAGGGGATTTCTGCCCATGCTTTTTTTATTAGTTCTCTGTTCGGCCTATATTCGGCCAAAAAAACTCCTCTTGCCTTTGATTCTTCTATTGTCTCACTTATCTGAATTACTCTTGTTTTATCTTCAGCATCTATACCACATCCTATTATAATTATTAGGAAAAAACTACTAAAAGCTATTTGTATCTTTTTATTCATACCATTATTCGTATCCGTATAAAAAAAA
>NZ_WINW01000003.1:238-450 GCF_009827885.1 Apibacter sp. B3546 | reverse complement strand
TAACTCATGTCCTCTTTGTTTTTTGATATTTCCAAGGGTATCATATACCCAGTGGATTTCTACCCATGCTTTTTTTATTATTTTTCTATTCGGCCTATATTCGGCCAAAAAAACTCCATTAGCCTTCGATTCCTCTATAGTCTCACTTATTTGTGTAATCTTTGTTCTATCGGGTACGTCAATATTGCATCCTACCATACCTAATAGGAATA
>NZ_WINW01000003.1:0-168 GCF_009827885.1 Apibacter sp. B3546 | reverse complement strand
GTATAAAAAAACTATTTCTTCTTGATCAATTGCAACTCTCCCATACATTTTCTCTTTTTTCCTCCGTATATATAATAAATTAAAGTGTCTTTAGATAATTCTTCTTCTGTTAATCTATAGGTAAGATAATCCATATTCCTACGCATAGTACCATTGGATGTATCACCT
>NZ_WINW01000002.1:700021-700309 GCF_009827885.1 Apibacter sp. B3546 | reverse complement strand
CGATGTTCCAGATAGGACAAGATCAATTCAAACAAGTGAGACAATAGAAGAATCTAAAAAAAGAGGAGTTTTTTTGGCCGAATATAGATCGAACAGAAAACTAATAAAAAAAGCATGGGTAGAAATCCCTTGGGTATATGATACTCTTGGAAATACAGTGAAATACGAAGGACAAATACTATATATAAATTCCAAAGACAGTATAGGTCTTTCCCGGACATGGGAAAGATGTATGAATGGAGATACTTCCAATGGTAATATTGGTAATGGGGAGAGATATCTTATTTT
>NZ_WINW01000002.1:699703-700005 GCF_009827885.1 Apibacter sp. B3546 | reverse complement strand
CAAAGACACTTTAATTTATTATATATACGGAGGAAAAAAAAGAAAATGTATGGGAGAATTGTTATTGATCAAGAAGAAATAGTTTTTTTTATACGGATCCGAAGAATGGTATGAATAAAAAAATACAAATAGTTTTAACAAGTGTATTCCTACTAAATATGGTAGGGTGCAATATCGATGTTGCCGACAGAACATTATCTACCCAGATAAGTGAGACAATAGAGGAATCGAAGGCTAATGGAGTTTTTTTGGCTGAATATAGGCCCAACAGAAAACTAATAAAAAAAGCATGGGTAGAAATT
>NZ_WINW01000002.1:699115-699566 GCF_009827885.1 Apibacter sp. B3546 | reverse complement strand
CAAAGACACTTTAATTTATTATATATATGGAGGAAAAAAGAGAAAATGTATGGGAGAGTTGCTGTTGATAAAGAAGAAATAGATTTTTTATACAGATCTGAAGAATGGTATGAATAAAAAAATACAAATAGTTTTAACAAGTGTATCCCTACTAAGTTTGATAGGATGCAATATCGATATTCCAGATAAGACAAGCTCTGTTCAGGTAAGTGAGACGATAGAAGAATCGAAGGCAAGAGGAGTTTTTTTGGCCGAATATAAGCCGAATAGAGAAATAATAAAAAAAGCATGGGCAGAAACCCCCTGGGTATATGATACACTTGTAAATATAAGAAAATCAAAGGGGTTTAGATTGTATATTCTATCAAAAGACAGTATAGGTCTTAGCGATAGTTGGTTAGAATGCGAACAAGGAGATACTTCCAATGGTACTATTAGTATGGGAATTGAG
>NZ_WINW01000002.1:698789-699063 GCF_009827885.1 Apibacter sp. B3546 | reverse complement strand
TATATACGGAGGAAAAAAGAGAAAATGTATGGGAGAATTGCTGTTGATAAAGAAGAAATAGATTTTTTTATACGGATCAGAATAATGGTATGAATAAAAAAATACAAATAGTTTTAATAGGTGTATCCCTACTAAGTATGATAGGGTGCGGTTTCGATGTACCCGATAGAACAAAGATTACACAAATAAGTGAGACAATAGAAGAATCGAAGGCTAATGGAGTTTTTTTGGCCGAATATAGGCCAAATAGAGAAATAATAAAAAAAGCATGGGC
>NZ_WINW01000002.1:698418-698654 GCF_009827885.1 Apibacter sp. B3546 | reverse complement strand
CAAAGACACTTTAATTTATTATATATATGGAGGAAAAAAGAGAAAATGTATGGGAGAGTTGTTATTGATAAAGAAGAGATAGTTTTTTTTATACGGATCAGAATAATCGTATGAATAAAAAAACACGAAATATTTTAGCATGTATATTCCTATTAGGTATGGTAGGATGCAATATCGATGTTGCCGACAGAACATTATTTACCCAGATAAGTGGGACAATAGAAGAATCGAAGGCC
>NZ_WINW01000002.1:521100-698286 GCF_009827885.1 Apibacter sp. B3546 | reverse complement strand
TTGGAAATATCAAAAAACAAGGAGGAAACGAGTTATACATAGAAGCCATAGATAGTATAGGTCTCTCCCGAACATGGGAAAGATGCATGAATGGTGATACTTCCAATGGTAACTTTAGTATGGGAGCCGACNTAGTATAGGTCTCTCCCGAACATGGGAAAGATGCATGAATGGAGATACTTCCAATGGTAATATGGGTGTTAAGGGGAAATATCTTATTTTTACATTAACAGAAGAAGAATTTTCCAAAGACACTTTAATTTATTATATATACGGAGGAAAAAAGAGAAAATGTATGGGAGAGTTACTGTTGATAAAGAAGAAATAGTTTTTTTATATAAAAAACAGGAAATATAACTTTAGATATGCTAAAGATTATTTGATAAAAAAATTGAATTATGAAGTGAAGTATAACAAATAGTAAAAAGATAAGAATATAAGTAATTTGTTCTAAATAGATTTACCAAAAATTGGATGGAATAATGAGAAATTTTAAATTAAAATTTTAATCAAGTTAAAACCATTGAAATCAAAATAAAAACTAATTATAAAAAATTTTGAATCAGAATGTTAAATTGTGAAAAAAATTTTTTAATTTTGCAGTCCGAAAAAATATATAAATAGAACAAATGTCAGGTATTATTGGAAAAAAAATTGGCATGACCAGCTTGTTTGACGAGGAAGGTAAAAACATTCCTTGTACTGTTATAGAAGCAGGTCCATGTACAGTTTTACAGGTCAGAACCGAAGAAAAGGACGGCTATTATGCGGTTCAGCTAGGTTTCGATGACAGAAGTGAAAAAAATGTCGGCAAAGCCCTTTTAGGTCACTTCAAAAAAGCAGGTTCAACACCAAAAAGAAAAATGGTGGAGTTTCGTCATGGGTTTGACGGATTGAAAATTGGAGAAGAAGTAAAAGTTGATTTATTTTCAGAAGGAGAATATGTTGACGTTACCGGAACTTCAAAAGGTAAAGGATTCCAAGGGGTGGTTAAAAGACACGGCTTTGGAGGGGTTATGCAAGCAACACACGGTCAGCATAACAGATTAAGAGCTCCGGGTTCTATTGGAGCAGGATCAGATCCATCCAGAGTATTTAAAGGAATGAGAATGGCAGGAAGAATGGGTGGAAATCAAGTGACAGTGCAAAATTTACAGGTTATAAAAGTGGACAATGAAAAAAATCTTTTAATTGTAAAAGGTGCAGTTCCGGGTCCTAAAAATTCATATGTAATTGTAAGAAGATGGAATTAGTAGTACTAGATAGAAGCGGAAAAGAAACCGGAAGAAAGGTTACTTTAGACGAAACAATATTTGGAGTTGAACCGAATACACATGCTGTTTACTTAGAAGTAAAGCAATATTTGGCATCACAGAGACAAGGAACCCATAAATCTAAAGAAAGATCCGAATTAAGTGGATCAACTCGTAAACTTCACCGTCAAAAAGGAACAGGAGGTTCCCGAAAAGGGGATATCAACAACCCTTTGTTCAGAGGTGGAGCAAGAGTATTTGGACCTAGACCAAGAGATTACAGGTTCAAATTAAATAAATCATTAAAAAGAATAGCAAAAAAATCAGTTTTTAGTCAAAAATTAAAAGAAAACAACTTAAAAGTAGTTGAAGACTTAAATTTTGAAGCACCTAAAACAAAAGATTTTACTAAAGTTTTACAAGATTTAGGACTAGCTAACAAAAAAGCTTTGTTTATTTTAGGGCAGTCTAATAAAAATGTATACTTGTCATCACGAAATTTACAAGACGCTAAAGTATTAGGATATAACGAGATAAGTAGTTATGATATCTTAAAAGCGAATGAAGTGGTTTTGTTTGAAAGCTCAGTAGAAAAAATACAAGAAAATTTAAGAAAATAGAATTATGTCTGTACTCATAAAACCTATTATATCAGAAAAAGCTAACGAAATCGCTGAAAAAAGAAATCGTTATACTTTTTTAGTAAATACTAAAGCGAATAAGTCAGAGATTAAATATGCTGTAGAACAAGCTTACGGAGTTAATGTAGTTGCAGTAAGAACATTAATTTCTGCACCTGTTGTTAAATCAAAATATACAAAAACAGGTCTTCAAGTTGGAAAAACTAATAAATTGAAAAAAGCAATGGTTGATATAAAAGAAGGTCAAACCATTGATGTATTTGGAAATATATAATTTATAAAGAATCATGTCGGTAAGAAAATTAAAACCTATCACCCCCGGACAAAGATTCAGAATTGTTAACAATTTTGAAGAAATCACTACTTCAAAACCGGAAAAATCCTTACTAAGAGGAATTTCTAAATCAGGAGGTAGAAATAATTCCGGAAAAATGACCATGCGTTATACCGGAGGTGGACACAAGAAACGATACAGAGAGATCGATTTCAAGAGAAATAAGTTTGGCATTCCGGCTACTGTAAAATCAGTAGAATATGATCCAAACAGAACTGCATTTATCGCATTATTGGTTTATGCAGACGGTGAAAAACGCTACATTGTGTCTCCTCACGGTATTAAGGTAGGACAAAAAGTCGTTTCAGGAGAGAGTGTTGCTCCTGAAATTGGAAACGCAATGAAATTAAAAAGCATACCTTTAGGTACTGTTATTTCATGTATTGAGTTACGTCCCGGACAAGGAGCAAAAATGGCAAGAAGTGCCGGAACCAGCGCACAACTTATAGCCAGAGACGGTAAATATGCCGTTCTTAAAATGCCTTCCGGAGAAACTCGTATGATTTTAGTTGAATGTATGGCAACAATTGGTTCTGTTTCCAATTCAGATCATCAGCTAATCGTATCTGGTAAAGCAGGTAGAAGCAGATGGTTAGGAAGAAGACCAAGAACAAGGCCGGTAGCAATGAACCCTGTAGATCACCCAATGGGAGGTGGTGAAGGTAGATCAACCGGAGGACATCCAAGATCTAGAAAAGGTATGCCTGCAAAAGGATACAAGACTCGTTCAAAGAAGAAAGAATCGAATCGTTATATTTTACAAAAAAGAAAATAATCTAGTATGGCACGTTCGTTAAAAAAAGGACCTTATATTCACTATAAATTAAACAAGAAAGTTCAAGCAAATATAGAGTCAGGAAAAAAAGTCGTGATTAAAACATGGTCTAGAGCATCAATGATATCTCCGGATTTCGTTGGTCAAACGTTTGCAGTACATAACGGAAAACAATTTGTACCGGTATATGTAACTGAAAATATGGTTGGACATAAGCTAGGAGAATTTTCACCTACTCGTGTGTTTAGAGGTCATGCAGGAAATAAAAATAAAGGTAACAGATAATAAGCAATGGGTAACAGAAAACAAAATAGTGCAACAGCACGTAAAGAAGCTAAGAAAAATTTAGCAATTGCTCGCTTGAATAATTGTCCTACCTCGCCTAGAAAGATGAGATTAGTAGCAGATATCATTAGAGGCGTTGATGTTGATAAAGCATTATACATATTAAAATATTCAAAAAAAGAGGCTTCAATCAGATTAGAAAAACTTTTATTAAGTGCCATAGCTAATTGGCAAGTTAAAAATGAAGGCAAAGACATCGAAGAAGCTAAACTTTATGTAAAAGAAATTTTTGTTGACGGTGGATCTATGTTAAAAAGATTACGTCCTGCTCCTCAAGGGAGAGGATATAGGATTAGAAAAAGATCTAATCATGTAACAATTATTCTAGGAAACAAAAACGAAGTAAATTAAGTATGGGACAGAAAACAAATCCAATAGGTAATAGATTAGGAATCATTCGAGGATGGGATTCTAATTGGTATGGTGGAAAAAACTTTGGAGATAAAATAGCAGAAGATTATAAAATCAGAAGATATTTAGAAGCAAGATTATCCAAAGCAGGTGTTTCCAGAATTTACATCGAAAGAACTTTGAAATTAGTTACTATTACCATCACCACAGCAAGACCTGGAATTATCATAGGAAAAGGTGGTCAGGAAGTAGATAAATTAAAAGAAGAGTTAAAAAAGATTACTAAAAAGGAAATTCAAATAAATATTTTTGAAATTAAAAGACCTGAACTGGATGCAAAATTAGTTGCAGAAAGTGTAGCTCGTCAAATTGAAAGCCGTATCTCATATAGAAGAGCTGTTAAAATGGCTATCGCATCTACAATGAGAATGAACGCTGAAGGAATTAAAATTATGATTTCCGGACGTTTAAACGGTGCTGAAATGGCAAGATCAGAATCTTTTAAAGAAGGAAGAATTCCTTTGTCAACTTTCCGTGCTGATATCGATTATTATATTGCTGAAGCTCATACAACTTATGGTCGCTTAGGGGTAAAAGTATGGATTATGAAAGGCGAAGTGTATGGTAAAAGAGAGTTATCTCCGTTAGTAGGTCTTCAGAAAAAGACTCAGAAAAGAAAAGTTAAAGAAAGAAGATAAAAAAATATCTTAGGTAATTATGTTACAACCAAAAAGAACAAAATTCCGTAAACAGCAAAAAGGACGTATGAAAGGTCTTTCTTACAGAGGAAGTAAATTAGCATACGGTACTTTTGGAATTAAAGCGTTAGATTCAGTATTTATTACTGCAAGACAGATAGAAGCTGCACGTATTGCTGCCACTCGATATATGAAAAGAGAAGGACAATTATGGATTAAAATATTCCCGGATAAGCCTATTACCAAAAAACCTGCTGAGGTTCGTATGGGTAAAGGAAAAGGTGCTGTGGAATATTGGGTAGCAAGAGTATCACCGGGAAGAATTTTATTTGAAATAGGGGGAGTTCCTTATGATGTTGCAAAAGAAGCATTACGACTTGCAGCTCAAAAATTACCGGTAAAAACTAAATTTGTTGTTGCTAACGATTTTGTGCAATCATAAATAATAAAATCGATGAAAGCAGTTGATATAAGAAATTTAAGTCAAGAAGAAGTTAAAGCAAAATTAGCTGAGACAAAAGCTGAGTATGCTAAACTAAGATTATCACATAAAGTGTCTCCAATTGGAAATCCGATTCAATTAAGAGAGATGAGAAAAACAATAGCAAGGTTGTTAACAGCCTTAAAGTAATTTAAAATCCGAAAAAGAATTTAATTTCAATTATGGAAAGAAATTTAAGAAAAGAAAGAATCGGAGTAGTATCTAGCAATAAGATGGATAAAACTATCGTTGTTAGTGAGACAAGCAGAATGAAACATCCCATGTATGGGAAATTCGTTTTAAAAACTAAAAAATATACTGCTCACGATGAGAAAAACGAATGCAATGAAGGAGATACCGTTCGCATTATGGAAACTCGTCCATTGAGTAAGAGTAAAAGATGGAGATTAGTAGAAATATTAGAAAGAGCTAAATAATTTAGAGATGCTACAAACAGAATCAAGATTAAAAGTTGCAGATAATACTGGAGCAAAAGAGGCTTTAGTTATCAGAGTGTTAGGAGGTTCAAAAAGAAGATATGCATCTGTAGGTGATAAAATAGTTGTTACTATAAAAGATGCTACTCCATCAGGAAACGCTAAAAAAGGTCAAGTATCCAAAGCAGTAGTGGTTAGAACTAAAAAACCTGTAAGAAGGAAAGACGGTTCTTATATTAGTTTTGAAGATAATGCATGTGTATTGTTAAATGCAGCAGGAGAAATGAGAGGAACTCGTGTTTTTGGACCGGTAGCCAGAGAATTACGTGATAAAGAGTATATGAAAATTATATCATTAGCTCCTGAGGTATTATAAGGTAAATTAAAAAAAATGGCAAAAGTTAAAATAAAAAAAGGAGATAAAGTTCAAGTTCTTGCCGGATCATACAGAGGAAAGCAAGGACAAGTTTTAGTAATTTATCCTGAAAAAAACAGAGCGATAGTTGAAGGAGTTAATATAGTTAAAAAACATAGAAAACCTTCAGCAGAAAATCCTCAAGGAAGTATTATTGAAAAAGAAGCTTCTATACATATTTCTAACTTAGCTCTATTGGATCCAAAATCCGGAAAACCAACAAGAGTAAGTTATAAAATGGATGGTGAGAAAAAAGTTAGAGTTGCAACCAAATCAGGAGAAGTGATTTAATTAAATTTGAAAGATTATGCAATACATAGCAAGACCGAAACAATTATATAAAGATAAAATCATCTCTGCTCTAAAAGAGGAATTTGGTTATACATCTGTAATGCAAGTTCCAAAACTAGAAAAGATTGTGATAAGCCAAGGATTAGGGGCAGCAACAGCAGATAAAAAAATTGTTGATTATGCAGTTGAAGAAATTTCTTTAATTGCAGGACAAAAAGCAATACCATGTCTATCTAAAAAAGATGAAGCCGGTTTCAAATTAAGAAAAGGAATGCCAATCGGCGCAATGGTTACCTTACGAGGTGATAGAATGTATGAATTTTTAGATAGATTAATTACTGCTGCTTTACCTCGTGTTAGAGATTTTAATGGAATAAAATCAGATGGTTTTGACGGTAGAGGTAACTATACATTAGGAATTACTGAACAAATCATATTTCCAGAAATAAATATTGATAAAGTGAAGAAAATTCAAGGTATGGATATTACCTTTGTAACTAATGCAAAAACCGATAAGGAAGCAAAAGCATTATTAACCCACTTTGGATTACCATTTAAAAAGAATTAATTAATAGTATGGCTAAAGAATCAATGAAAGCGCGTGAGCGCAAAAGAGAAGCACTTTCAGCTAAATATGCCGCTAAAAGAAAAGCTTTAAAAGAAGCCGGAGACTACGAAGCACTTCAAAAGCTTCCTAAAAACTCTTCTCCGGTAAGATTACATAATAGATGTAAGCTTACAGGAAGGCCAAGAGGATATATGAGAGTTTTTGGAATTTCCAGAGTAACTTTTAGAGAAATGGCTAACGAAGGATTAATACCGGGAGTTAAAAAAGCTAGTTGGTAAAAATTAAAAATTAATAGATTTTAAAAGTAGAATTTAAATTCTATACTCTAAAATTAAATAAATATGGTTACAGACCCAATTGCAGATTACTTAACAAGAGTAAGAAATGCCATGAGAGCAGGACACAAAGTTGTTGAAATTCCTGCATCAAAAATTAAAAAAGAGATTACTAAAATTCTCTTCGATCAAGGATATATCCTTAACTACAAATTTGAAGAAGGTAGTGTACAAGGAATTATTAAAATTGCTTTAAAATACGATAAAGCAACTAATCTTCCTGCTATCAAAAAAATTCAAAGAGCATCTAAACCGGGCTTAAGAAAATATTCCGGTTGTAAAGAACTTCCAAGAGTTTTAAATGGATTAGGTATCGCTATTATCTCAACTTCAAAAGGAGTAATGACAGATAAGAAAGCTAGACAAGAAAATGTTGGTGGAGAGGTAATTTGTTATGTTTATTAAAAAATTGAAGAAATGTCAAGAATAGGAAAAGCAATAATAAATATTCCAACAGGTACTACCATTGATTATAAAGATAATGTAGTTACAGTTAAAGGAAAAAACGGTGAGTTAAAACAAGAACTTACTGGAGGAATAACTATAAATATTGAAAATTCTGAATTAGCAGTTCAACGTCCATCCGACAGTAAAGAACATAAATCTTTGCATGGATTATACAGAGCTCTTATTAATAACATGATAGTTGGTGTATCTGAAGGATTCACCAAAAAATTGGAATTAGCGGGGGTAGGTTATAGAGCATCTAATCAAGGCCAAAAATTAGAATTGGCTTTAGGATTTTCGCATTTAGTAGTTATAGAGTTACCTCAAGAAGTAAAAGTGGAAACTTTAACAGAAAAAGGTAAAAATCCAATAATTACTTTATCTTCGTATGATAAACATTTATTAGGGATGGTTTGTGCAAAAATAAGATCACTTCGTAAACCTGAACCTTATAAAGGTAAAGGAGTTAAATTTGTAGGAGAACAAATCAGAAGAAAAGCAGGTAAATCTGCATAAAAAATTAAGTTATGGCATTAACTAAAAGAGAAAAAAGAATAAGAGTTAAAAGGAGAGTACGTAAAAATATATTCGGTACAGCTGAAAAACCTCGTTTGTCAGTTTTTAGAAGTAATAAAGAAATTTACGCTCAACTTATAGATGATAATTCTGGCAAAACTTTAGCTTACGCATCTTCGCGTCAAAAAGAAATTGCCGGAGAAAAAGGAACTAAAACTGAAATTTCTGCTTTAGTAGGTAAGAAATTAGCTGAAAATGCTAAAGTAGCCGGTATTGAAACTGTAGTTTTTGATAGAAATGGCTTTATATATCACGGAAGAGTGAAAGCCTTAGCTGATGGTGCTAGAGAAGGAGGTTTAAAATTTTAATACATTAAAAAATTATGTTAGGAATAAATAATATTGAAAGAGTAAAACCGGGTGGGTTAGAACTTGTAGATCGTTTAGTAGGTGTACAAAGAGTAACAAAAGTAACCAAAGGTGGTAGAGCATTCGGATTTTCAGCTATTGTGGTTGTAGGTGATGAAAAAGGAGTTGTAGGATTCGGTTTAGGTAAATCAAAAGAAGTGGCTAGCGCTATTTCAAAAGCTGTAGAAGATGCTAAGAAAAATTTAGTTAGAGTACCGATATTAAACGGTTCACTTCCACATGAACAATCTGCAAAATATGGCGGTGCTGATGTATTTATACGTCCGGCATCTCATGGTACAGGTTTGATTGCCGGAGGAGCTGTTCGTGCCGTATTGGAATCTGCAGGAGTTAAAGATGTACTTTCAAAATCTAAAGGATCTTCAAATCCGCATAACGTAGTAAAAGCAACAGTAAAAGCACTATTAAACTTAAGAAGTGCTGAAACTATTGCACAACAAAGAGGAGTTTCACTTTCTAAAGTATTTAAAGGATAAGAACATGGCAACGATAAAAATAACTTTAAAAAGAAGTTCAATTAAAAGACCGAAAAATCAAAAGCTTACTTTAGAAGCATTAGGTTTAACTAAATTGAATAAGACCGTTGAACATGAAGCAACCCCACAAATATTAGGTATGGTTGCAGTAGTAAAACATTTAGTAACTGTTGAAGAATAATAAGATATGAATTTACATACTTTAAAACCTGCACAAGGTTCAACACATAATAGCAAGAGACTAGGTAGAGGTCAAGGAAGTGGTAAAGGAGGTACTTCTACTAAAGGTCACAAAGGAGATAAATCTCGTTCAGGACATAAAGATAAAGTAGGATTTGAAGGAGGTCAAATGCCTTTACAAAGAAGGATTCCTAAATTTGGCTTTAAGAATATCAATAGAAAAGAATATGTAGGTATTAATTTAGACACAATTCAAGGTTTAATTGATAGTAATAAAATTTCTACTGAAATCACTAAAGAAACTTTAATCGAAAATGGATTAATTTCTAAAAATGATTTAGTTAAAATTCTTGGCAGAGGAGAATTAAAATCTACCGTTAATATAACTGTTGATAAATATACTAAATCAGCAAAAGAGGCTATAGAAAAAGCCGGAGGGAAAGCTAACATCTTATAAAAAAGCATGAAAGGATTTATACAGACATTAAAGAATATCTGGAGTATAAAAGAGTTAAGAGATAAACTTATTTTCACTTTTGTTCTAGTATTGGTATACAGATTTGGTACGCATGTTTCACTTCCTGCTATCAATATGGTTGAAGTAGATAATATTCTTGAAATCTACAAAAACAATGGTGGAAACCAACAGGCTACCGGCCTGTTAGGGTTATTATCTTCATTTACGGGAGGTGCATTCAGTAAAGCATCAATTTTTGCTTTAGGTATTATGCCGTATATATCTGCTTCTATTGTGGTGCAATTAATGGGATTAGCTATACCTTATATACAAAAACTACAAAAAGAGGGAGAAAGCGGTCGTAAGACGGTTAATCAGATTACTAGGTGGTTGACAATTTTAATATGTTTAATACAAGCTCCTGCCTATTTGACATCTATTACACAAGTCTTTCTACCTATTGAACAATTTAGAACAGCCTATTTAGTAGATCCCAATAATATTTTCTTATTTTGGGTGCCAAGTATTATAATCTTAATTTCAGGCACAATTTTTGCTATGTGGATGGGGGAAAAGATAACTGACAAAGGAATCGGTAATGGGATATCTATTTTAATTATGGTTGGTATTTTAGCAGGTTTTCCAACAGCATTTGTTCAAGAAGTTGGTGTACAAATGGGAGATACCGGAAAAGGACTTATCATGATGTTTATAGAAGTAATTGCTTGGTTGTTAGTTATCATATTATGTATTATGTTGACTGTAGCCGTAAGAAAAGTTCCTGTACAATACGTTAGTAGAACAAAATCTGGATCATTACGTTCCATAACAAATGCGGCAAGGCAATATATACCATTAAAAGTTAATGCAGCCGGTGTAATGCCTATCATTTTTGCACAAGCATTAATGTTCATACCGGGTTTATTGGTACGTTCTGAAACAACTACTAATACTTTTTGGGCAGGATTTAGTCAAGTATTTAGTTGGCAATATAATCTATTATTTGCCCTATTAATAATTGTCTTTACCTTTTTCTACACAGCTATTACAATTCCTATAAATCAAATGGCTGATGATTTAAAAAGAAATGGAGGATTAATTCCACGTGTAAAACCAGGTAAAGAAACAGCTGATTATTTAGATGATGTTTTATCTAAAATTACACTACCTGGAGCTATTTATTTAGCTCTTATAGCAGTTCTTCCTGCAATAGTTAAAATTATCGGTCTCACCGCAACCGATAAATTTGCTTTATTTTTTGGTGGAACTTCCTTATTAATTATGGTAGGAGTATTATTAGATACTGTTCAACAAATTAATACTTATTTATTAAACCACCATTATGATGGTTTAATGCAATCAAGATTAAGTAGAAATCCGAATTAATATATGGCAAAACAAAAACATATAGAACAAGACGGAACTATTATTGAAGCATTGTCTAATGCAATGTTCAGAGTAGAATTAGAAAATGGCCACATTTTAACCGCACATATTTCTGGTAAAATGAGGATGCATTATATTAAACTATTACCTGGAGATAAAGTACGGTTGGAAATGTCACCCTATGATTTATCAAAAGGAAGAATAACTTTCAGATATTAAAATAGAAAGAAAAATGAAAATTAGAGCATCACTTAAAAAAAGAAGTTCAGATGATATTGTTGTAAGACGTAAAGGTCGTCTATACATTATAAACAAAAAAAATCCTAAATTTAAACAAAGACAAGGTTAATACTATGGCTAGAATTTCCGGTGTAGATTTACCAAAAAATAAAAGAGGAGTTATAGGCCTTACCTATATTTACGGTGTTGGTAAAAGTACTGCAGCTAAAGTTTTAAAAGATGCAGGAATTAGTGAGGATAAAAAAGTTTCTGAATGGAATGACGATGAAGTTAATGCTATCAGAAAATTCATTTCCGAAAACGTTAAAGTAGAAGGAGAATTACGTTCTGAAATTCAATTAAATATTAAACGTTTAATGGATATTGGATGTCAGAGAGGTATCAGACATCGTCTGGGTTTACCACTTAGAGGTCAAAGAACCAAAAATAATTCTCGTACAAGAAAAGGTAAAAGAAAAACTGTAGCTAATAAGAAAAAAGCCACTAAATAATAAATAGAAACATGGCAAAAACAGCATCAAAAACAGCTAAAAAAAGAAAAGTTAAAATTGAAGCAGTAGGAGAAGCTCATATCCAAGCCTCATTTAATAATATTATTATTTCTTTAACTAATAAAAATGGAGAAGTAATATCATGGGCATCTGCTGGGAAAATGGGTTTTAAAGGCTCTAAAAAAAATACCCCTTATGCAGCTCAAATGGCAGCTGAAAATTGTGCGCAAGTTGCGTATGAATTAGGATTAAGAAGGGTAAAAGTTTTTGTGAAAGGTCCGGGAGCTGGAAGAGAATCCGCTATTCGAACTATTCATAATGCTGGTATTGAAGTTAGTGAAATCGTTGATGTAACTCCTATACCACATAATGGATGTAGACCACCAAAAAGAAGAAGAGTTTAATACTATTAATATCATTCAAATTTTATAATGGCAAGATATATTGGTCCAAAAACGAAAATAGCTAGAAAATTTGGACAAACTATTTATGGGGAAGATAAGTATTTTGAAAGAAGAAAATACCCTCCAGGACAACACGGTCCGAACAAGAGAAGAGGTGCTAAAAAATCTGAATATGCAGTTCAGTTGGCTGAAAAACAAAAAGCAAAATATACTTACGGTATATTAGAAAGACAATTTGCAAATTTGTTTGACAAGGCACAAAGAAGTAAAGGGATTACCGGTGAAGTATTATTACAATTATGTGAATCAAGACTTGATAACGTGGTTTATAGATTCGGTTTGTCTAATACTAGAGCAGGATCTCGTCAATTAGTATCACACAAACATATCACAGTTAATGGAGAGATTGTAAATATACCTTCTTATCTATTAAAACCTGGTGATGTGATTGGAGTTAGAGAAAAATCTAAATCATTACAAGTAATTAAAGATGCTTTAGCTAATAATTCTCATAAAACTTATGAATGGTTAGTATGGAATGATGAAAAACTATCAGGAGATTTTAAAGTAGTTCCTGAAAGAATTCAAATTCCTGAAGATATCAAAGAACAATTGATAGTCGAATTATATTCTAAATAAAACAAAAAATTAGCTAAGATTTATATGGCAATTTTAAACTTTATAAAACCTGATAAGGTAATTTTAGTTGAATCAGATGATTTTAAAGGTCAATTTGAATTCAGACCCTTAGAGCCTGGATTTGGATTAACCGTTGGAAATGCTTTAAGAAGAGTTTTATTATCTTCGTTGGAAGGGTATGCTATTACATCAATAAAAATTGAAGGAGTTGAACATGAGTTTTCAACTATACCGGGTGTAATAGAAGATGTGACTGAAATCATATTGAATCTTAAAAAAGTTAGATTTAAAAATCAAATCAATAAAGGTGGAAATGAAATTGTAACAGCTCAAATTTCCGGAAAATCAGAATTAACAGCCGGAGATTTAGGTAAATTTATTTCTTCTTATCAAGTTTTAAATCCTGATTTAGTGATTTGTCATATGGATAAATCAGTTAAATTTAATATAACTTTTAATATAGATAAAGGAAGAGGGTACGTACCTGCAGAACAAAATAAATCTAATCACGCTCCAATAGGAACTATAGCAATTGACTCTATTTATACTCCAATCAGAAATGTTAGTTATAGCATTGAAGATTATCGTGTAGAACAGAGAACTGATTACGAAAAGCTTATTTTAGATATTCAAACAGATGGTTCAATAACTCCTCAAGAAGCTTTAACAGAAGCAGCTAAAATATTAATTCATCATTTTATGTTATTTTCTGATGAGAGAATAACATTAGAAGCAGATGTTGTTTCATCCGCAGACACTTATGACGAAGAAGCTCTTCATATGAGACAGTTATTAAAAACTAAACTAGTTGATATGGATCTATCTGTTAGAGCTCTTAATTGTCTTAAGGCTGCAGAAGTTGAAACTTTGGGAGAATTAGTTTCCTTTACAAAATCAGATTTAATGAAGTTTAGGAATTTTGGTAAAAAATCTCTAACCGAATTGGAAGATTTAGTTTATTCTAAGAATCTGACTTTTGGTTTGGATGTTTCAAAGTATAAATTAGAAGCAGAATAATAAGAAATCATGAGACACGGAAAAAAGTTTAATCATTTAGGGAGAACTGCATCACATCGTAAAGCTATGCTTTCCAATATGGCTACTTCCCTTATTCTTCATAAAAGAATTAACACAACTGTTGCTAAAGCTAAAGCATTAAGAACGTATATAGAACCATTATTAACTAAATCTAAAGTAGATACTACTCATAATAGAAGAACTGTTTTTAGTTATCTTCAGAGTAAAGAAGCAGTTACTGAATTATTTAGAACAGTAGCAACTAAAATTTCTTCTAGAAATGGTGGTTATTGTAGAATAATTAAAACTGGTTTTAGATTAGGAGATGGTGCAGATACAGCTCTTATCGAATTAGTAGATTTTAATGAAACCTATAATTCAGGAGAATCTAATAAAAAAGTAACTAGAAGAAGTCGTCGTTCAACCAAAAAGGCGGATTCTGCAGAATCAACATCTGAAGCTGTAGTTAATGAAACTAGTGAAGTTGAATCTGAGAATAAATCAGATGAAACAAAAGAATAAAAAATAAATTAAATCTAATAAAAAGCAGGTTTTTTAAACCTGCTTTTTTATTTTATACTTATCCCTTTATACTTACATAGATTTACAATAATCGTTTTATTATAGATCTACATAATCTATTTATGAAAGAGTAGTTATATATTATTGATAAAATAATTAATTGAAACTATAATATTATTTATAAACGTTTAAATATGACTGTATTTCAATAAAATAGATAAAAAGGTCTTTTACATTAATAATAAATTAAATTTTATTAAAATAAAATACTCTATGTAGGTCAAAACTGAATATTTAATCTAATATTTTTATTTAAATGTTTCACTTATAAATTAATAAAATCATGCTTTATAAGTTGGTTTTAAAGCTTTTAAAATTATTTTAGATACTTAAAAACAACTAATTATATTATATAAATAGTAAATGGAAACAAAAATGTAACTTAAAAAGTAGTAGGGTTAGGGTTTAAATACTTTTAAATAAAAAAAGCCTCTTAATATATAAGAGGCTTTTTTATATCATTAGTTTTTTTATTCAGAATCAAGTAATTTGAAAACCACTCTTCTGTTTTCTTTATTTTTCCATTCAGGACATTTAGAAGCAGGTTTACATTCAGGATATTTAGGGTTAGTGAATCCCATACCTTTACCTGTTAATTGATAAGGAGGCACACCTTTAGAAACTAAATATTTAATCACAGAAGTTACCCTTCTTTTTGATAGATTAAGATTGTAAGCATCTGTTCCTCTAGCATCAGTATGTCCTTCAACTAAAAATCTTGTACCTTGACCGTATTTAATTATAATATCAGCTACTTGATCTAAAATTGGTTGCGATTCTAAAAGAATTTTGTCTGAATCAAGATTAAACTGGATCCCTCCCATAGTTGCAATAAGTGGATTAATAGCATCCTCAGCAAGTTTTTGCGGTTCAGGACATCCATCGTTTGATGCAGGACCAGGGAAAGTAGGGCATTTATCATATAAGTCAATAATACCGTCCATATCTACGTCTAAAGCTCTACCGGAACCATCAACACGAGCACCTTTAGGAGTGTCTAATTCTCTATCCCAATCATCACAAACACCGTCATCATCTTTATCCCCAAAAACACAAACTTCTAATTGTTGTTGACTTGCTACATCATTGATTTTTGTAAACATTTCACGTAATGGATCAACCCAACCTAAATATTCATTATGTTTTCCTATTTTATACGTTACTCCCAAAGATGTTGTTAGGAAGTTATCGGATTTACTTCCTTTATGCAAATCAGCGTAATGACCGTTATTACCGGAACCATCAAATAGTTCATCACCAGTAATAATGTATATAGCTCTCACTGATGCATCCCATCTTTTGTTAATTTTATATGTTAATCCGGTACCCACCTGAACAAAAATAGACTTAAGGCCCATATCTTCATCAGCCATAGTTTCATAAACGGTTGAACCTTTTTCTAAAAATTTAGTTTTAGCTTTATATTGTATTGTTCCTAAACCGGCATATGCATGTAGGGCCCATCTGTAAGGAGATCTGTTGTCAATTCTTCTAAATAAAGAAGAAACGTTTAAATCTCCTAAAACGCTTAATGCGAAATAATTAGTTTTAGCGTCTACTTTATTTGAACCATACCCCTGCTTGGTTTCACCAAACTGACCTAATAAACTTAATCCAAAGACATGTGAAATTTGTTTATTTATTGAAGCTTGAAAATCATATCCAACTCTCCATTTGCTAGATGCCCCGTTATCTACAGAGGTAAAGTCAGATGTAATTAACCACGGAACACCTCCATATATAGATACAGACCAGTCATTAAATTGCTTTTGATCATTAGTAAACTTTACATAATCATCAGTGAAATTACTACTATCTACATTTTGAGCTTGTACATTTAAGCATGTACAAATAACTGCTAGTAAAAATAGAATACATTTTTTATTCATAACTATAATTAATTAGTAAGTATATTAAGTCTTCTCCTATACAAAATGATTGAAGGTTGTAAAATTATCAAAATTTTTTAAATAAAAAAATATATTAAAGCAGTTCATATAAAATTTTTTTTGAAAAATTTCTTTTTGAAATATGACTAATATGAGGTATATTTAAAGAAGCAGAGTAAAATGTTATAGAATTAAAATATATTATATCAATATCTATAGTTCTATCCTCATATTTTCCGCTAAAATAACTGTCATTAATTCTACCTAATGATCTTTCAATTTCTTTAATAGATTTTAAAAGTTTAATAGGGGACAAATCGGTACTAACGATAATTCCAATATTTAGATAATTATTTGACGAATAATAATCTTCAGGTTCAGATTCGATTATTTTGGTTTTTTTCAAAATTAAACCAATTTTAGAATCTATTAAATTTATAGCTGATGTTATATTATTTTTTTTATTTCCTAAATTGCTGCCTAGTAACAAAGTAACCTTATTCATCTACTAATTAATTATTTGTTAATAGAAAGAAATGAAAAAATTTATCATTCAAGTATTGGCAACCATTGTTGGTATTGTGTTGTTAACCAGTATAGTTGTATTTAGCTTGATTTTAATAAATATTATAGCATTTATTCCATCTAAATTTGTTGTTAAAGATAAATCAATTTTAGAAATAAATCTAAACAATTCCATTTTAGAATCCTCAAATGATCGAGAAGTACCAATTTCATTAATAAATAATGTTAAGCATGTTTATTTAAAAGATATTTTAGATGTAATAAATCATGCTAAAACAGATGATAAAATAGAAGGAATAAGTCTTAAATTATCCAATATAAATGCAGGATACTCACAAATAGCAGAAATTCGTCAAGCCTTGCTAAATTTTAAAGAAAGTAAAAAGTTTATATACTCATATAGTAATGAATGTGATCAAAGATCATATTATTTATCTTCTGTGGCCGATTCTCTATACATTAATCCAAATGCAAGTATAGAGTTGGCAGGTTTATCTGCAGAAGTTTTATTTTATAAAAATTTAGGACAAAAGTTTGGAGTAAATTTTGAAGTTATAAGACACGGTAAATATAAATCAGCCGTTGAACCGTATCTTAGAGATAATCTTTCAGAAGAAAATAGATATCAATTAAAAAATTTGTTACAGAATTTTTGGAATAAAATATCATCTGATATAATCTCTTCAAGAAAAATTACTAACGAGAGTTTAAATAAATCAGTAGATAGTTTATATGGTTTTATTCCAGAATTAGCATATAAAAATAGATTAGTAGATAGGTTGATCTATGAATCCCAATATGATAATTTAATTAAGAAGAGATTAGGTTTGTCAGATGAAGATTCCATTAATAAAATATCTTTGGAACAATATAAAGAATTTACTGAAGATGTTTCATTTATTAATGATAAAATAGCCATATTATATGCATCAGGACAAATATATACAGGTAAAGGAGACACAGAGGTTTACTCCAAAACGTTTATCAATCTTATTAATGAAATAAAAAATGATGATGATATTAAAGCAGTAGTTTTACGAGTAAATTCACCTGGTGGAAGCGCGAATGCTTCTGCTGAAATTTTGTATGAATTATATGAGCTAAAAAATAAAAAACCTTTAATAGTATCATTTAGTGATTTAGCAGCCTCCGGAGGCTATTATATTTCAATGGCTGCTGATAAAATTTATGCCCAAGATAATACACTAACAGGATCCATAGGCGTTTTAGGCATGATTCCGGATGTTAAAAAATTAGCCAATACTATTGGTATTACTTCAGACTATGTTTCGACAAATTTAAACTCTAATTATTATTCAATTACCCGGGGAACATCTAAAGGATTCAAAGAAATAATGAATAAGGGGATTACTATAACATATAAAAAATTTGTTAATGAAGTAATGAAGGGTAGACATATGACCTATGCTCAAGTAGATTCGGTAGGACAAGGTAGAATATGGAGCGGAAGGGATGCATTAGAAAACGGTTTGGTAGATGAAATCGGCGGTTTCAATGAGGCTATTGAATATGCTGCAAAAAAAGCAGGGGTAACATCTTATAATTTAGTTTCCTATCCGGAAGAAAAAACCAATTGGGATCTTATAGTAAATATGTTTACCTCTGATGACAATGATTTGAATCAATCGGGTATAATAGAAAACCTTATTAAATATGAATTAGGTAAGGATCATTATAAATTATATCAAAAAATAAAAAATATAGAAAGTAATCAAGGAATAATGTACTTAATGCCGTATGATGTAGAAATTAAATAACGGATAAAAAGTCTTGAATAAAAATATTCTAACTAATATATCATTTTCAATAAAGATGTTATATCTTTGCAAAACTTAAAAGTTTGAGAAAAGTATTTTTATAATTTTTTCGAGAATTTATTCAACCAAATAGTACAATTATTTAAAAGTTAAATGGGATTATTTGATTTTCTTACACAAGAAATAGCAATTGATTTGGGTACAGCAAATACCCTAATCATTCATAATAATAAAGTAGTAGTAGACAGCCCTTCTATAGTAGCAATAGATAGAAGAACCATGAAGCCTATTGCAGTCGGAGAGATAGCTAAGCAAATGCAGGGGAAAACGCATGATGATATAAAAACTATTAGACCTTTAAAAGATGGTGTAATAGCTGATTTTGGCGCGTCCGAGCATATGATCAGGGAATTTATAAAACAAATTCCGGGAATAAAAGGAAAAATTTTTAATCCTTCATTGAGGATGGTCATTTGTATACCTTCAGGTATTACAGAGGTTGAAAAAAGAGCAGTAAAAGATTCTGCAGCTAAAGTAAATGCTAAGGATGTAAAATTAATTTATGAGCCTATGGCTGCAGCTATCGGAGTTGGAATTGATGTAACACAACCTAAAGGTAATATGATTATAGACATAGGGGGAGGAACTACTGAAATAGCAGTTATAGCTTTGGGAGGAATTGTTTGTGATAACTCTATTAAAATTGCAGGAGACGTATTTAATAATGATATCTTATATTATTTAAGAACTCATCATAATTTGTTTATCGGAGAAAAAACAGCAGAACACATTAAAATGGAGGTAGGTTCAGGACTTGAAGAACTGGATAATCCCCCTGAAGATCTACCAGTTCAAGGTAGAGATTTAATTACCGGTAAACCTAAAGAAATTATGGTTAATTATAAAGAAATGGCCAGAGCTCTAGATAAATCAATTTTAAGAATCGAAGATGCTATCATGGAAACTTTATCAAGAACACCTCCGGAATTATCTGCAGATATCTATAATACCGGTATATATTTAGCAGGAGGAGGGGCTTTACTTAGAGGTCTCGATCAAAGAATAGGAAGGAAAACAGGGTTACCTGTTTTCATAGCTGACGATCCATTGAGAGCAGTTGTGAGAGGTACTGGAATTGCACTAAAAAATATTGAAAAATTTGAGAATTTTTTAATCAAATAATAAATTATTCTTAAGATAAAACTTATTAATGTCTGTATTTATAAATTTTCTATCAAAAAATAGTAGATTCCTGCTATTTCTATTTTTGCAGATATTAGCTCTTTTTTTTACGTTTAACAGAAATGTTTATCATAATTCGATACTAGAAGAAAAAATAATTTCATTCACCGGTTATGTAGATTCTAAAATATCTTATTTAACGTACTATATAAATCTCAAAAAGGAAAATGAACGTCTAATAGAAGAGAATAAAGAATATAGAAATAAATTTCTAGGGAAAACCGGAAAAATTAAGCCTGAGTTTTTTGCTATGTTAGATTCTACAAAATATAAGCAAAAATATTATTATACCACTGCTGATATAATATCAAACTCAATTACAAGGTCAAATAATTATTTAATTATAGATCGAGGGACAGATCAAGGTGTTAGTCCGGAAATGGGCGTTGTTACCTCAACCGGCGTTGTAGGAATGATTATTAATTGTACGAAAAATTATTCCAAAGTTATTTCCATTCTTAATAGGAATACCAGGATAAATGCCAGATTAAAATCAAGTAAATATTACGGTACATTATTATGGCAGGGAGAAGATCCCAGAATCATGCATTTATCAGATATACCTAAATATGTAGGTGTAAAGATAGGAGATACTATTGAAACGGATGGAAAATCTAAAATATATCCTGAAGGTATATTAATTGGAAGAGTGAGCAGTAAATCCATAGATGAGGAGACCGGTAATTGGAATATTTCAGTTGAATTATTTCAAGATATGGGAAATATACAAAAAGTATATGTAGTGGATAAACTGGATAGAGAAGAAATTAAAAGTTTGAAAGATTCTATAAATTAATAATGCTTAACAGATACACATTAATAAATCTCATCTTAATTCCCATCTTACTGTTATTGCAAGTTTTTGTATTTAATAATATCTATTTTTTCCATAAATATAATCCTATCATATATATTATTTGGATCATTTTTTATCCATATGATAAATCTTTTAATTATCTTTTTTTAATTTTTTCATTCCTTTTGGGATTTGGAATTGATTGTTTTATGGACACCGGAGGCGTTAATGCTTTCTCATCCGTATTAATTTCTTATATAAGAAATACAGTACTTCGATATATCTCAGATTTAGATCGAGAAATGAAAATATTAAACTTTTCAGATTTAAATTTCCTTCAATTGCTATCGTATATAATAATAATTATATTAATTCATCATTTAAGTCTTTTTATTTTAGAAAGTTTTAAAATATCTATGATATTAGATGTAATAGAAGACGCTCTTATAACATCAGTATTTTCATTTTTATTTATCATTATAATTTACGCTTTCTTTAAAAATAAGATCGGATAGTGAAAAAATTTCAGATTATAATAGGGGTGTTGATTTTCTTAGCGTTACTGTTTATCGCGCGTATATCCTACCTACAATTATTTACAGAAAAATATAAGCTTAACGCAGCAAATACTTCAATAAAAGCAGAATATCAAATTCCATTACGGGGATATATAATGGACAGAAACGGTAAAATATTAGTAGGAAATACTCCTTCCTATGAGTTGACTTTTACCCAATCACAGATGGAAAAAAATTTTGATACCTTAGGTTTTTGCAAATTAGTTAATATTTCGAAAGCTGATTTTATAAAAAAAATCAAAAGTATTAAATCTAATAAGAAAATTTATAATAACCTGGTTCCTATGACCTTTATGAAAGGTCTGACAAGTGAAGATTTAGCCAGAATACAAGAAAAACTTTTTAAATATAATGCATTTTCAATTGTTAGAACTCCTGAAAGAAATTACTTGGTCCATTCTGCAGGAAACATATTGGGTTATATTAATGAAGTTAATGAAAAATATATAAAATCAGATTCATCTTATTACATGCCCGGTAATTTAGCTGGTATGACAGGAGTAGAAAAATCGTATGAAAAATATTTACGAGGAATAAAAGGAATTAAGTATATACAAAAAGACAGAAGATTAAGAAGTATAGGCTCATATAAGGATGGAGAGTATGACCAGCAAATGCATAGTGGTAAAGATATAACACTCTCAATTGACTATGATTTACAAAATCTGGCAGAAAAATTGTTAGTTAATAAAAGAGGCGGTATAGTAGCTTTAGATCCCAATAATGGAGAAATATTGGTTATGGCCTCAGCTCCCGTTATTGATCCTTCAGTATTTGTAGGAAGAGATAAGAATAAACATATATATTCTCTTCAAATGGATTCAATGAATAAGCCAATGTTTGATCGAGCAGCTCAAGCAGCATATCCTCCAGGATCTACTTTTAAATTGATAAATGGTTTAGCTGCTTTACAAATGGGAGTAATAGATGAAAAAACAACCTTTATATGTAAGCATGGTTTTCATTATGGAAACAGGAAGATAGGTTGCCACTGTGGATATTTTTACACTCCTATTGCTATGGATAAAGCTATTCAAAAATCATGTAATAATTTCTTTGCAGAGGCTTACGTAAGAATACTTAACAAGTATCCGGGTAACATTGAAAAAAGTATTGATGAATGGAGTGATATAGTTAAAAGTTTTGCCGTCGGTGAATTTATGCATAATGATTTAGCAGTGGGAAGTAGAGGAAACATTCCGGATGCAAATTATTATAATAGACGTTACGGAAAGGATAAATGGAATATCTATACTATAATTTCGAATTCAATAGGGCAAGGTGAAGTTTTAGCAACTCCTTTACAAATCGCAAATTATACGGCTGTTATTGCCAACAGAGGATTTTTTTACACCCCTCATATTGTAAAAGCTATTGATGGAAAACCGATAACAGATCCTCAATTTACTGTACCCAAACAAGTAAAAGTCGAGAAAAAATATTTTGATATTGTTAATAAGGGAATGAGTATGGTAGTTTTATCGGGTACAGGTCATAGGATTTTTACCAATACATTTAGTCAGGAAGGCAAAACAGGTACCTCACAAAATCCTCATGGAAAAGATCATTCCATATTTGTTTTAATAGCTCCCGTAGATAAACCAAAAATAGCTATAGCTGTAGTCGTTGAAAATGGAGGTTTTGGAGCTACTTATGCCGGACCCATGGCCTCTCTACTTGCAGAAAAATATCTTACCGGAACCATTGAAAGAAAATCAATGGAAGAAAGCATCATAAAATCTGATTTCAGTAATGAATATTTGAGACAATGGAATGATTATTTAAAAAGAACAGGGAAATATGTTCCAAATAATTTACCTCAAGCGTTAAAAGATAGTATAAATAAGATTAATTCGAATAAAAAACTATCATTAAAAGAAAAGCAACGATTAATACAAAATATAATTAATCAGGGAGAAGCAGCTAAAAAATTAGATAATTTTATTGGTGATTAAAGATGAATAAAATTTTTAGGGGAGTAGATGGCTTAATGTTATTTTTATATTTGCTTATAGCCTTATTTGGTATCGCAAATATATACAGCGTTGATAGTTCCAGTGGTACTAAACAATTCATCTGGCTGTTAATATCTTTAACAGTAGGAACTTCAACCTTTCTTGTTCGTCCTAAATTTTTTGAGAATTTTGCGGGCTTATTTTACTTATTTGGCTTATGTTTACTTACCGGTGTTTTACTATTTGGAAGCTATGTTAATGGAGCTAAAGCCTGGTATCGAATTGGAGGTTTCAGTTTACAACCGGTAGAATTAGCTAAAATTTCCACAGCATTAATGTTAGCTAATTACGTAGATTCTCCTAATTTTAATATTAAAAATAATCAATCATTAGGAATTGCATTTCTAATTATATTTATTCCCATAGTATTAATTTTGCTGCAACCCGATGTAGGATCCATTTTAGTTTTTACTGCTTATTTTATCGCTTTATATAGAGAAGGAATGACGGGATGGTTGTTCATCATTGGTTTTTATTTTGCGATTTTATTTCTGACTTCCATCTGGGTCCCATCATGGATCGTTATTTTAATATTAACACTTTTGCTGTTTCTATTATTATTTTTGCTTAGAAAGAAAATTAAGTGGAATCAACACCTTAATATTTTATTTATCATAGTATTTGTACTAATATCAAGTGTTATAAGCATATCCTCACCTTTTATATTCGAGCATTTACCAAAGCATCAAAAAGAAAGAATATTAGTACTATACGAAGGAGAAAAAAAATACAGAGATACCGCAGGATATAATTTGCTTTATTCTAAAACAGCCATAGGATCGGGAGGTTTCTGGGGTAAAGGATATAAACAAGGTAGTGTTACAGCAGGTAAATTTGTGCCGGAGCAACAAACAGACTATATATTTTGTACAGTGGGTGAAGAATGGGGATTTGTAGGATGTACCCTATTGATCGGGCTATATACTTGTTTAATAGCAAGAATATATTATTTGGCAGAAACACAGAAAAGCGCATTCTCCAGAGTTATGGGATATTCATTAGCTTCCATATTATTTATGCATTTTTTAATTAATATAGGAATGGTAATAGGATTGTTTCCAACTGTAGGGATTCCATTACCTTTCTTTAGTTATGGTGGTAGTTCACTATTAGGATTTTCCTTATTTATTTTTATATTCTTGCGTTTGAATTATTCTGACAAAAATAGTCTTATCTAGATATCCATTAGTATTAACTAATTTTTGACCATTTAATTTTATTCTTATGATATTTTAAGAAGAATTTTCTTATAGCTTGATTTTTTTCCTTTGTAAGATCAGGATCATCTTGTAATAAATGATCTACACAGGATTTAGATAATGATACTATTACCTTATCATGAATCAAATCTGTTTTTTTAAAATCAATTGTACCGCTTTGCTGAGTTCCTAAAATATTACCGGGTCCTCTTAATTTCAAATCCACTTCAGATATTCTAAATCCGTTGTTTGTTTCACACATTGTTTTAATCCTTTTCTGTGCATCATTCGATAGCTCTGATTTGGTCATCAAAATACAATAGGATTGTTCAGCACCTCTACCCACTCTTCCTCTTAATTGATGCAATTGAGATAATCCGAATTTCTCTGCACTTTCAATAACCATAACACTTGCATTCGGAACATTTACTCCCACCTCAATAACAGTAGTGGCAATCATAATTTGCGTCTGATTATTGACAAATCGTTGCATTTCATATTCTTTATCCGCTGCTTTCATTTTCCCGTGTACGATGCTTATTTGATAATCAGGCATTGGGAAATCTCTGACTATACTTTCATATCCATCCATAAGATATTTATAATCAAGACTTTCACTTTCTTCTATAAGGGGATATACAATATATACTTGTCTGCCTTTTTTAATTTCATTTTTCAGAAAACCAAAAACGGATAGCCTGTTTGAATCTGTTCTATGATAGGTTTTAATTTCTTTCCTGCCACTTGGTAATTCATCAATTATGGATACATCCAAATCACTATAATAACTCATGGCCAATGTTCTCGGTATAGGAGTAGCTGTCATCACTAATATATGAGGAGGTATCGAATTTTTTCCCCACAATCGAGAGCGTTGTTCAACTCCAAACCGATGTTGTTCATCAATTATAGCTAAACCTAAATTTTTAAATTGTACTTTTTCTTCAAGTAAAGCATGTGTACCCACCAATATATTTATTTTTCCCGACAGTAATTCTTGATGGATTAGTTTTCTTTCCGAGGTCGAAGTTGATCCCGTTAATAGATGGACAGAAATATTCATTTCATCAACCAATTCACAAATGCTTTTATAATGTTGAACGGCTAAAATTTCGGTGGGAGCAATCATACAAGCTTGAAAACCATTATCAATAGCTAAAAGCATGGATAAGAGAGCGACCATCGTCTTTCCACTTCCTACATCACCTTGCAATAACCTATTCATTTGAATATTTCGGCTAAGGTCTTTACGAATTTCTTTAATTACTTTTTTTTGAGCATTTGTTAATTGGAACGGAAGATGAAAATTATAAAATTCATTAAAATGATGTCCGACATTAGAAAAAGGATTTCCTAAATTTATACGTTGTCTATGAATTTTTTGTAATCCAAAACCAAGTTGAAAAAAAAACATTTCTTCAAATTTCAACCTGTATTCGGCCTGTTGTAAATCAACGTAAGAATTTGGAAAATGAATTTGTTGATAAGCTTTTTTACGAGAAATTAATTTATAATTTACTAAAATTTCTTGCGATAAGTTTTCCTCTATTTGATCATCAATAGCGACTAAAATTTCCCTAATTGATTTTTTAAAAAAACGTTGATTGATCCCTCTTTTTTGTAATTTTTCCGAGTTTGAATAAATTGGTTCTAAAACTATAGGAGCTAGTTTTGCATCATTCATTTTTTCGATTTCCGGATGCGCAAGGGTTAATTTTCCATTAAAAGCATTTACTTTACCAAATATTAAAACTTCTTCATGTAAGGGAATGCTTTTTACTAACCAATTCGTTACATTGAACCATATAAGTTCTAATTTTCCGGTACTATCTTCAAATATACCGGTTAATCTGCTTTTCTTATTTAAAGTTGTTTCTTTTAAAGATATTATTTTACCTCTTAATTGAATTTCAGCTGAAGAAGAGCCTAGTTGATTTACTTTATAAATTTTACTTTTATCTACATATCTAAAAGGAAAATAATTAAGTAAATCCTCGCATGAGTGAATATTAAGCTGCTTTTTTAATAAGTTCGCTTTTTCAGTTCCTATACCTTTAACATATTCAATAGAAGATTGAAGATATAATGCACTCATTCTACAAAATTAAGAAACTGATCTTACTATAACTAGCAATAGCGATATAAATTAATTGAAATTTACTATTTAAAGAAAACACATAAGAAGGGAATTATTCCCTTCTTACGTGAAAGAATATATTTGAGTATCTTATTTAATTAAATTATTGATATCAGATATTTTAGAAGTAATTTTTAAAATTTTATTTTTTTGATCTACTAAAATTAGAGTAGGGGTACCGGTTATATTTAGTTCTTTTACAAATTTACTATCCCAATATATTAAATCTGAATCGTTTAACCATGAAGTTTCTTTAATAGCATTTTGCCAATCCTCTTTATTATAATCAACAGAAAGGGCTATAATTTCACCACCCGATTTTTTAAAATTTTCGTAAAACTGTTTAACATATGGCATTTCTTGTTGGCAATGACTACACCAAGAAGCCCATACCATAATTAATTTATATTTAGTTTTAATGTCATATAAATACGTATACTTATCGTTTAATTTTTGCGTAAATTTTATGTTTGGAATTATTTTTCCTTCCTTTATAGAATTATTGTCTTGAATTGTTTTTTTAAGTTCCGCACTTATTTCGCATGTTAGTGATTCAGCTCTTTTCATATATTTATCAGTAAGATTTACTAAACCATATCCATTTAGAAAATTGATAGTTGCGGATAATATCTCTTGTCCTCTGCTTGTTTCTTCACCAACTTCATCCAATAAAACTTCTATAGCTTTATTAATTTTATTTTCCCAATCTTTTTGAGAAGTGGCTCCCATTGCAGACAGTTTAAAATAATTATATAAAAGAGATTTACCAACACCGGAAGTTTCAAATTCTTGTCCGGCATTTTTAAAATGATCTAAAATTAAATTTTTATTAGAAATAGCATCGCCGTTTCCTATTTCAGTATTTTTAATTAGATCTGAAGTTTTTAAATAATAGGATAAAAATGGAAATTCTGAAATATCAGGTTCATTCATTTCAGATATTCTTTGAATTTCATTATTTAAGGGTAAATAAAAATCATCTTTAGAATTATAATAAAAATTTATATTTTGTAATTGAGGAAGAATAGAATTTTTTTTAATGTCATAGTTTAAATAATTTTGATAACGTTCATTAATTTGATTACCCGGTATATTTATAATAAATTCATCATTTGTAGTAATTGATGCGCTAAAATCTATATCGGTATTATCAGAGATGAATATGTAATTCTTCTTGGCATCCAGTAATGAAATTTCAATTATACCGGAATAGTTATCTTTAACAGGAATTGAAAAAGATCCATTTGAATTTGTAGTTATGTTTCCTATTAAAATATCATCAAATGCTCTATCTATTTTTACTAATATTCTTTTATTAGAATAATTGGCAATAGTACCTTTAAATGTAAATTGAGCTTGAGCTATTAAGCTTATTAGAACTAATAAGAATGTAATTGAAATTTTTTTCATAAAAAAAGCCTTGTTATTTATTTAACAAGGCTAATTTATGAAATTTAAATCTTTATACAGATTTAATTCTTTTCTTTTTAAAGATATAAAACATTATAAAAATAGCACTTATTAATAAAAAAGGCACTATAAAATTAATTGGAGTTGAGTTTGGTTCCATTATACCTATCCCACCACCATAGGCTACTACTTCACCTTCGGCGTTTGGAATTGGAGGTACTTCTTCCGTTTCAACTACAACTTGCAAAATATTGTAAGCAAAAGATTGATTATAAACTAAAGCTATGAATATTATGGAAAATAATTTTTTCATTTCAATTTTACTTTATTATTTAACTATTTTTTTAGTTACTTTCTCACCAGTAATTTTATTAGTCACTACTATAACGTACAAAGATGACGATGTAGTATGAATAGGTAGCAAATAATCATTTTGGGTATCGATATTTGTTTCTGTGGAAATTAACTGACCTAAAACGTTAAATATAGTTACTTCTGCTTTTTTCCAATTTTGATCAAAGTGAATTTTATATTCATTTCCGGTCTTATAAATAGTTGTTAAACTATTTAAAGTAGTAATGTCTTCATTTCCTAAAGTTCCAGGCTCTTTCCAGAAAATTTCAAATCTGTCGTTAGTTGATTCATTAAGAGTTACAGAATAGGTAAAATTAGAATCAATTTCTTTAATAACTTTTAATTGTTTATCATGAAAATAAAATTTTGCATTAGGATTATCAAAGTTATTTTTTCCTTCTTCTTTTATAGGGTTCATGTTATACTTAAGTTCTGATTTAAAGGTAAATTCTTTTCCTTTATCCAGAGTATTAACAGTTACACCTACTGGAACAGCAACTTTAGAAGAATTATCCGAGTTAATTACATTAATATATAATTCAGTATCTTCATAGCCGGGGTATTTTCCACCATTTATAGATTCCGGTATGGTATAGATATTGGTAGACACATCATTATCATTTTCTGTATTGGATTTGATTTTAGCTTCAAATTCATTTAATTCTCCGGTGATCAAATTTGGACCGGCTGCAAGATATGTGTTACCATAGAAAGTTTTACCGGAAACTAATTCAAGATTTAATTGATATAGATCTTGTGAATTAGATTTTGATCGTGTACCCCATACTTTTCCCTTATTGAATTCATATTTGGATTGTTCAAATGTTTGAGGTTTACTATCTTTATATAAATCAACTTTTACGTAGTCACTTTTCGCTTTGATGAAAAAATTAGTCATTGGAGGGATAATTCTTATATCATCACCAATTATTTGTCCATTACTATCAAATGTAAACATTTGTGTTTTTCCTTCATATCGGGTAGTTCCATCCACAATTTTATTAGTGATTGGTCCATCACTTGCGCCTCCTATTATGTTTGGAATTTGATCTTTAAGTAATATAGTTATGTCAATATTGGAAGTATAAGGATTTACCATACGCAACATCCTATCCCAGTATCGGTTTGAATTTAACACTTCATCAGTAGTAGTTTTAGTAAATTTAATAGTAGAAGCAAACGGGTCATCCAAATAAGTCCAGTAATATAATCCATAAGGATTTTTAGCATTATTTCCAATATTATAGCCTGTAGCAACTCTACTACTTATAGGTAGAGATAAGTCTGCTGCAGAAGCTGTACCTCCGTCAGTAGGTTTAGTGCCCGCAACATAAGGAGTTCCTTGAAATGAAATTACACCATCAAAATTTGATCCGGTATTATACAATTCTTTTCTAAAAGAATAATATTTTCCGGGAACAAAATTTTCAACTTTTTGAAATGGATCGTATCTAAATCGATCTTCTCTCCATGTAAATAAAGGGTGACGATTCCATCTAGAGCTATTTTTACAATTATTATTAATATAAAATAGCCCACAAACAAGCTCTGGTTTTAGTTGATTATTAGTTAAATCACCTGAGAAATTATCATAGGTATATTTGATAAAAGGTATACCGAAAAGAACCTCACCGGAACCATAATCATATAGATGTTTTTGAATAGTAACACCTCCAACAGTACTTTTATTGTTTACGATTATTAATTGACCATAGTTTTTTTCATCGTCATAAGTTATAACAAACTTATTTGGATCTCCATTATTTTTTAGAGTACCTTCTGATATTTTAACATTACCTTTATTAGTAAATACATCAGAACTGTTGTCTATGGTTATATCTCCAGTACTAAATAAAGTCGTACCTGGACTCACAAAGAACTTAGCACCGTTAGTGGTGGTTATTTGTGAATTGCTTGCAATACAACCCAGTACAAAAAGCAAGGGTATAAATTTCATTTTCATTTATTAAGCATTTATTAGTTAAATTTATTTATTAAATATAATATATACTAGTAGTGCAAATATAAATAAAAATATTATTCGCAAGTCTTTTTTTTTTATTTTATTGATTTGTGTTTCGTTAACGCAACAAATTTATCCATATCTATAAGTAAATTTCCGTTATAATTGTCAATATCATAACTAATTTTAGAAAATAGGTTTTCAGAGATACTTCGCAACCCTCTTGCCCCTAAACCTAAAATTCTGGTTTCTTTTACAATTTCTTTTAATACGTCATCGGTAATGGAAAGATTGATTCCATCTAATTTAAATAGTGCCTGATATTGTTTGATTATTGCATTTTTAGGTTTAGTAAGAATTTGTAACATAGCCTCATCATCCAATGGCTCTAAATTAGTTATTACAGGGAATCTTCCTAATAGTTCGGGAATAAGTCCGAAAGTTTTTAAATCGGTAGCATTTACCTGAGATAAAATGTGTTCTTCTTCAAGTGTTTTTTCATCCGTTTTGCTGAAACCTATCGTGTTTTTATTTAGTCTGTTTGAAATAATTTTATCAATACCTGAAAAAGCTCCCCCTGCAATAAATAAAATATTTTGTGTATTTACTTGAATGTATTTTTGATCGGGGTGTTTTCTGCCGCCTTGAGGAGGAACATTAATAATACTTCCTTCTAAAAGTTTTAATAAAGCTTGTTGCACTCCTTCCCCGGAAACGTCGCGGGTTATACTTGGATTATCGCTTTTTCGACTAATTTTATCTATTTCATCTATAAAGACTATACCTTGTTCAGCCTTTTCAACGTTATAATCAGCAGCTTGTAATAATCGACTTAATATACTTTCAACATCTTCACCCACATATCCGGCTTCTGTTAAAACAGTTGCATCAACTATAGTAAAAGGAACATCCAAAAGTTTAGCAATTGATTTGGCAATTAGAGTTTTTCCGGTTCCTGTTTCACCAACCATCAATATGTTGGATTTTTCAATTTCAACCTCCCTGTCAACTTCTAAAGAATGTGCTAACCTTTTATAATGATTGTAAACGGCAACAGATAACGTTTTTTTTGCGTTTTCTTGACCTATTACGTATTGATCTAAAAATTCTTTTATTTCTTTAGGTTTTTTTACTTGCAATTCAAAATTGCTGTCGTCTTTAAAATTTTCTTCCTGTATAACAATGTTATGTGCTTGTTCAATACAATCATTGCATATATGTCCGTGAAGTCCGGCAATTAATAGTTGAACTTCAGATTTTTTTCTTCCGCAAAAAGTACATTTTTGTTCCATAAGCTTTAATAAAGCTGATATTAATTTAAAATTCAGGTTTCAAAATTAATTTATTAATTAAAATTGAAACCTGAAAAATATTTTTTAGTTTATATTATTAAAGAAAATAACTACGATTACTTTTTATATAAAGTATTTTTAACAGCGGTTATTACTTGGTTCACATTCGGATACCATTTAGAAAATAAAGAAGAAGAGTAAGGGGCTGAAGTATCAGCAGTTGTAATTCTTTTTATAGGTGCATCCAAATAATCAAAAGCTTTTTGTTGTACCATATAAGCAATTTCACTTGCAACAGATGCAAAAGGCCATTCTTCAATTAATAATACCAAACGATTGGTTTTCTTAACGGAATTAATAACGGTGTCATAATCCAAAGGTCTAACAGTTCTTAAATCTATAACTTCTGCGTTTATGCCTTCTTTTTCAAGTTCAGCAGCAGCTTGTAAAGCAACTTTCATTATTTTACCAAAAGAGACTATAGTTACATCGGATCCTGGTTTCTTGATGTCTGCAACACCTATAGGGATAAGATATTCATCTTCAGGAATCTCCATTTTGTCGCCATACATTTGCTCAGATTCCATGAAAATAACAGGGTCATTATCTCTAATAGCGGATTTCAATAATCCTTTGGCATCATAAGGATTGGAAGGTACGATAACCTTTAATCCTGGACAATTCGCAAACCAACTTTCAAACGCTTGAGAGTGAGTAGCTCCTAACTGTCCGGCTGAAGCGGTTGGACCACGAAATACGATTGGTACATTCCATTGACCACCGGTCATTTGATAAATTTTAGCTGCATTATTTATGATTTGGTCGATAGCAACCAAGGAAAAATTAAATGTCATAAATTCTACAATAGGACGGCATCCATTCATGGCTGCGCCAACACTAATTCCGGTAAAACCACTTTCTGCAATAGGGGAATCAATGACTCTTTTGGCACCGAATTCGTCTACCATTCCTTTGGAAGCTTTATAAGCTCCATTATAATTAGCAACTTCTTCGCCAATCAGATAAATGGAAGGGTCTCTTCTCATTTCTTCGCTCATAGCTTCACAAATTGCTTGTCTAAATTGAACTTCCTTCATTGTACTTAAAATTATTACGGCAAAAGTACAAATTTTTTGAACAATCAAATTCTTTTATGTTTAAAAAGAAAAGAAAATTTGTATAAAAATTAAGAAATAATTTTATATAAAATAAATTGACTATAGGTTTTTGTAGTATTTTATATTGTTAATATGTTAATTTTTCGAACGTTATCAATCTTTGATATACTATAAGTTGTTAATCTAAGTTATTAGAGTTGTTGTTATTATGAAATAAATTTATGTATATAGACAGTAAAAAAATACTAATTATAAAATAGTTTGACTTTTTATTTTATTTAAGATATAGGAACATTCCAAATTTCTTGTACATGCCCAATCATTTCTATAACAAGGTTTATTTCCAAAAATCGAGCAAGGTCGGCAAGGAAGATCATTTATTTGTATCACATCATTTAATTGTTGACCATAACCTAAAAAACCTGCAAAAGGGTGAGTAGCTCCCCAAATGGAAATAACTTTGGTTCCCACTAAAGATGATATGTGCATATTGGCAGAATCCATAGTTATCATTAAAGGCAATTGGCTAATTAAATTCATTTGTTCCTTTAAGGTAATTTGCCCTGATAAAGAATGAATATTTGGATGCATTTTCTGCCAAGAATCAAGAATTTCAGTTTCTTCCTTTCCGCCTCCAAATAAATATATTTGATAATCATCTTTTGCAAGATGTATGCAAATATCTTTCATTTTATCTAAAGGTAGCATTTTTTCCTTGTAATTTGCAAAAGGTGCAATGCCTATAGAATTTTTCTTCTTTATGGGGTTTGATGATAATTTATGAGATAATTGTAAATCAAATCCCAATCTTCTGAAAACATCGGCGTAATATTCGGATACGGGGCGAAGTGGAAAAAGTTTTTTATTTTTTCTTCGAGTTAATAATTTTTTTTCTTTTCGATTTTTATCAAGGGTAGCAATTTTTTTTACATGTTTAGATAAAAATAATTTTAAAATTTTGGTTCTTAATACATTGTGTAAATCAGCTACCATAGTAGGTTCGTAAACCTTTAATTCATCGGCAAGTTTTTTTAAACCAAAAATTCCATTATAGTTTTCGATATCTACCCCTATAAAAGTTATATTAGGAATTGATTGAAAAAAGGGAGCAAAAAAATGGCGGGTAACTATCAGCAACTCAACATTTTTATTTTGCTCGATAAATTCTCTTATAACGGGTACAGTCATTGCGACATCTCCCATTGCAGAAAAACGAAAGACTAAAATTTTTTCTTTGATCTTACTCACTTTTTTTACTAATTATTTTTTTGCAGAGTAAGCAATTGCGTAATATTTAATTTGTTTAATCATTGCCAATAACCCATTAGCTCGAGTAGGAGTTAAAAATTCTTGAAGACCTATTTCTTCAATAAAATTTTCATCCGATTTTAAAATGTCTTCAATGGGTTGCCCTGAATAGATGCGTACTAACATGGCTGCTATTCCTCTCGGTAAAATGGCATCAGAATCTGCTTCAAAAAATAATTTACCATTTTCCGAACGAGTAGTTAACCAAACCTGTGACTGACATCCTTTGATTAATTTATCTTTAGTTTTATCTTTTTCAGGCATTTTGGGCAGTGATTTACCTAATTCTATAACATATTCATACCGTTGTTCCCAAGAATCAAATAAATTAAATTCATTTATAAGTCCTTGTTGTATTTCAGAAATTGTCATGGAAAAAATATTTAATTAATTAAGTCGAAACCGGTATAAGGAACTAATACCTTCGGAATTTTAATTCCTTCTTCCGATTGGTGATTTTCAAGTAGAGCAGCTAAAACTCTAGGTAATGCAAGAGAAGAACCATTAAGTGTATGGCAAAGCTGATTTTTTCCTTCTGATTTATATCGTAATTTTAATCGGTTTGCTTGAAAGGTTTCAAAATTTGATACTGAGCTAACTTCCAACCATCTTTCTTGAGCAGCCGACCAAACTTCAAAATCATAAGTAATTGCTGAGGTAAAGCCTAAATCCCCGCCACATAGTCGTAGTATTCGGTAAGTGAGTTGTAGTGACTCCAATAAAGATTTTACATGTTCAACCATTTCCTCCAATGCCTCATAAGAATTTTCTGATCTTTCGATTCGAACGATTTCGACTTTTTCAAATTGATGTAATCTGTTAAGCCCTCTAACATCTTTACCATAAGAACCGGCTTCTCTTCTAAAACAAGGAGAATAAGCAGTTAATTTTATTGGTAGTTGATTTTCGTTTAGCAATACATCCCTGTACATATTGGTTACCGGAACTTCTGAGGTAGGAATCAAATATAATTTGTCTTCATTAATATAATACATTTGACCTTCTTTGTCAGGAAGTTGTCCCGTGCCATATCCGGAAGCTTCATTTACTACAAATGGCGGAACAATTTCCATATAACCGGCTTCAGCATTTTTATCTAAAAAATATTGAACCAAAGAGCGTTGCAATCGAGCTCCTTTTCCTTTATAAACGGGAAAACCGGCACCGGTTATTTTTACTCCTAATTCAAAATCTATTAAATCGTATTTTTTAGTAAGTTCCCAATGAGGTAAAGCATTACTTATGATATTTTCATTTGCAGTATGCTTAAATACCTCTAGATTATCCTCTTCATTTGTTCCTACAGGAACTAAATCGTTTGGAATATTGGGTACTTCATATAAAGCTAATTTTAACTTTTCCTCTGTTTCAGATAAATTTTGTTGCAATTTTTTAGTGGATTCTTTTAAAGAAAGAGTTTGTGATTTAGCATTTTCGGCTTCATCTTTTTTACCTTCTTTCATTAGAACTCCGATATCTTTTGAAATTTTATTCATTTCCGAAAGCTGAGAATCCAAATCAAATTGTATTTTTTTTCTGGATTCATCCAGTGAAATAATTTCATCGATAAGCTCTAATTTGCCGAAATTTCTTTTTTTTAATCCGGCTAAGACCTTTTCTTTATTATCTTTAATATATGCAACCTGTAACATATCAATGTAAACTTTAAATGGCAAATTTAGTGTAAAAAAATAAATATCTAATAAGGAATAGAAAAGCTCAGTTAAATATGCGTTCAGACATTAAAAAAATATCTGATGAATAAAAATCATTTAAAGAATTAATAAGAGGGAAAAAGAACGAAAAATCTTTTCAAATAAGAAACGATCGATTTATTTAAAGTCTAAAGTGACTCATTTAGTATGTATTGTTTAGGTGTTTTTCCAAACATTTTTTTGAAGGAGGTTATAAAATGAGAAGTGCTTTTATAACCTGTTGCCAATGCAATTTCGTTTATTGGGTAATGGTTATTCAACATTTGAAGTGCCTTTTTCATCCGTAATTGTATAATATAATAATGAATAGTACAACTATAAGCCTGTTTAAATCCCGTTTTTAATTTTAGTTCATTTAAATGAATGATTTTAGATAGCTGGTTAATTGTAGGCGGTTCTTCGTAATGGGTAGTTAAATAGGCATTAGCTAGTTCAATTTTTTTGAAATCTTCCTCTTTTATAGACTTTATTTCATTCTTGTTGGTTGATAATTTTATAAAGATTTTTAAAAATAACTCTTTTAACTTAATTTGATAATAACTGTGACCGAATACTCCCATATCTTTAATTTCAATTAATTCATTTATAACGGTAAGCATATTGAAATCTATCGGTAAAACTATTTTGTTGAAATCAGAATAAGTATTCCGTTGAATATCTTTACAAAAGATACTATCCAAAAACCATTTTTCATTTTTTAAGATAGAAAAAATAAAAGGTTTAGATATGAAAATACTAATAGAATAAAATGTCTTTTCATAAGGATCTATCTTAATTTTTATATTATTTTTATTTTGATAAGTCATTTGTAAAATACCGGGCTTAATACTATGAATGGTTTTATTTTTAGAAGATTCAATAGTTGCTTTTCCTTGTAATAATAATGATACTTGAATATAATCCTTTTCAATATTTAATGTATGAATACAATTATGTACTACAGTAAATTTTTGAATAAGAATACATAAACCACCGGTATATATACTTTTTTGAATACCGCTGGCAAAATGTGATTTAAAATGGTTTTTATTAGTAATTATAGGTGAATTAATATTTAATCTGTCTTCCAATTCAATAGTCAATAAAAGATCTTGATTTATTTCCGAATAAATATTCATAATACTGTTTATATTATTTTTTATACCAAATATGATATTATTATATGGTTCTAAAATTATACTTTCGCAAATAATATTTATTTAGTCTAAACAAAAATAAGAAATAAAAAATTGTTGTGGTCTTAAACTTACTGCTCCATGAAATTAATTATCAATATTCTAATTATATGCTCATTTTCAATCTGTTTATACTCTCAAATGGCAGTAGTAGAAGGAATAGTTACCTTTAATACCCAAGTGTTGGAAAATTGTTCTGTTCAGGTAGATGATAAAGATTATATAACTAAAACCGATCAAAAAGGATATTATAAGATAATTCTTCCGGAGGGAAACTATGGGTTAACGTTTTCAAATCCTAAATTTGACACCCAACGTATTCCTGTTTATTTAAAAAAAGGAGAAAAGAAAAATATATCCATTAAACTTAAACCTATCACCTATACCGATATCGATAACGTTGTAATTATCGGAAAATCAGCCTTACAAAAAACTAAAGAAACCCCGTATAATGTAACAGTTTTAGATGCTAAATCATTTTATAATAGCTCATTAGATTTAGCTCATATGCTTGAGAAAGCACCCGGAGTAAAAATAAGAGAAGCCGGAGGAGTAGGTTCGGATCTGTCAATTTCTTTAAATGGTTTTACGGGAAAACATGTTAAAATATTCATGGATGGTGTTCCTATGCAGGGTTTCGGTTCTGCTTTTCAATTAAATAATATTCCGGTAAATATAGCGGATCGAATCGAGATATATAAAGGAGTGGTGCCTATTGAATTTGGTACCGATGCAATTGGTGGAGTGATCAACATTGTGACGGCGCAAAGTACTAAAACCTATATGGATTTATCGTATTCTTCCGGCTCATTTAATACCTACCGAACCGATTTAAATATGGGGTATACCTCAAAATCAGGATTTACGATTCTACTCAATGCTTTTCAAAATTATTCAGATAATAATTACAAAGTAAAGACTTCTATATTGGATTTGAAAACAAATGTCTTTTCATCCGAAAAATTTTGGGTCAAAAGATTTCATGGAAAATATCACAATGAAACAGGTATTTTAAAATTAGGCTTTATTAAGAAACGATGGGCAGATAAATTTCTAATAGGGATTACATTAGGACAAGAATTTTCCGATATACAAAATGCCAATTTAATGGAAATTGTTTACGGAATGAAAAAACGAATGGGTACAACTGTTATGCCTTCTTTAGTTTACGGAAAAAATAATTTTTTGATCAATAAATTAAATGTTAAAATCACAGCAAATTATAATAGAAATTATAATAAAAATACGGACACGGCAGCCAGACAATACAATTGGTTAGGAGATTATGTACCCAAAAAAACTAGAGGTGAAGGCATTTATTCTCTTTCAAAATTTTATAATGATAACTATTCCTCAACAGCAAATTTAACGTATCGATGGAATGATATGCATTCCTTTGTTATAAATGATGTTCTATCCGGCTACAAAAGAAAGAAATCCGATCGGGTTTCTATAGTGGAAATCGGTTCCGTGCGCGATACTATGAGAAGAACCAATTTGAAAAATATTTTAGGAGGTTCTTATAGTTTTAATTATAAAAATATATGGAATGCGAATGTTTTTGGTAAATATTACTATCAAAAAGTGAGAGGTCCTAAAAATATTTCTACCATAACCAATAGTACAAAATATATTGAGAACACGGAAAAATTTAACACCAACGGGTATGGCTTAGCCGTCACTTATTTTTTGAAAGATTTTCAATTTAAGGGATCATTAGAAAAGGCATACCGTCTGCCCACAGATAATGAACTCTTTGGAGATGAAGTATTAGAATTGGGAAATTCAGTTTTAAAAGCTGAAAATTCCATGAATTACAATTTAGGAATCCTTTTAAATAAACAATTTAAAAATAATAATGTTATCTATTTTGATGTCAGTGGTTATATAAGAGATACTAAAGATTATATCCGAAGAATTATTGAACAACATTATGGTACAGCAACATATGTCAATCACGGAAAAGTAAAAAATATTGGAATAGATGCAGAAATAAAATTCTATTACAAAAATAAATTTTCGTTAGGAGGAAATGTAACTTACCAAAATTTAAGGAATAAAGAACGATATTCTTCCGTCAGTGGAAACAGGAAAGATATCACCTATAATGACAGGATACCCAATGTACCTTATTTTTTCGGAGCAATTGATGCAGCATATTTTATTAACGATCGGGTAAAAAGAAGAAATAATTTAAGTATAGGTTACACATTCAACTTTATTGAAAAATTTTATCTTAATTGGGAAAGTTTGGGAAATAAAAAATCGAAATATACTTTACCCCGACAACTATCACATGATCTAATTATAAATTACACCCTCTACGAAAGTTCATTGAGTGTTTCATTGGAACTTAAAAATATCACCAATGAATTTCTTTATGACAACTACAGTTTACAAAAGCCCGGTAGGGCTTACTATATCAAGCTAAGATATTCATTTTCAAAATCACATAAAAAGTAAATAAATCAATAATATGAGAAATAGATCATTTAAAAGAAAATTCCTTTTAATAGCAGCACTATCAGTTTTCATAGTGGGATGCGGAAGCGATGACAATGATAACCTATCAGAAAATCCGGGAACAGATTCTGCTACACAAAAATTTGTTATAGCTGCAACTATGGGCAGTTCCAGCTATATGTTAACTTCCGATAATCTGGATATAGGCAGAACCTCGCTATCGGGAAATGGCGTGGAAGTAGGAAGAGTATTTACACATTTTATAAATAACCACTATAAATCATTAGTAGGGCTGGTATACGGACAAGGAGGGGCATACGTTGGATATTGTTTCATTTTGGCTCCAAACGGCAAAATTCAAAAATTAAAAGGAGATCAGGATATGGGATTTCAAGTAAACAATTATAATACCGTTGGAAATTTCGGAAATTATATGATTTCTGCACGAGGGTCACAGGCTTTAGCAGACGGAACGACAGGAGCCATCTTCAGTTTTATAGAACAAGAAGGAACAAATATGTCTATAACCCAAAAAACATTACATACCGATAATATAGTTGGAAACGGTTATAATCCAACGATTAGCGGAATTGTTGATACCGAAAATGGAGAATTTCTTACCTCAGCCGTTAGTCCCAATGATCCCGATAAAGTGCATGTGTTAGCTTTAGACGCAAATTTAAATGTTAAACGAATTTATTCGGATGATAGAATTAGTTACTCTGCGGGAAGATGGCGATCTGCCATGTATTCTCAAATAGGAAAAGATGATAACGGAAATACCTATGTATTTTCAGGTTCATACGAAAGCGCTACCACAAAACCAGCGGGTGCGTTATGTATAAAAAAAGGAAGTACTGCCTTCGATAAAGATTACTATTTTAATATTGAACAAGCATCAGGGGGCTATCGATTTCGTAAAGTATTTCATATAACGGAAGACTATTTTCTATTAGAATTTTATAACGAATTGGACTATAACATTATAAGTCCTGCCTCTCAATATGCAATTCTAAAAATGAGTACAAAAAATTTTAATTGGCTAAGAGATGGTTTCCCATCTAAAGAACAAATTACGGCAACCGGATGGCCGTTGAGTTATGACGGTAAAATATATCTTCCGGTTACCACTTCTAATGAACAGCCTACCGTATACGTGATCGATCCTAAAACTACTTCAGCTAAAGCAGGATTAGTGGTTGAAGCAGATGGTATTACGGGATTATCCCTGTTAAAAAAACAATAAAATTCAATAAACTCTTAAATAAAATATAGTATGAAAAAAACAAATTTTATCCAAAAAGTATTAGTAAGCTTTTTGGCCGGATGCATGACTATATCATGTAGTAGCGATGATGATAATACGATAGCCACACAACCCATTCCTACTAAAGCAGATAAGTTTGTAATAGCGGCTGCTCCTGGGAGTGGAAAATTAGGTACAGGAACTTATTTTTTGACTGTCAATCATTTAGATAGCGGTAAAGATAGTATTTCAGGAAATTCTAATTCAGTGAAAACAACCAGTTCTTTTACACAGATCGTAGTAAACAATGCAAGCACATTGGTTGGATTTATTTATCCCAACGGATCAGATTTAGGGCAAGGAAAATCAGGATGCAGAGCATTTAAATATGACACAGATGATAAAATGAAAGAATTACAAGGAAGTCCGATAATTATTGGTAGATTTTCAGTTACAGGAAATTTTGGAAAATATATTTATGCCATATCCAATAAAGACAACAGCTTTCTGTATGAAAGAAATGGAGATAATATATCAATGATAGATAAACCTATCGATTTAAGTTCGCATATGATTGATGACAAAAAACCAACCATTACAGGAATTGCAGATAGAGGAAATAATGAAATAGCTGCTGCATTTAAATATACAAATTCAGATAATGCTTATGTAGCCTTGATGGATTATAACATGACTATTAAATCAGTCATTAACGATTCTCGCTTAAGCTATTCTGGAGGCCAATGGAAAGGTGCTGTATATTCTCAAATTTGGCCGGATGGATCAGGAAACGTATATGTATTTTCAGGTGCCGGATCCGGAAATACCACTGCTAAAAAAGCAGGGGCTTTAAAAATAAATAAAGGTTCTCAAACATTCGATTCAAATTATTATTTTGATATTGAAACCGCTTCAGGAGGATATAAATTCAGAAAAGTTTTTCCGATTACTAAAGATTACTTTTTACTTGAATTTTACAACGAAACAGCAAATACCGGAAACGGTTCCAAAGCAACACGTTTTGCAGTCGTTAAAATGGAATCTAAATCTTTTAAATGGGTAGAAGGAATTATGGACTATACCCAAGTGTCAAGTAACGGATGGCCGTTAGCATATAAAGGTAAAATATATTTACCATTAAATCCGGTAAGCGGAAATTCAGCCATATATGCCATAGATCCGGTAACAGCAACAGCCAATAAAGGATTTGAACTTTCCAATGATAAGGAGCATATTAGAGCGGTCACTTTCTTGAAAAATTAATTAATTTTACTCAGATAATTTTTTAATAGAAGCAGTTGATTTATTCAACTGCTTTAAACTATTTTGTTTTTATTTAGTCTATATAAGTATTATTGAAAAAAAATTACTATTATAGTGCTCTCATTTAAAATATAAAAAAAATGAAAAGAAGTTTCGTAACTCTACTTTGCATGGCATCCATTTGGATGAATGCTCAAATAAATAATACCTTGTTAGATAATAACTTTTGGAAAAATAAACCCGATTTACAAGCAGTTGAAACAGAAATTAAAAAAGGTAACAGTCCGATTGAGTTTAATGATAACAAATTTGACGCTGTTACAGTTGCCATACTAAATGAAGCCCCTTTAGAAACCATTAAATACCTGTTAAAACAAAAAGGAAATGACATAAATAAATTAACTCATGATAACAGAATTTATTTACATTGGGCAGCTTTAAAAGGAAATACTGAATTAATAAAATATTTAATCGATAAAAAGAGTAATATCAATTTAGAAGATTCCCACGGGCTCACTCCTTTAGTATTTGCAGCAAATGCAGGACAAACCAATGTTGAAATCTATCGCTTATTTTTTGATGCCGGATTAAATCCTAAGCAAAAATATAAAAACGGGGCAACCATTTTGCTTTTAGCTATTCCCTATGATTCTGATCTTCACCTTACCGAATATTTACAATCCAAAGGTCTTTCATTATCGGATACAGACGATAAAGGAAGTACAGCATTTGATTATGCGGCCAGAAAAGGCGATATAGAATTATTAAAAAAATTGAAAACAAGAGGGGTAAAAAGCACCAACAATGCTCTTTTACTGGCAGCAGAAGCTACACGGAGAACAGCCAATACCTTAGATGTTTTTAAATATTTGGTAGAAGATATAAAATTAAATCCTTTAGTCGTTAATGACGATCAACAAACCGTACTTCATATAGTCGCAACAAAACCGGATCAGGCAGAAATTATCAACTATTTTATTTCTAAAAAGGTTGATTCACAAAAAAAAGATAAAGAAGGAAATACAGCATTTATAAAAAGTGCTTCAGGAAAAGATATTAAAAATACACAAGTATTTTTACCTTTAGTTAAAAATATCAATGAAGTTAACAATAAAGGAGAAAGTGCTCTAATGTTAGCAGTAAAATCTAGTACACCGGAAATGATTGCTTTGTTACTTGCTAATGGAGCTAATATAAATCAGAAAGATAACAAAGGAAACAGTTTGGTTTATTATCTTATCCAATCCTATCATCCTAGAAATAAAGATTTTGATGCAAATTTAGAATTACTAAAAGATAAAGGAGTAGATTTTAATGCAAAACAAGAAGAAGGCAATACCCTCTATCATTTAGCAGTCGGTAAAAATGATATCAATTTGATTAAAAAAATTTCAGGATTGAAAGTAGACGTTAATACAGCTAATAACGAGGGTATAACTCCTTTACAAAGAGCCGCAATGATTGCTAAAGACGATACTATTTTGAAATATCTGCTATCTTTAGGTGCAAAAAAAGACCTAAAAACAGAGTTTGGAGAAACAGCCTATGATTTAGCAAAAGAAAACAAAATCTTAACTCAAAATAAAGTATCCGTTGATTTCTTAAAATAATCTATTATGAAGATGAATATTAAAATAGCAGCTTACAGTTTACTTCTAATGTTGTTACCTTTTATGGGCCATGCACAGACTCATAAATATAAATGTCTACTTCAAATGAATAATTATATAGGAGAAGGTGCCTACATAGTAGTATCATTAATTTCTCCGCAAGGTCAATATGAAAAGACATTATATATAATGGGAGAAGATAAAAGATGGTATAATACCTTAAAAGAATGGCATAAATACAATTCAAAAAAGAAAACTATAGATGCTAAAACCGGAGCATCCGTAACCGGCGGAGACCGTAGCATAACCACGTTGGAAATTGAAGATTCTAAAATTGATAAGGGATATAAACTCCGATTTGAAACCGCTGTTGAAGATCAAAATTATTATGTAAAAGATCTGGAAATTCCTTTAAATTCTCAAGCCTTTACGGGTAAAATATCCGGAACGGGTTATATAAATTATGTGAGACTAAGTAAGATTCAATAATTCAATGACGCTTTCCATTTGGAGATATGCTCACTTAACTTTAGCATTAGTTTCTTTCATATTTTTGAGTATGGCTTCCATAACGGGATCCATACTTGCTTTTTATACTATTGAAGAAAATACGTCACCATACTGTATTCATGATTTAAATCGTATAAGTATTGCGCAAACTCTTTCAGCATTACAATCTAATTTTCAGGAAATTTCAGAATTGGAAATTAATGAAAAATCGTTTGTAAAATTACAAGGTACCGATACGGATGGGGAGGAGGTAGTAGGATACATAAACCCTAAAACGGGAACTATCATAGGAAAACCACAAAAAAACAATTCTTTTATCTTGTGGGTTACCTCATTACATAGATCCCTGTTTATGCATGAAACCGGACGCATACTTGTGGGTATTAATTCATTTTTACTTTTTTTAATAGCAACTTCGGGAAGCATACTTATAATAAAAAGACAGAAAAAATTCAGCAATTTTTTTTCAAAAATAAAAAAAGCATCTTTTTCTCAATATTATCATACTTTGTTTGGACGTGTACTGCTTATACCTATTGGTATAATTTCATTAACCGGAAGTTATCTATGTTTAGACAGGTTTCATTTTTTTTCCAAAGAAGGTGAAAAAATTATTTATAATTCCGTTCAAGATCAAACAACAACAAAGAAACTATTATATAAAGATATCCCACTTTTTTCACAAATTAAACTTTCAGAAGTTCGTAAAATAGAATTTCCTTTTTTCGATGATCCCGACGAATATTTTATTTTAAAATTAAAAGATAAAGAATTAACCGTCAGTCCTTTAACAGGAGCTGTTGTCTCTCAAATTAATGATCCGATTTCAAAAAAATTAGCAACTCTAAGTTTAGACCTTCATACCGGCAGAACCCATGTGGTATGGGCTGTCATTCTATTTATAGCCGGTGTATATATATTGTTTTTTATAGTTTCAGGATTTACCATAACTTGGAAAAGGGGAAAACGTAGTTTTAAAAATAAATACCTCCCTGAAGATAGTAAAATTATACTTTTGGTAGGATCAGAAAATGGAAATACGTTCAACTTGGCTCATTCAATTCATCAACAAATGGTTTCGCAAAATTATCGATCCTATCTAACAGAGCTTAATAAGTACCAAGTATTTCCAAAAGCGGAATATATATTAATCTTAACTTCAACCTATGGACTGGGAGGAGCTCCTTCAAATGCGCGTAAATTCGAAACACTTCTAAAAGAAAATCCACAAAACCAAAACGTTAAGTTCAGTGTAGTAGGGTTTGGTTCAAAGTCCTATGAAGATTACTGTTTGTTTGCTAAAACTGTAGACGAACAAATCAAAAAAGAGGCATGGAGCGAACCGATATTAGATTTGCATACAGTAAACGACCAATCAATTGATGAATTTACAACATGGATAAAAGAATGGAATAATAAAACGGGTATCAAACTATATGCTGATGCTAAATTTTATACAAGTAAACCTAAGAATCGTATAAAAATGAAAATAGAGGAGGTTTACATACCCAATGATTCTAAAGAAACTTTTATAGTACAAATACATCCCGGTAAACAAAAATTTACTTCAGGCGATATCCTGGCTATTTATCCTTGTAAAGACAATAAGGAAAGATATTATTCCATAGCTAAAGTCAATCATAACATACAGTTATCAATAAAATATTATCCGAACGGCTTGGCGTCAGAATATTTAATAAATCGGAAAAAAGGAGATACCATATACGGGAAAATCTTAACTAACACCTCTTTTCATTTTCCCGAAAAAGCAAATAAAGTGGTTATGATTGCCAATGGAACAGGAATAGGTCCCTTTTTAGGAATGATCGATCAAAATTTAACCAAAGTTAAAACTTATTTGTATTGCGGATTCAGACAGCGAAGTGAAATGGTAGATCAATATATTTGTTTTTTGAAGGAACAAATGAATAAAGGATATTTAGAACAATATAATTTTTCGTATTCATCAGATACAGAAAATAAATATGTGATGGATTTAATTCAAAATGACAGAAATTTTTTTGTTAATTTATTGGAAGAGGGAGGAGTAATCATGATTTGTGGAGCTTTGCAAATGCAACTGGAGGTAGAAAAAGTCTTGGATGAGGTAGTTTTTGTAGATAGCCTAAAAAAATGTAATGATTACAAAAGAAAAGGACAAATTGTAACCGATTGTTATTAATGAATTTCAAGAAAAATAGTAAATATATGAGAGGGAAGTATGTACTATTGGCAGCATTATTTGTATTATCTTACATAAACATTAATTCGCAAGTACAACGAAACCGCACAGCAACTTTAATGGGTTGTAAATTTGATTTTTCAATACTAGCAGAAGATTCCCTACAAGCAGAAAAATACATAGATAAGGCTATCGATGAAATAGTACGGATTGAAAATTTAATATCGGATTGGAAGCCTGATTCGCAAGTTTCAAAGGTTAACCAAAATGCAGGTATACAACCCGTAAAAGTAGATCGAGAAGTATTGGAACTTACCCAGAGAGCAATTAAAATTTCAGAGATTACAGAAGGAGCATTTGATATAAGTTTTGCAGCTATGGATAAAATTTGGAAATTTGACGGTTCAATGAAAAAAGTGCCCTCAGAGGAGCAAATCAAAGAATCCATAAAAAAAATAGGCTATAAAAATATCATTATAGATACTTTACACTCTACTCTCTTTTTAAAGCTTCCCGGAATGAAAATCGGATTTGGATCCATTGGAAAAGGATATGCAGCTGATAAAGCAAAAGAACTAATGGTAAAAAATAATGTAAAAGCGGGAATAATCAATGCATCAGGAGATATAAGTGTTTGGGGGCATAAAATTAATGGAGAATATTGGAACATTGGAATAATTAATCCCTTTGAGCCTTCGGACATTACAGGTTTTTTTACACTTAAAGATGAATGCGTCACAACATCCGGTTCTTATGAAAAATATATCGAATTAGAAGGAAAAAAATATTCTCATATTATCGATCCTCGCACGGGATATCCCGTAAAAGGAATTAAAAGTGTTAGTGTGATAGGTCCGAATGCAGAAACGGCCAATGGATTCAGTACCTCAATAATGGTACTCGGAGTAAAAGCCGGACGCAAACTCATTAACCAATATCCGGATTATAGTTGCCTCATTATTACAGATACGGGGAAAATTCGTAAGTCAAAGTATTTTAAAACAAAAGTAGAATTTTATAATAAAAAAATAAAGTCTGCAACCCGACTTTAACTTTCTACTAAACGCTGAAACAAATTCATCCATTTTTGCATGATTATATCCTGTGAATAACGCAGAATATTTTCAGAAGCCGCTTTTCCCATTTGTTTTCTTATACTTTCATTTTCTATTAAGTAGGATAGTTTTTGAGCAAAAATTTCTTTATCATTAAAAGGAACTAATAATCCGTCTACTTCATCATGGATAATTTCTTTAGGTCCGCATTTGCAGGTATAGGAAACAGGAGGGACTCCATGAACCATAGATTCAATTAATGTTAATGGAAATCCTTCATATTTAGAGGTCATAGCATAAATGGAACTATTTAGCAAAACAGAGCTTATATCCGAAGTCGCCGGATGTAATTCAATGTTGGAATTTAAATTTAATCGATCAATCATTTCTTCAAGCTCTCTTTTTTTCTCACCATTACCATATAGTAACAATTTCCAATCCGGATGTTTTTGAACAATAGTGTTCCATATTTCAATAAGATGATCAAACTGTTTTTGCTGGTTTAATCGGCCTAAGCTAATTACTATTTTATTTTCAAGAGATGCATGAGTTTTAGGTAATATAGTAAGTGGATTTTCAATTACCTCAAGGTTGGGAAGAGTATTTCCCCAGGATTCTCTATCTTCATTCGTTAAAACTATAAATCGGTCAAAATTCTTACCAATATCATAATCTGTTTTACGGTATAAATACGTTATGATTCTTCCTAGAAAATAATTATCCAATTTTGAATAATATTGCGCACGTTTGTATTTAGCGAAATGTCGTTCAATAATTTTTTTACTTCCATCATTTAACTCAAAAATATATTTCGAGTACTTACAAAAAGTGGAAATAGCTATATCGGGCTTAATTTCCTGAAAAAGATTTCCGATTGTTTGAAGAAAAATTTTTTTATTTTTTTTAAAATTAATATGTTTTTTCAATCCCCTATCTTTTTCAAAATCCAAATTCAAATAATGAAATTTAATACGGGAATCAAAGTTGAAAAAAGGCTTTTGAGAAGATGGGTAAATAACGACAATATGAACTTCATAGCCTTTGTCAACCAAATAATTGGCCTTAATTGAAATCACACGTTCTATTCCTCCGGAATTATGAATGTTACCTATACAGTATGCAATTTTCATTTAGGAATTGGTTTTTAATTACGATAACGTCTAAAAAATTTATACAATATTATGCAAATATTTTTTAGCTGTAATTAGTTGAATTTTAACATAGGAAAGTTTACTCTAACATTAAGTATATACATTTTGTCTATAAAGCAAATTCAAGGTTATAAGAAATAGTATTTATAAAAAAGAATTAATAAATATTTCGATATATATAATTAAAATCCAAAAAAATTGATATATTTTTTAGAGTTCGAATAAATTGTTTTTTAAAAAAAGAGTTATATGATAGTTGGATTATTTGATTCCCTTTTTAGCAAAATATTCCAAAAAATGATCGGGATGAGCTCCGGTTCGATCATTGGAATCTAAAGAATCTATTTTTTTTACATCTTCATCACTTAAATGAAAATCGAAAACATCAGCATTGGAAATAATTCTTTCTTTTTTTGTACTTTTCGGAATAGTAACTACCCCTTTTTGCAAATCCCATCGAATAATAATTTGTGCTACATTTTTATTATACTTATGAGCTAATTCTAAAAGTAAAGGATCGTTAAACAAAGCCCCTCTTTTTAAAGGAGACCAAGCTTCGTATTGAATTTGATTTTTTTTGCAAAAATCCAATAAATCCTGTTGCACTAAATTGGGGTGGAATTCCATTTGATTAACCATAGGAACGGTTTGTCCCAAATCTATGATTTTTTGTATATGATGCTGCAAAGAATTACATAAACCTATTGCACGTATTCTACCCGCCTTATATAATTCTTCCATTGCTTTCCATGCTTCCAAATAGAAATCCGGATGAGGCCAATGGATTAAATATAGATCAAGATAATCAAGACCAAGTTTTTCCATAGATTCATCAAATGCTTTAAAAGTGTCCTCATATCTTTGTCTGCTGAACCATATTTTGGTAGTTACAAAAATTTCTTCACGAGGAATTGAAGCAGATTGGATGGCTTTTCCAACTCCTTCTTCATTATAATAATAAGCAGCCGTATCAATATGACGATATCCAGCATCTAAGGCATCATGTATAGCAGTGATTACTTCTTGTCCTCCGTCAGCTTTATAAACACCTAAACCCAAATAAGGCATTTTTACACCGTTGGAAAGAGTAGTTGTTCCTGAAATATCTGTTATATTCATGATTCCTGTATTATAATTTAAACAAATATACGATAAATATTTTTTTGCCGGAAACTGTGGAATAAGGAATAATTTCCTATAATTTTGTTTAGTAAACAGGCAGTTAAAAAATATGAAAAAATCTACCATAGCGTTAGCTTTAGGTTTAGGAATGTTTCAATTTAGGATGATAAGTTTTCTCCTGGATATTGCTCGAGATATTTAAAAATTTTCAATCGAAAAGTACCAAACCAGAAAATATCTTCAAGTTCAAACATAATTTTTATAAAACTTTTTACTAAATGATTAACTTATAGTAAATCTAGGTAATTATTTTATTCTAAACGTAATAAAGCTGATTTGATTTTATAGATGATTTCCTCCATTTCTTCTGTGGTAAAACTTCCAAATCCCAATCTCATAGCAGATAAATTGTGGGTTTGATAAAGCAAAGACTTAGGAATGAGCAAGTCTTCCTTTAGACAATACTCTCGTAATTTCATCAAATTTACCGATGAATTCCATTGTGTCCAGAAAGCCAATCCACCGGTTGGCAAAGAAAAATTTAAATAATCCTTCAAATGAGTGTTTAATAAAGATGCCAGATAATTTCTTCTTTCTTTATAAATAGCAGAGGTTCGTCTCAAGTGTCTGTTAAATTCGCCCTCTTCAATAAGTTCGCCCAAAGCATATTCCATAAAAATATCTCCTTGCCTGTCAAGCATGTTCGATAATTTTTGCATTTCTAAAATTAAATTCTCAGGAGCGATCACAAAGCCTTTACGGAATCCCGGGGCTAAAGATCTTCCAAACGAACCGATATAAACGACCATTCCAGAGGTATCTGCACTGGCAAGAGGCAGAATCCGATTGTTTTCGTAATGAAAATCATAATCATAATCATCCTCTAAAATAATAAATCCATACTGTTGAGATAATTCCAATAATTCCATACGACGTTTTACACTTAATGAAACCGTTGTTGGATAATGATGGTGTGGAGTTATATATAACATACGAATCTTTCTTTTTTGACAAATTTTTTTAACAGCATCCGGAGAAATGCCTTCTTCATCAACCGGGATGGTTATTATATCTGCACCAACTTTTTGCAGAATCATATTGATCAGAAAATAACTAGGTTCTCCGACCAATACAATATCCTTTGGGGTAATAAGTAATTCTGCTGCTATATAACCTCCCATTTCGATGCTTCGCGTGATAAGAAGATTTTTTGGTGAAATATGTAATCCCCGAGATAGATTTAAAAAATTAGATAAGTTTTTTTTTAGATATTCACTTTTTTCAGGAACTTCATTATTTCCTTTAGTAAAATGTCTTTTTCTTTTAAGGTTCGATGAATAGAGGCTCGACAAGGTATTCATTTGTAAAAGTCGAGTATCGGGTCCTCCATCGTTTAACATCCATGAGCAAGTTGAAGATTCAAAGGGGTTATCCAATAAATTGGAAGTTCTATATGAAAATCCCGTTTTAGAAGGATAATGAGTCAGAGAATCTTTAGATATGGATTTAATTTTTTTATTAGTCACATTGTCTTTTTGAATGATAAAACTGCCTTTATTGGGATGAACTTCAATCCATCCTTGTGCATGCAATTCATCATATACTTTAACAATCGTGTTGCGATTTACATGAATAAGGTTACTTAAAATACGCGTTCCGGGAAGTTTCGTACCTATACTTAAATAACCTTTTTGAATAGCATTGATGATCTGAGTGGTAATTTGAAGATATACAGAAACTTTAGCGTTTCGGTCGATATGTATCAAGCTATAATAAGGTAGTAAATCCGGACTAGTCATAATAATAAAACTGGTATAGTTTATCATCCGGAAAGTTACTACTTTTGTATAAACTAACTGTTATAAAAATAAATTTTAACTAACTACTGCGAAAATTTGCTGTGAACTATAGATTATGAAACTATTTTATTCAATTATTGCCTTGTTTATATGTTTAGTACTGGTTGCGCAGGAGAGTAAAGAACTTGAAGGAGTTGTAATTCAAGGGAAAACACTTTCCTTACCTTTTAACAAAACTTCACAAAATGTTCAGATAATTACGAAAGAACAAATCAAAGCTATGCCTGCCTCCAGTATTGAAGAAGTTCTTTCTTATTATTCAGGAATAGATATAAGACAAAGAGGAGCGCATGGAATACAAGCCGATGTTAGTATAAGAGGAAGTTCTTTTGAACAAGTATTAATTCTTATCAATGGAATGCGCATGAATGATAGCCAAACCGGACATAATACCATGAATCTTCCGATAGATTTAGCATCCATTGAACGAATTGAAATAATTAAAGGTCCTGCTGCTCGTCGTTTTGGACAAAATGCATATGCCGGTGCTATTAATATTGTTACTCGTCCGTCTACCAAGAATGATATAACAATTTCAGGATCTTTAGGTGATTTTAATACGACATCTTTAGGTGCATCATTAAATGTTTCAGGAAAAAAATTTTCTCACTTTATTCAAGCAGAAACTTCACAATCTGATGGATATCGTTACAATACAGATTATCAAGTTAAAAATGTATGGTATCAGAATCAGTATAAATTAAACGGGGGAGAACTTCGTTTACAAGGAGGATTTATTGATAAAAAATTTGGAGCTAACGGATTTTATTCATCCCCATTAGCAAAAGATCAATACGAAGCGATTCAAACTTCCTTGGTTAGCATTGGTTGGAATCAAAAATCAGGTAAATTCAAATGGGAATCCAATGCATATTGGAGAAGGTCCCAAGACGAATATATTTTCGAAAGACATAATCCATCAAAATATAGAAACCTTCATATAGGTAATAACGCAGGAATCGAAGCCAATACAAACTATTCATCTTCTTTAGGAATCACTGGCGTTGGATTGGACTTTAGAAAGGAATATTTATCTTCCAATAATTTAGGTGAAAATCATCGGACAGTTTATTTTGCATTTTTGGAACATCGATTTATGTTTTTTAAAAACAGATTGGATATTACTCCGGGAATTAGCTTTTCCGACTATTCGGATTTTGGGAATTTTTGGTATCCGGGAATTGATATTGGATACAGTATAAACCAACAAAATAAATTATTTGCTAATTTAGGAAAAACCTATAGAGTTCCTACGTATACAGATCTTAATTATACAGATCCGGTCACAGAAGGAAATACTAATTTAAAACCGGAGAATGCTTTGTCTTATGAATTGGGATATCGATTGAATCATAAAAATATAAAAACTACCATCAGCTTTTTTAGAAGGGAATCAAGAAAAAGTATAGATTGGACAAAAGATAGTGAAGAAGGTAAATGGAAACCCGAAAATATTTCAAGAATAAATACGGATGGTGTAGAAGTTGATTTTAATTATTCTTTTACGGCACTCTTCATAAAATCAATCAATTTAGGTTATACCTATTTGGATAAAAATTTAAAATATTCTGACCGAGCGTACTCTAGATATTCATTAGATAATTTAAGACATCAGTTGGTTGTTAAAGTAGAGCATAAACTCCTCAAGAATATATCCAATCAAATAATTTATAGATACAATGACAGAGTAAACTTAGATGATTACCATTTATTGGATGATCGTCTTATGTATCAAACCAATCATTTACAGTTATACATCCAAATGACCAATATACTCAATACTAAATATACCGAATCAAATTTGGTACCTATGCCGGGTAGATGGATACAAGGAGGAGTAATTTTTAAGAATTTTTTATAAAGTTTGTACATATATGTTAATAGCCATACATTTTTAAAATGTATGGCTATTATATTAATAAAGCTAAATTAAATTTTTAAATAACAGAATATTTTTATTTATTCATAAAATTTAAGCCTGTTTTTAAGTTCGGTCATCTCAAGTTGGAGTTTACGTATTTTAAAGAGTAAATTTTTTACAGCATCAATTCCTGCAAGGTTTATATCCATGTCATAAAACATTCTGGAATAAGATTCCAAATCGGAAAGAATATCAAAAGGAATGTATTTTATTTCCTCCTTTTGAACGGTATGGATAATACCCAAATTTTCTAAATCCTCAATAAATGATACATCTACATTATAATGTATGGAATATTCTTCTATAGTTATCAAATCATTTTTCATGTATCAGATAATTTTATGATTCTGCTAATTGTTTAAATAAATTTTTTTGCTTTTCAGAAAGATGAGTAGGTATTTTTACTTGGTAAATCACGAATAAATCTCCATGTTCTCCCTCTTTTTTATACACAGGAAATCCTTTACCTTTCAATCGCACTTTAGTTCCATTTTGTGTACCCGGACTCACTTTGAGTTTAACTTTACCATCCAGAGTATCAACGGTTATTTCTCCCCCTAAAACAGCTGTATAAAGATCTACTTCTGCAGTAGTGGTTAAATCATTATGTAACCTTTTAAATTTAGGATCTTCCAAAAGATTAAAAGTAATATATAAATCTCCGTTAGGCCCTCCGTTTGCACCCGGGCCCCCTTGACCTTTCAATTTTATTTGCTGACCATTAGAAATACCTGCAGGAATGGTAATACGTATTTGTTTACCGTTGACGTTAAGAGTCTGTTTATGTGTGGTTGCTGCGTCTCGCAAGGAAAGACGTAATTCTGTGGTATAATCTTGCCCTTTAAATTGAGAACTTCTTCGATGAGTTCTACCGGTTCTTCCACCAAAAAGATCACTAAAAAAATCAGAAAAACCTTCCGTACCAAAACCTTGGGAAAAACCTTCAAAAGGGTTACCGGAATTGTCATAATAGTATTGACCGCCACCGCCTCCTTGTTGTTGACGTGCTTGTTCAAATTGTTCTGCATGTTTCCAATTTTCGCCGTATTGATCATACTTCTTACGTTTTTCGGGATCGCCCAAAACTTCATTAGCTTCATTAATCTGCTGAAATTTTACATTAGCTTCTTTATCATTAGGATTTAAATCCGGATGGTACTTTCGGGCTAATTTTCGGTATGCCTTTTTGATATCATCCTGAGAAGCATTTTTACTTAATCCTAAAACTTTATAATAATCAATATATGCCATATAGTGTAAGTCAAATTTTTTATATTCGTGGATATTTCGTGTATAATGTATCGGTACAAATTCTAAACCAAAGTACACTTTGTCATATATTTATCTGGGATATGCAGTTTAACTTCACTATTGAAAACTTTTACTAAACTTATTATAAATCTAACAGAATAAAAAATATTGTTAACTAAAACGGAGTCCCGCATTTGAAAAGATAAATAAGAGGTAAGAGGAAATGATCGATTAATGATATAAATTTTTGAATGTATGAATTTTCCTTTTTAATAAAGCTTAGCATATTTAAAAAAAATAAAACCATCTATACGAAGATAGATGGTTCCATTTTATAAAATAATTGATATTATAAGATAAAAAACCTCAAATTAGCTTAATCTTGAAGATTTACCACTCTTTATAACAGAGTCAATCAAATTGTCATTTGATTTAGTATCCTTGGTAGCTACAACAGAGTCGATAGATAGGGCATATAATGCGTCAATGGTTGAGAGAGTACCTAAAGCTGAATTTTTTCTACCGTTAAAAGGAAGCGTATCAGGTCCACGTTGACATTGAGCATTAATATTGATTCTACCTACTTGACAACATAGGGCATCAACAAGATAAGATACAGTATCTTCATCATTACTGAAGATGGCTGCTTGTTGTCCTTTAGTTGAATTGGTAATATAGCTAATCGGAGATTCAAGATCGTCAAAAGGAACTATCGGAATGATAGGAGCAAATTGCTCATTATTATATAATAGATTCATTTTCTCATTAGCCGGATAAATTACGGTTGGGCTAACTAATGAATTTAAAATTTGTCCTCCTCCATTTTCTTTATTAATAATTTCACCGTTGTTTTCTAAAGCTTCATCAATACATTTTTGAACATATTGTGGTTTATCCGGTTCAGCTAACGGAGTAATGGTTACATTATCTTCCCATGGCATTCCCACTTTCAATTTAGATATTTCCTCAGTGAATTTTTTATTAAATTCATCAGCAATTGAAGAGTGTACAAATAGTATTTTTAAAGCCGTACATCTTTGTCCGTTGAAAGAAAAAGTACCCAAAATAGCTTCTTTAACCGCTAAATCGATATCAGCAGTTTTGTCGATAATAGCCGCATTTTTGGCGTCTAATCCTAATACGGAATGAAGACTGTTTGCATTAGGATGTTCTTTAATCATTCCATTTACTACTTTACTGGATCCGATAAATGCTAATACATTAATTTTACCTGATTGCATTAAAGTAGGAATAACATCTTTACCTCTACCGTATAAAGTATTGATAACCCCTGCAGGAAAACATTCTTTAAAGGCATTTAATAAAGGTTTAAACAATAATGTACCACGACGCGGCGGTTTGAACAATACAGTGTTACCCATTAATAAAGCAGGTATCAAAGTCGCAAAAGTCTCATTTAACGGATAATTGTAAGGGCCCATACAAAGGACAACTCCGTAAGGAGATTTTTTAACCTGAGCAACCACCCCTTCATCTGTTTTTGTACGAGATGAATTTATATCTAATTCTTTCAGAGCTTCAATAGAACATTTTATTGCATCAACCGTTCTGTCGAATTCTTTTTCGGAGTCTTTATAGCTTTTACAAATTTCCCAAACTAGTAATTTTACTACTTTTTCTCTTTGCTCAACCATTTTAACGATGAAATTTTCCATCGCAGAGATTCTTTGAGAAACAGACATAGACGGCCATTCTCCTCTTCCTCCGTTAAAAGCTTTTAAAGCAGCCTGTAAGGCTTTTTCAGCTTCTTTAGAAGTACAGATTGGATAGCTGCCTAATTTAGTTTGTACTAACTCGTCTGTAGAGTTTGAACGGGTATAAATAGGAGAATAAACTTCTTGAAATGGACCTTCCCATTCAATAAATTCTCCATCGATCAATACTCTTTTCTGAGAGATTTCGTTTTGAAGTCGAAAATGTTCAGGAATTTCATTTTCTTTTGGAAAAAAATTTATTAAGTTCTGATTCATAATACTTAATTATATTTATTGAGCAAGAAAAAATTTACTTTCAAGCTAATTAGCGTTTGCAAAGATAATAAGTTTATTTTTTTTCGTCATGATTATTTTTAGATTCATATGAAAGAAATAAAATAAATATTGAAATTAAAAGAAACTTTATTTTCTAAAGTATTGATGGTTAATTATATATAGTTAATTGAAACAAAAATATCTTTTAGCATATTTTAATTGTTTGTATCCGAAATTTATATTGGAAAGACGCAAAATTTTATGAAAATGAAAATATTTAAGATTAATGTAATTTATTTAATACAAAATTATTTGAAGATAAAATTACAATAGTATAAATAATTTAAAATAATTAATGATTATGAGAAGTTTGAATTAATTTTTCGAGTTTACTGTTTTTCCTTCCATATAAGAAGTAAATTGATAATCCGATCAATAGCCATAATATAAACATTCCCCAATTAGACCATCCTAATTCCGTCATTAAATATAAATTAAACAAAATACCGAGAATAGGTATTAGCGAAAATTTATATTTGAATGCACCTAAAGATAAACCGAACCAGATAATCCAAAAAATAGCTAATAAAGGTTTATCGGCAAGGATTTCCTTATAATTGGTTTGGGTTAAGAACAAAATGATAGCCAAACAAAAAGACAAAGGAATTAAATATTGACCGTTGATATAAATTAATTTAAATTTTGCTTGATGAGAAAGACCTTTGTTATCTAAATATAAAACTCCGGAACAAACTAAAATAAAAGCGAAAAAAGTTCCCACACTTGTCAAATCCACAACCAACTGCATATCCAGGAACATAGCAGGTATTCCCACAAAGAAACCGGCAATAATAGTTGCAAATCCGGGGGTATGATATTTTTTATGAATAGTACCAAAAGGCTTCCACAATAAACCGTCTCGACTCATGGTCATCCATATTCTCGGTTGTCCGATCTGGTAAACAAGAATAGCTCCTGTCATGGCAATTACTGCACTCACGGAAATGATTCCGGCTATAAAATTTATTCCTATTTTATTGAAAACATACGCCAACGGGTCATCAACACGTAATTCTTTATAATTAACCATACCGGTCAATATTAATGCTATTGAAGCATATAAAACGGTACAAATTATAATACAGTATAGCATGGCGCGTGGCAAATCCCTTTGTGGATTTTTAGCTTCTTCTGCTGTAGTTGATATAGAATCAAACCCGATAAAAGAAAAAAATACGGCAGCCACTCCTCCCATAACTCCTCCTAAACCATTAGGAAAGAAAGGCGACCAATTATCCGGTTTTATATAAAACACACCAATTAAAATAATGCCTATGATTACAGATAATTTAATCCAAACTAAAGCATTACTTACACGGGTAGATTCTTTAATTCCTACATACGCCAGGGTGGTAACTAATAAGGTAATTAATCCCGCCGGTAAATTAAATATTATTTTTATGTTGGCAATTTCCGGAGCAGATTGATATATTTCCGATAATCTAAGATCATTTTGGGATAGACTTTGAGGATGTGCAAGATATTCAAGATAAGCTCTGTGAGCATTCCAATAATCAATGGAAAGCCAATCAGGCCAATGAATGCCAAAACCTTGCAACATAGAGACAAAATATCCCGACCAAGAGATTGCGATCACCATGTTTGATACAGCATATTCAAGTATTAAAGCCCACCCGATAGTCCAAGCAAATATTTCACCTAAAGAAACATAAGCATAAGTATAAGCGCTGCCGCTCACCGGAATCATAGAAGCAAATTGCGCATAACATAATGCGGTAAAAATACAAGCAACAGCCACTAAGATAAAAAGTAATGAAATGGCGGGTCCTCCTTCATAAGAGGCTCTTCCGATGGTACTGAAAATGCCGGCGCCTATAATCGCAGCAATTCCAAAAAAAGTTAAATCCTTTACAGTTAATACTCTGCTTAATTCAGATTTTTGTGTTGTATCCTGTAAATCAGAAATATTTTTTTTACGAAAAAATGTGTTAAAATTCATTCCGGCTTTTTTGAATTTTTAAATAAGGGAAATGATATCAAGTGCAAAAGTATAAATATCTTTTAATTCTTGTTTAAATATTGAAAAGTTTTTACAAATGTTCATAAAAAAATAATGATTTAGCTTGTTTAAATTTATCTCATTTATTATTAAAATAAATAGTAAATGAAACACATAGTAAATTCTCAGAAGTATATTTTTTTTAAAGAAATTATGAACAAATAATAAGTCGATATTTTGGAAGAAGTCTTACAATTGTTACCGTAAAGCATCAATATTGTACTAAATTTTGTGGTAAAAAGAGTAGCGTTCATACTTATAGTGAGAGGTTTTCATATCCCTATTGACTTAGATAAACCCTTTTTCCATTCATTATGTCACATTGGCAGATAGGGGAAATATTTAAAAATTTGAAAGAGTAAAGATTTTTTGGGAAATTTATTTGGGTACTTAATTTCCTACAAAAGTTTTATGGATTAAATTACTAAAAAGTCTCATTAATAAATTTAGAGTAAAAATTTTTTTGCAACAAATTAAGAGGATGATCTCGTTTAGCAATGGACGTTAATATTTAGATAATAGATATCAAAAAACATAAATTATTAGTAAAAAAAAAGTTTAGATTAGATAAATTAAAGCCTCAAAATTTAAATTTTGAGGCTTTAGATGTATTTGTTTTTTTAATAATATGAGTTATTTTTCTTTTTAGGCGGATAATAATTAAATATTTTTTGAATGGCTTTATTTATTTGTTCCTCTTTATTTTTGATATTACCAACATCAAAACCATCAACTATACCCTCCCAAACTAGAATATTTTTTTTAGAATCCACTAAATGAAACGTTAGTTTTCCTTCACGAGTTTCATAAACTGTGCTGGAAGGAGCCCAATAATATCCCCATCCCCACGGGCCGTTCCAATATGGATCATTATCAACGCTAATAACTTTTTTTGATGAAGCAAGAACATTTACGATCAAATCTCCGTCGGCACTTTCGGTTAATCCCTTGCTTTTTAATTGATTCTCTAAAGCACGGATGATACGACTTTTGTCAATATCATTCAATTTTAATTTATCGATACCCTGCTGATAAATGGTAAATGATTTATAATTTGAAAAATCAACCGTTTTGTCAAAATCATAGGAAGTAGTTAATGCACAGCTGGAAAGTAAGATGCAAAAAGCAGTCATAACTAAAAGTTTTAATTTCATAGACCTTTATTTTTTTAATTAATATTTCAGAACTAAAAATTTTCTCATCTAATATTATACCAAAAATTATAAAAATTATAACCGAATTTGATATAAAAGATTTCTTAAATTATTTCATGCTAATATCCAAGAGGATAACATAAAATTTATTGATTAAAAACTTGTAAATTTGGAAAATTAATGACAATTTAGAACATTAATTAGAACACTAAACTTAAAAGAATAAACAGAACTAACTTGTAGTATATTTATATGAATAATAAGATAATAGCTATTGATTTTGATGGGACAATTGTAGAAGATAAATATCCGGAAATTGGTAAACCGATGATTTTTGCTTTTGAAACAATGAAAAGACTTCAGAGCAGAGGTTTTCGTTTAATCCTTTGGACTTATAGACATGGTAAGAGATTAGAAGAAGCCGTAGAATTTTGTTATAAAAACGGAATTGAATTTTATGCAGTGAATTCAAGTTTTGAAGGGGAAATATTTGATAGAGAGACCCAAAGTAGAAAAATAAATGCCGATTATTTCATTGATGACAGGAATTTAGGTGGATTTCCCGGATGGGGAGAAGTTTATGAAATTATAAAAGAAAAGATAGAATTTGGCGTAGAGGGAAGACAAGTATTGGCTTATTCAAAAAGAAAACATAAAAATAAGAGAGGTTTTTTTTCAAGAATTTTTAAATTATGATACAATTAAAAACAAAAGAAGAAATTGAATTAATGTACGAAAGCGCTCAATTGGTTTCTAAAACTTTGGGAGTACTGGCTAAAGAAGTTAAACCCGGAGTGACTACCTTACACTTAGATAAAATTGCTGAAGAATATATACGAGATCACGGTGCTATTCCCGGTTTTTTAGGATTGTATGACTTTCCTAATACTTTATGTATGTCTCCTAATGAACAAGTGGTTCACGGTATACCTAATAATAAACCGCTCGAAGATGGAGATATAATTTCCATTGATTGTGGAGCATTAAAAAATGGATTTTACGGAGATCAAGCGTATACATTTTCTGTAGGAAGCATTGATCCTGAAGTTGATAAAATGATGCGAATTACCAAACAAAGTTTATATGCAGGAATAAAAAAATGCAAAGCAGGAAATAGAATAGGGGACATAAGTTTTGCGATACAATTAATTTGTGAAAATGCAGGATATGGAGTAGTACGCGAATTAGTAGGTCATGGTTTGGGTAAAGAAATGCATGAAGATCCGCAAGTTCCTAATTATGGAAGAAAAGGCAATGGTCCAAAAATAGAAGAAGGGTTAGTAATAGCAATTGAACCGATGGTCAATTTAGGTACATATAAAGTTAAATTCCATAACGACGGATGGACAGTCACCACGCGGGATAACAAACCCTCTTGTCATTTTGAACACGATGTTGCAGTAGTAAATGGAGAGCCAAAACTGCTTTCAACCTATAAATACATATTTGATGCTTTAGGCATTACTTCCAATGAAGAAGATGAATTTTTATACCAACCCGCGCAGAATTAATTTAGTTAATGAAGCAAGTATTTAAGTTTTTTTTGAATTTAATACCTAGACCGATTCTTATTAAATTCAGCTATTTCTTTGCTCCTTTTTTTGCGTGGTTTTACAAAGGAGATCAATTTGTAGACCCAATAGACGGTAAAAAATACCGAAAATTTTTGCCGTACGGTTACGGTAAACCTAGAAATAATGCTTTAGCACCGGGGACATTATCTCTTGAAAGACATAGGTTAATGTGGTTGTATTTGCTAAAAGATACTGATTTTTTTTCAGCTAATTTAAAAGTTTTAAGTATTGCTCCGGAGCAATGCTTTCTAAAAAGGTTTAAAAAATTAAAAAATTTAGAGTATATAACCGCTGATCTTTATTCTCCTATTGTAGATGTTAAAGCGGATATTTTGAACCTGCCTTTTAAAGATAATGAATTTGATGTGATTTTTTGCAATCATGTTTTGGAACATATAGAAGATGATCGTAAAGCAATGTCAGAATTATACAGGGTGATGAAACCTGGAGGATGGGGAATTTTTCAAGTGCCCATGAGATATGGATCTAACAAAACATACGAAGATTTCTCCATTACAGACAAAGAAGAAAGAAAAAAACATTTCGGACAATATGATCATGTGAGATGGTATGGGTTGGATTATTTTGAACGTTTAGAAAACTCAGGGTTTCAAGTAGAGCAAGTAAAGTATTATGAAACTTTACCCGAAAGTGAAATGGAAAAATACGCATTATCGAAAAATGAAATTTTACCGGTAGTAAAGAAAAGGTAAAAAAATATATGAAACTTCTAAAAATCAATCAACATTACTGAAAATATGCAGCAACAGGAAAGAGTAGAGAAATTAAAATTAGAATCGTTAAACAGAAAATCCCTTGAAGATTATAAAGAAAGTGAGAAAATTCCCGTGATAGTATTGCTGGATCAAGTTCGTTCCATGCATAATGTAGGATCAGTTTTCAGAACCTCAGATGCTTTTGCTATAGAGAAAATTTATTTATGCGGAATTACGCCGTGCCCTCCTCATCGTGAAATCCAAAAAACAGCCTTGGGTGCTACGGAAAGCGTTGAATGGGAGCATCAGGAAAATATAAGTGAATTAATAACTAACTTAAAAAACGAAGGATATATTATTGTAGGAGTTGAACAAGTGAAAGGAAGCATTTTATTACAAGATTATCCAATAAACAAGGAAAAAAAGTATGTTTTAATTTTCGGAAACGAAGTTGAAGGGATCAGTGATTCTATTCTCCATTTAATAGATATTTTTATTGAGATTCCTCAATCGGGAACAAAACACTCTTTAAATGTAAGCGTTTGTGCAGGAATAGTTCTTTGGGAATGGTATCGTAATCTTTTAAGATAGTATTAAAAAAGTTCGGAACTAAAATTCCGAACTTTTTTATAGTATAAATTAATAATTTTATCTTACTACATTTCGAGAATATAAGCAAAAACTAACGGAGCTACAATAGTTGCATCACTCTCAATAATAAATTTAGGAGTATCAATATCTAATTTCCCCCAAGTTATTTTTTCATTGGGAACAGCCCCCGAATAAGAGCCATAGCTTGTGGTTGAGTCAGATATCTGACAGAAATAGCTCCAGAACGGAACATCTTCCCACTCTAAATCTTGATACATCATAGGAACAACACAAATAGGAAAATCTCCGGATATTCCTCCGGCTATTTGGAAAAATCCTACACCTTTACCGTCCGAATTGTTTCGATACCACTCGGTTAAATATATCATATATTCAATACCGCTTTTCATGGTTGAAGCTTTTAAATTTCCTTTAATCACATTAGCAGCAAAAATATTACCCATAGTACTGTCTTCCCAACCCGGAACAACAATAGGTAAGTTTTTTTCAGCAGCGGCCAACATCCAACTGTCTTTTGGGTCTATTTCGTAATATTGTTCCAATACTCCCGAACGAAGCATTTGATACATATATTCATGAGGGAAATATCTTTCTCCTTTATCGTCTGCGTCTTTCCATATTTTTTCAATATGTTGTTGGATACGTCGAAAAGCTTCTTCTTCCGGAATACACGTATCTGTAACGCGATTTAAATGATTTTCAAGCAATTCCCATTCTTGTTGAGGAGTTAGGTCGCGATATTCAGGAATTCTCTTGTAGTGGGAATGAGCCACCAAATTCATGATGTCTTCCTCTAAATTAGCACCCGTACAAGAAATAATGGATACCTTATCTTGGCGAATCATCTCAGCCAAAATTTTTCCTAATTCAGCGGTACTCATGGCACCTCCCATAGTAATCATCATCTTACCCCCATCTTTAAGATGAGCTACATAACCTTTAGCAGCATCTACTAAGGTTGCAGAATTGAAATGTAAAAAATATTTTTCAATAAATTCCGAAATAGGTTTATTCATTGTAAATTCTAATTTTTATTTTAAATTATTAAACATTTTTTTCTTTTTTTTCAGGAAAAGTTAATGAAAGCAATACTGAAATTACAAGTACTCCTGCCACAACTCCTAAAGAAACTATCGATGAAATATGTATAAAAGGAGCTACCAACATTTTAACTCCTATAAAACTTAAGATCACAGCCAATCCATATTTTAATTTACTGAACATATACATAAAATTAGCCAGTAAAAAGTAAAGAGATCGCAAACCTAAAATGGCAAATATATTAGAGGTATATAATATAAACGGATCATTAGGTGCAATAGCGAAGATAGCAGGTATGGAGTCCACGGCAAAAATTAAATCAGTAAATTCAATGATAACTAGAGCAGTAAATAAAGGGGTTGCCATTTTAATCCCATTTTTGACTGTAAAAAATTTACTTCCGTCTAATTCATCAGATACTTTAAAAAATCGTTTTACAAAACGAGCACCGAAACTCTCATTTAGATTTTTTTTGTCGGAGTTGTCATCATCTTTGGATGTCCAAGAATGAATACCGGCATATATAAGGAAGAATCCAAAAATAGTTAAAATTATATTAGGTCTGAAAAACTGCATTTGACTATAATCGGCATGTTCCGCACTTTGTTGGTCTAAAATAAAATGAAAATTTCCAATAGAAAAAGGAGGAAGATAGGTTTTATTAATCATTTCTACACCTAAGAAAATAAATACGGCGCGGAAAGCCAAGGCACCAATAATACCCCAAAATAAAATTTTATGTTGATATTCTTTTGGAATTTTAAAAAATCCAAAAACCATTATAAATACAAAAAGATTGTCAACGGATAATGCTTTTTCTATCCAATAAGCAGATTGAAATTGAGAGAATTTTTCAAGGGCGAATTTTGATCCATCCGCTCCTTTAAAAACAAAATAAATAATCCCACTGAAAATCATGGCTAATGATATCCAAACTACCGACCATATCGCAGCTTCCTTATTAGAAACAGCATGAGATTTTTTATTGAGAATTCCTAAGTCAAGAAGTAGCATAATAATAATCGAAACCGCGAATATGGTAATTAATCCGGGATGATTAAGCATATTGTCCTGCATGTACAGCTATTTAAAATTATTAATCCCAAAGGTACTTATTTTTAAATACAAGGGCAAAAAGTAAAAATAATTTAAATCTTGTAGAAATTGTTAAAAATATAAAAGATAAAATATAAAATTGTATAATATTAATTTAGTATTTGTAATTTTACCGAAAAATGAGAATATCAGATATACATACAGTAGAATTAGACGGTATCGATAAAATCATTTTAAAAGCATTAATGGAGAATTCGAAAATACCGGTTTCAACAATAGCAAAACAGGTAGGAGTTTCATCCACAGCAATTCATCAACGAATTAAAAAACTGGAAGCAGCAAAAATCATAGAAGATCCGGTTACCCCTTTGAATTATAAATTATTAGGATATAAAACTACCGCTTATGTGGGTATTTTTCTTGAAAAATCGGCCCAGTACAAAGAAGCCATTAAAAGCATGATGCAAATTCCTGAAATTATCGAAGCACATTTTACAACAGGAAATTATGCTATTTTCATCAAAATATTATGTAAAGATAATGATCATCTCATGTCGGTTTTAAGAAATGAGATACAAAATATAAAGGGAATTGAAAGGACTGAAACCATTATTTCTTTAGAACAAAGTATTTCACGACAGATTATACCCTAAAAACACAATTAAAAATTATAAGATAAATGGATATAACAAAGTATTTAGATTCAACTTACCTTAAGCTACCTTCTCAAAGTGGATTAACCGAAGAACAAACTTGGGAAGAAGTTAAAAAACTTACTGAAGAAGCAATTGAAAATCATTTTTATTTAGTAATGATTCGTCCCGAATACATTAAAAAAGTGAAAGAAATGATTCAAAAAGTTGATTCTGAGGTAAAAGTAGGAACCGTCATTGGGTTTCATGAAGGTACCTATTCATTAACTGAAAAAATCGCAGAGGCACAGAAAGCTATTGAAGATGGAGTGGATGAGTTGGATTATGTAATCAACTATGAGGCTTTTAAAAAGGGAGATATCGATTTAATTAAACAAGAATTTATTACCGGAACGTCATTAGGTTTAAAAGCATCCAAAGTGGTTAAATGGATTATTGAGATTGCGGCATTAACTGACGAACAAATCCAATCCATTTGCTCTTATTTTTCCACCTGGGCTCAAGAAAACTTTGAAAAGAATGAATTTGGTAACATTTTTGTGAAATCTTCCACCGGTTTTTACCAAGCAGAAGAGGGAAAACCAAATGGAGCGACGTTCCATGCAATGGAAATTATGCTTAAATATTCTCAACCCTTGCCGGTAAAAGCAGCTGGTGGAGTTAGAACTTATGATGAAGCTGTGAAAATGATTGAAATGGGAGTAAAAAGAATTGGAACTTCTTCGGCAAAAGCCTTATCTCAAAAAGGTAATACAAATGATTCATACTAATGAAAAAACTAATTAATATAGCGCTAAAAGCTGCTATAGAAGCTTCTCAAGAAGTCCATAAGATATATGAGGATGGCTTTTCAGTTTCCTTAAAAAAAGACCAATCACCCGTAACAACGGGTGATCTTAAGTCAAATGAAATTATTACCACTTATTTAAAACAAACATCAATTCCTATTTTAAGTGAAGAAACCGAGCACGAATCGGAAAAGGTAATGGGAAGTTGGGAAAAATATTGGTGTGTAGATCCAATTGACGGAACAAAAGAATATGTGAATAAAACCGGAGAATATTGTATTTCAATTGGCTTATTGACTCCCGAAACTTCTTTGCTCGGAGTTTTAGCTGCTCCCTCTATGGGATTGTTTTATTTTGCAGCGGAAGGATTAGGTAGCTATAAATGGAATGGAAAGTATGAAGATTTATATGCGTTACTGAATGAAGATGATCTTACGGACAAACTACTGAAACAATCCGTTACATTACCTTTAAAACCCGATTTAAAAAAATATACCGTTTTAACAAGTCGTTCCCACTATAGTCATGTGGATGAAGAATATATAAAAAACTTAAAATTACAACATTCAGAAATTGTTGTTTTACAGATGGGCAGCGCCATTAAAATTGGCCTGGTAGCTGAAGGAAAAGCAAACGAATATGCACGATTAAGTCCCATTAATTTTTGGGATATTGCCGGTGGACACGCCATTGCCAAATATGCCGGATTGAATATCATAGATTATGAAACCAAAGCACTAATTACTTATAAAAATCTTTCATCATTAAAAATATCGGGGTATATCGTTAAAAATAATTAATGTATTTTTACCTGTGACAAACATACTTTTATGAGAAAAATATTTTTGATAGGGTTAACCTTTATTTTCTTATGTTCTTCTTGTGAAAAAGAATATAAGGTAATTGACGGGACATCAAAGGAAACCTTTACTAAAAGTGTAAAATCTATATCGTCCAAATTGACTATTCTACAACAGGATAAAATTCAAGAAGCGGTTAAACTGATTTATAACTTTAAAACAGAAGGATCCGATGAAAATAAGAGATGGGAACAACTCTATACTTTACTTAATGGTAAAAATGCCGAACAAATTTTCGATATTGCAGAGGATATAGCAAAGAAAAACAAGATTCCTTGGTCCAGCACTTCCATGAACTCAGTAGATCCTTCTGTTTTCGATAATGATTTAAAGCCATTAACTGAAGCTGAGCAAAAACTAAAACAAATAGAAAAAGCAACACGGATCAATATTCGTTATTCTCCGATTAACAAAGATGAAACCATCAATGATGGATTTTATTTATACCCCGAATTAATTGATGATTCAGGATCAGAAATTTTTTATGCTGATTTACCATTGACTTTATCCATATCATTTATAAACAATGGTACCATAGTATATGTAATCCAAAGAGAAATTAATTCTTCGGCAGTGGGAGATCCCTCATTAAATAAAGGTATTAAAATTCCTTTTTTCATGTTTGATAACAAAAAATTGGCGACATCCTCCCTGGATGTTGAAATAAAGATTAATGCCGAAGATAAATACCTATACGGTAAACTGTCGGGTATTCCTATAGATTTATCCAAAACAAGAGATGCATCCACACCTATAGAGGATGAAATAAATAAACAAGTTGCGTTGGACAATGTTAAAAAATTTATACAATTAATTGGTGATAAGCAATATTCCGAAGCTTATAATTTAGCACAGAATCCTAAATGGACTTCTTTAGATCAATTTTCGTCTACAACCAATGGATTTGGAACTATTGCTGCTACTAACTTAATTAACGCACAATTAGAAGAAAAGAATGATGATAAACAAACTGTTAATGTACAATATCAGATCAAAGACATTAATGGAAAAATAAAAACTTTAACTCAAAATTTTATACTAAAAAAAGTTAAAGATAATTGGTTAATAACAAATACAGAAACTAAAGAAATAAAAGAAGATACTTGGAAATAAGATATTTTAAGTAAAATTAAAAATGAATTGAATGAAAGAATTAAGTTTAAGCCAAGAAATAGATTTACATATTGATAGAGTTCAAGATTTTCCAAAAGAAGGCATTCAATATAAAGATATTTCTCCCATATTTTTAAATGCAGATTTGTGTACCAAAATTGTAAAAGCTTTTGCTGATTTAAGTAGAGGTAAAATTGATGCAGTTTGTGGTATTGAGAGTAGGGGGTATTTATTTGGTGTTCAAATTGCCAGGGAGCTTGGTTTGCCGTTTATATTGGTACGTAAAGCAGGAAAATTGCCTCCTCCGATAATTTCCCAAGAATATGATTTGGAATATGGTTCAGCAATTATTGAAGTTAAAAAAGGACACATTAAGCCGGGACAAAGAATTCTAATTCATGATGACGTTCTAGCAACAGGAGGAACAGCTTCTGCATGTGCTAAATTAGTGCAAAATTGTGATGCAATAGTCTCTCAATTTAGCTTTATATTGGGACTTTCTTTTTTAGGAGGTCTAGATGTGTTAAAAAAGTATACACAGGATATTCAATTACTGGTAGAATATTAAATTTTAAAAATTGCTTTATAAATATAACAACGCTCTGTTTATAATTAAACAGAGCGTTATTTATATATGAAATTTTAACTAAGTATCAATTTACATCCCAAACTAATTTTGTTTTCATATCATCAGGTCCTCCCAATCCTTTAACAGCTTCATAATAATTTTTTGAATTCTGTGTAGAAAGATGAGAAGGATAAGGAATACGAGTCGGTAGATCAGTGATATTATCGACTAAAGGAATAAAAGTATAGGTAGTTCCTTCGGGAGTTTTATTATACGCCGGAAGAGTATGCGATTGATTAGGTAATAATAAAGTTTTAGGATATCCGGTTCTTCTATATTCAGCCCATGCCTCATGAGGTTGCATATAAAGTGCAATATATTTTTGTGTTAGTACATTTTCTTCGTTTGCCGGCGGCAAAATGCTTAAAAAGGCTGTTTGTTCTGCAGCAGATACATTCCACTTATCAAGCGAAGCTTTTACACCACTTTCATAATGTGCTTGATCCCAATTATTTAATTCGGATAATATAAATTCAACTTCAGCATATTCCATAAGTACTTCACCTCTGTTAATATGTAAAACGTCATAACTAGGGAAAGAAATAGTGCTGGAGGTGAACACTTCAGATGCCATTTCGCTTTTAACACCATAAGGCATTCCTTCATAATCATCTAAATTAGTTGATGATATATATGTATTATTTTTTACATCGTCTATACTTGCTTTTTTAGGAGAGGAGAATTTATAAAGTCTTGGATCAGCAGAAAAATTACCTGTTTTTCCTTTTAATAATTCAATAAAAGTATTGGTTACTGCAAAATCAGTCCTATTTTTAACAAAATAAGCCATCCACATTGGATTAGCATCTGATGTAGTATTTCCATACGCAAATACTGCGTTATCATCATTAGATGTAAATACACCCATTGAAATCGCATCATTAGCTTCGGCTAATGCTTCAGGTAAAACGCTTTTTAAACGATTAGCTAATCTTAGGCGTAAAGAATTGGCAAATTTTTTCCATTTTATCGCATTACCTTCATACATGTGATCTCCTGTAGTGACTTTTTCAGAAGGATCAAGTTGGCCGGAAGCTTCTTTTAATTCTTTTAAAATGTCTTTATATATGGTTATTTGTGAAGCAAATTTTGGAGTTTTATATTTTTCAACCTGTAAAGCCTGAAAATCCGGATTGGATTGCCCTCCGTAAGACCAATATGGAACATTTCCGTAGGTATCTGTAAGTTGCATAAATAAATAACTTAACATTATTCTTGCGACAGCTATTTGATTACTTATAGCACCAAATTGCACATTGCTTATCGGATCGGCTTCTACTAATTCAATGGAGGTTTTAAGATTTTCTGCAGCGCGATAATAATCTTTCCATAAGTTTTGATTAGCTCCGTCTCTATACTGATATCGATCTTCTTCCGTATAATTTACCTGACACCAATACTGTATCCAAGGAAGAACCATTCTTCCGGATCCCCATTCATCTCGAGTGTTATCAATAAAATATCGGCTACCGTATCTAAAAGTAGTATAACCGGGAACCTTCTCCGGATTGTTGGGATTGGTATTGATGTTTTCAAAATCATTGTCGCAAGATACAGTGGCAGATAGAAAAATTAGAGAAGCTATATAAATGATTATTTTTTTCATATTGAATATTTTAATTTAGAACTTAACTTGCACATTAACTCCAAATGATCTAGTAGTAGGCATAGATCCTCCTTCAATTCCTGAAGCATTTCCACTACCATAATTAGCAACCTCAGGATCCATGGATTTCCAATCTAATCCCCATACAAATAAATTTCTTGCAAAGGCAGAAAATGTTATGGAATTAATAAAATCTCCTAAATATTGAGAGGGAAGAGAATAAGCTATTGACAATTCGCGCAGTTTGATGTAATCCGCGTCGAATACATTTTGTGCACTAGGTCCACTAAAAAAATGCTTAGAATATTCTGTTGCCGAAACTCTAATATCATTAGGTTTTCCATTTTCTTTAACGCCGTCTACGATAATACCGTTTTCTCTAATTCCATTTGCAGCAGTTTCAGGTAATATTCCGGAGCTCATACCCCACATATGAGTAGTTGAAAAATATTTACCGCCTTTTTGCCAATCAATTTGAAATCCTAAATTCCAATTTTTGTAAGTGAAGGAATTTCTAAAGCTCATGTTAAAATCGGGAAGTATTGATCCTAAGGGTACGTTTTTATCGGTTTTCAGATATAACCCATTACTACCCACTACTTTTTTTCCATCTTTATAAACAAAGTCTGTCCCGTAAATTTGTCCGTATCTATACCCGGGTAGTGCAACGACAAAAGCATTAAATGGAGCTTTAGCTATGGTTAGTGAACTTAAATCCTCACTCAAAGATTTGATTTCATTATCAGATTTTGAAAAATTATAATTAAAATCCCATCTAAAATTCTCTTGTCTAATTGGAACTATATTCAATGAAACTTCTATTCCTTTATTAACTAATTTTCCGGCATTCATCATTGCATATTTGAAACCGGCAGAACCGTCTAAAGGTACTTTAGTTATTAAGTCTTTGGTGGTAGTTTGATATAATGAAATATCCCCATTTAATCTTCTTTGGAACATTTGAAACTCAACCCCTAATTCAAAAGATTCCAATTTTTCGGGTTTTAATTTATCTGTTTTAGCAACAGTTGTTAACCAAAACCAAGGATCTTTTAAATACAAGCTGCCATAATTCGGATCCTCATCCTCATCTATATTGTAAAATGTATTGATGAGTTGATAAGGATCAGTATCATTTCTAACTTCAGAATATCCGCCTCTAATTTTTAAAAATTCCAACCAATTGCTGGTAAGATATCTAGTAACTACAAAACTGGTTGCCACCGATGGATAGAAAAAAGAATTGTTTTTAGAAGGTAATGAAGAAGACCAGTCATTTCTACCGGTAGTTTCTAAGAATACAAAATTGTCATATCCTAAACTAAATGAATAAAACAAACTGTTTACTCTTTTCTTCTCTTTTTCATTCATAACTAAAGACGGCTCTAATGAATTATTTAGATTATACCAGTCTCTTATAATTAGTCCTCCTTTAGTTTTTCCATTCATTCTTCTATATGTGTATTCCCTTCGGTTAGTTCCGGCAAAAGAATTAAGTGAAAAGTTCCCTATATTTTTGTCATAATGTAAAGTTGCTTCATAATTTAGATCAGTATATTTCCTCTCTGAAATTTTAAATTGAGAAAGAGCATGTGATCCAACAGCTGTTCTGTTTTCTGTATGAAGAGTATAGGTATCAAGCATTACCTTTCCATTTACATACATATCTTTTGTTATGTTATAAATTAATCCGGCAGTACCATATAAACGATCTCTGTTATCTTTATTGGTATTTTTATTTATTGTCCAATAGGGATTATCCGAATAAGCTGGTTTTGGATTATCCCAAGATTCTCTGTTCCAAGTTCTTTGAGTACCGTCTGCTAACTCATATTTTTGTAGATCATTATAGTCTAATGAGGTTTGACCAAAATGAAACATTTTTTGAATAATGTTGTTATTGTCATATCCCACTTCTGGTCTGTTGAAACCTCTTGTAGAAGTATAAGCTGCAGAAGCATTTATTTTTAAATCATCAGATAATTTAGAATTCAGATTCATGGATAATGAATTTTTGGTTAAGTCTGAATTTGGAGTTATTCCTGATGATTTAGTATTATTATATCCCACTCTGATATTAGTATTTTCAACACTTCTGCTAAAAGAAATACCATTATTGTATGTTACACCGGTTTTGAAAAATTTCTTGTAATCATTTTTAGGATATATCCACGGTTTTGCAACTAAATAATCATTTGAAAATTCTGGATCGAATGCATTCCAATGTAAGACTTTAACATTCGGATCGTATTTTGGCCCCCAAGATTCGTCGGTTCTATAGTCAACCACCAGGTAATCCACACCATTAATATTTTTTGTTGCAAATGTTTTGCTTCCGCCACCACCATATAATTTTTGTTGATGAGGCATTTTGTAAACTTTGTCAAATACAACACCTGAATTAAAGACAATCTCAGTTTTACCTCTTTTTGCTTTTTTTGTGGTAATCATTATAGCTCCATTCATGGCTCTGGATCCGTATAATGCCGCGGCAGTAGCTCCTTTAAGCACGGAAATATTTGCTATATCGTCGGGATTAATATCACCGAATGAATCTCCATAATCAATACCACCGGCTCCTCGTTCAGTGTTTTTATCATTAATATTTTGATCAATTAAAGGAATACCGTCTACAACAATAAGAGGTTTATTGGATTGAGATAGAGACCTCATTCCTCTTAATCTGATTTGTGTTGAACCTCCCATGGTTCCACTATTATTAACGATTTGCAATCCCGAAACTTTTCCCGAAAGTGAATTAATTGGATTACTTTCCCTGGTAATGGAAAGATCGTCGCCATTTACTGATTGAGTCGCATAACCCAACGACTTTTTTTCTCTTGTGATACCTAAAGCAGTTACCACGACTCCTTCAATTACTGTTTCCTTTTTTTCAGCAGGTTCTTTGCTTTCTGTAACTGGAGACTGTAGAACCACATCATAGAAACTTTGATCATTAACAATAAAACTTGCAGTTTCGTCATCAAATGATAAAATTTCGATGGTTTGTCCGGGTTCAGCATCAATTGAAAAATTTCCTGAGTCGTCAGTATACGTTTTTTTGGTAGATCCTTGTATCGTAACAGAAACATCAGCTTGTGGCTGACCGTCACTCCCAAGAACTTTCCCGCTAATCGTTTTCATCTGAGCCCAGGCAAAAGCCGAACCCAAGAAGATAAACGAAAATCCTAAGAAAATTCGGTTTACTCTCATATCTAATACATTAATTTATCGTTTCAAATATATAATATATTTTTTAATTATCGTAAAATAATTGTTAAATAATTACATAATTCACAAATTAATTCCTTTATTTAGTTGTCTATATTATAAAAATATCGGCCTTTTATGATGTAAACTATTAAACCATTAACAAAAAAAGCCAAGGGTTTACCTCGGCTTCATTATTATTATAAATAATTTGTTGACTTTTAGATTATTTAAGCTTGACCTTTAGGACCAAAATTTAAATGATAGGTATCATCTTTAACTGCACCAAATTGTTGTTCGAATTTTTGAATATTATCAGTTAAAGCTGTTAATAATCGTTTCGCATGTTCAGGAGTTAAAATAATTCTTGATTTAACTTTAGCCTTAGGGACCCCCGGCATTATTTGTATAAAATCTACTACGAACTCAGTCGGAGAATGATTTATTAATGCCAAATTTGAAAATACCCCGGAAGCTACCTCATCCGTCAATTCAATATTTAAGTCTTGTTGATTCTGATTTTGATTTTCCATTTCGAATTAGTTTTTGGTTAAATTTTTTCGGTTATCATTTCCTCAAATTCCTTATTCGAACCTACAACTACGTGTTGATATTCAGTTAAACCTGTACCGGCAGGGATTCTGTGTCCTACAATTACATTTTCTTTCAATCCGTTTAAGTAATCAACTTTACCGGCAACAGCAGCTTCATTTAAAACTTTAGTTGTTTCTTGGAAAGATGCTGCAGAGATAAATGATTTGGTTTGTAAAGAAGCTCTTGTAATACCTTGTAGTACAGGACTGGCAGTAGCCGGAAGCGCTTCTCTTGCTTCAACCAATTTCTTATCTTCACGTTTCAATTTAGAATTTTCATCACGAAGTTCTCTTGAAGTAATGATTTGTCCGGCTTTTAATTCCAAACTGTCTCCGGGATCAGTAATAACTTTCATTCCGAAAATACGATCATTTTCCTCAATAAAGTCAATTTTATGTTCAAGATTACCTTCTAAGAATTTAGTATCACCGCAATCAACAATTTCTACTTTAGTCATCATTTGACGAACAATAATTTCGAAATGTTTATCATCGATTTTTACCCCTTGTAATCGGTATACTTCTTGAATTTCATTTACTAAATATTCCTGAACGGCAGTAGGCCCTTTGATGTTAAGAATATCGTTAGGAGTTATAGCTCCATCAGATAAGGCATCTCCAGCATGAACGAAGTCATTTTCCTGTACAAGAATCTGATTAGATAATTTAACCAAATATCTTTTAATTTCACCGGTTTTAGACTCTATAACTATTTCTCGATTACCTCTCTTAATTTTACCGTAACTAACTACACCGTCAATTTCTGAAACAACAGCCGGATTGGAAGGATTTCGTGCTTCAAAAAGCTCGGTAACACGCGGTAAACCACCTGTAATATCCCCGGCTTTAGCTGATCTTCTTGGTATCTTTACTAAGATTCTTCCTGCCTTAATTTTTTCACCATCATTTACGATAAGGTGTGCACCAACCGGTAAGTTAATTGATTTTAACTCATTCCCTTTAGTATCTAATATTTTTAAGGTAGGAATTAATTTTTTATTTCTAGATTCTGAAATTACTTTTTCTTCAAATCCGGTTTGTTCGTCTATTTCTAGTTGATAAGTGGAACCTTGCTCAATTTGTTCGTATTCGATCTTACCGGCAGTTTCAGAAAGTATAATTGCATTATACGGATCCCATTTACAAATGATATCTCCTTTCTTAACTTCATCACCTGATTCAACTAATAAAGTAGAACCATACGGAATGTTGGTAAGCATTTGAATGTTTCCTTCCGCATTTAATAATTTAAATTCTGTGGAACGAGAAACAACGATTGAAACTTTATTTCCGTTTTCGTCTTCACTTTCAACAGTTCTAATATCATCAAATTCAACTTTTCCGTCTCTTTTAGCAACAATGCTGCTAACTTCTGCAACGTTTCCTGCAGTACCTCCCACGTGGAAGGTTCTTAAGGTAAGCTGTGTACCCGGTTCACCGATAGATTGAGCTGCAATAACTCCAACCGCTTCCCCTTTGTTGATTAATTTATTAGTTGAAAGGTTTACACCATAACATTTAGCACAAATACCTTTTTTAGATTCACAAGTTAAAGGCGAACGAACTTCCACTGATTCAATTCCGGATTGTTGAATTAATTTAGCTATTTCGGAAGTTATCATTTGATCTGCTTCAATTAATAGCTCATCTGTATCAGGATGGTATACATCATGAAGAGATACACGTCCTAAAATTCTTTCAGATAATGGTTCAACAATTTCGTCATTTTTCTTCAACGGAGAAATTTCGATACCTCTTAAAGTTCCACAATCTTGTTCATTAATAATAACATCTTGTGCCACATCCACTAAACGACGAGTCAAATAACCTGCGTCAGCGGTTTTTAATGCGGTATCTGCAAGACCTTTACGAGCCCCGTGAGTAGAAATAAAGTACTCAAGGATGGAAAGTCCTTCGCGGAAATTAGAGATAATAGGGTTTTCAATAATTTCACCTCCGGAAGATCCCGCTTTTTGAGGTTTTGCCATCAATCCACGCATACCTGCTAACTGACGAATCTGTTCTTTAGATCCCCGTGCACCGGAGTCAAGCATCATATATACAGAGTTGAATCCACCTTTGTCGGTTTTCATTCGTTGCATGATTAAATCTGTTAATCGTGCATTGGTATTAGTCCAAACATCAATTACCTGATTATATCTTTCATTATTGGTAATTAATCCCATATTATAGTTAGCTCTGATCCCATCCACTTGTTCATTCGCTTCCTGAATCATGATTTTCTTTTCTTCAGGAGTTTTAATATCACCTAAGCTAAATGATAATCCACCTTTAAATGCAGTAGCATATCCTAAAGTTTTCATATCATCCAAAAACTTAGCTGTGGTAGGGAAATCAGTTCTTTGTAATATGGTACCGATAATGTTACGTAATGATTTTTTAGTCAATACTTCATTGATGAAACCTACTTTTTTAGGTACGATTTTGTTAAATAACACACGCCCTACAGTAGTTTCAATCATTTTTTCAACTAATTCTTCACCTTCTACAACTGTTGCTTTTACTTTAATGATAGCATTTAAATCTACTGCTTTTTCATTATAAGCAATGTCTACCTCTTCAGAAGAATAGAAAATAGATCCGTGTCCTTTAACTTTAATTTCGTCCGTAGGTGTTAATGGTTTAGTCATATAATATAATCCTAAAACCATATCTTGTGAAGGTACTTGAATAGGAGATCCGTTAGCCGGATTTAAAATGTTTTGAGAAGCCAACATCAATAATTGAGCTTCCAAAATAGCTTCCGGTCCTAAAGGTAAATGCACCGCCATTTGGTCACCGTCAAAGTCTGCATTAAACGCAGTACAAACTAACGGGTGAAGACGAATAGCTTTTCCTTCAATCATTCTAGGTTGAAATGCTTGAATACCTAAACGGTGAAGAGTAGGGGCACGGTTCAACAATACCGGATGTCCTTTCATTACATTTTCCAGGATATCGTAAACTACCGGCTCTTTTCTTTCAATAATTCTCTTGGCAGATTTTACAGTTTTTACAATTCCTCTTTCAATTAACTTACGAATGATAAAAGGTTTATAAAGCTCTGCAGCCATATCTTTAGGAAGTCCGCACTCATGAAGTTGAAGGGAAGGACCTACAACAATTACTGAACGAGCAGAATAATCCACACGTTTACCTAATAAGTTTTGACGGAAACGTCCTTGTTTTCCTTTTAAGGAATCAGACAGAGATTTTAAAGGTCTGTTAGATTCAGATTTAACCGCAGATGATTTTCTGGTATTATCAAATAAAGAATCAACAGCTTCCTGAAGCATACGCTTTTCATTACGTAAAATTACTTCAGGGGCTTTAATTTCAATTAATCGTTTTAAACGATTGTTTCTGATAATAACTCTACGATATAAATCATTTAAGTCAGAAGTAGCAAAACGCCCTCCATCTAAGGGAACTAACGGACGTAAGTCCGGTGGAATTACAGGTATCACTCTCATGATCATCCATTCCGGTCTGTTAATGCGACCATTGGAATTAGCATCTCTGAAAGATTCAACTACTTGTAATCGTTTTAACGCTTCTGTTCTTCTTTGTTTGGAAGATTCATTATTGGCTTTATGTCTTAATTCATAAGATAAAGCATCTAAATCTGTTCTCTTTAAAAGTTCTTCCAAACATTCTGCTCCCATTTTGGCAACAAATTTATTCGGATCAGAATCATCTAAATATTGATTTTCAATAGGAAGAGTTTCTAATATATCTAAATATTCTTCTTCCGTTAAAAATTCAAGATGTTCTAATTCTTCACCATTTAATTTTTTAGCTATTCCGGCTTGAATTACTACAAAACGTTCGTTGTAGATAATCATATCCAGTTTTTTGGATGGAATACCTAACAAATATCCAATTTTATTGGGTAAAGAACGGAAATACCAGATATGTGCCACAGGCACTACCAAGTTGATATGTCCGATTCTTTCACGTCTAACTTTTTTTTCCGTTACTTCAACTCCACATCGATCACAAACAATTCCTTTGTAACGTATTCTTTTATATTTCCCACAAGCACATTCGTAGTCCTTTACCGGACCGAATATTCTTTCACAAAACAAACCGTCTCGTTCAGGTTTATGAGTCCGATAATTGATTGTTTCAGGTTTTAAAACCTCTCCTCTAGATTGTTGTAATATACTTTCCGGAGAAGCTAATCCGATTATAATTTTACTAAATTTGCTAGTTCTTTGTTTAACTGCCATTATTTTGTAATCAATTAAATTGAAAAAAATTTAAATTTATTAAGAGTTAAGAAAGAAATATTTATTCTTCCAATCTTACATCCAACCCTAAACCTTGTAATTCATGTAAGAATACATTAAATGATTCAGGTATACCCGGTTCCGGCATTGGTTCACCTTTAACAATTGATTCATAGGCTTTAGCTCTACCTATTACATCATCAGATTTAATTGTTATAATTTCTCTTAGAATGTTTGATGCTCCGAAAGCTTCTAAAGCCCAAACCTCCATTTCTCCGAATCTCTGACCTCCAAATTGAGCTTTACCTCCTAATGGTTGCTGAGTAATTAATGAGTATGGTCCGATTGAACGTGCGTGCATTTTGTCATCAACCATATGTCCTAATTTCAACATATAGATAACTCCCACAGTTGCTTTTTGCTCAAAACGTTCTCCGGTTCCTCCATCATATAAATAAGTAGTTCCCCATTGTGGTACTCCTGCTTCTTTTGTAAGTTCATCGATTTGCTCGGAAGTAGCTCCATCGAAGATAGGAGTTGCGAATTTTTTACCTAATTTTTTACCGCACCATCCTAAAATTGTTTCGTAAATCTGTCCAATGTTCATACGGGAAGGTACCCCTAATGGGTTAAGGACAATATCTACCGGTGTTCCGTCTTCTAGGAATGGCATATCTTCATCACGTACTATTCTAGCAACAATACCTTTGTTACCGTGACGACCTGCCATTTTATCTCCAACATTTAGTTTACGTTTTTTAGCAATATAAACTTTTGCTAATTTAACGATACCGGCCGGTAATTCATCTCCAACAGAAATAGTATGTCTTTCTCTATTTAGAGAACCTAGTAAATCGTTATGTTTTATTTTATAGTTGTGAAGCAATTCTTTAATAGAATTGTTTTTGTTATCATCTAAAGTCCAATTTTCTCCGGCTAAATTAAAATAGTCATCAATACTAGATAAAAGCTTTTGAGTGAATTTAACTCCTTTTGGTATTACTTCTTCATTTAAATCATTATAGATTCCTTGAGAAGTTTTACCATTTAGAAGGACATATAATTTCTCTAATAGTTGATTTTTTAAATCATTAAGCTTTACTTTAAATTCAGATTCTAGTTGTTCAATTTTTAATTTTTCGTCTCCTCTTTTACGTTTGTCTTTAATGTTACGTGTAAATAATTTTTTATTAATTACCACACCTTTTAAAGAAGGTTCTGCTTTTAGAGAAGCATCTTTTACATCTCCGGCTTTATCCCCGAATATGGCACGAAGTAATTTTTCTTCTGAAGTTGGGTCAGATTCTCCTTTAGGAGTAATTTTTCCTACTAAAATATCTCCGGGTTTGACTTCTGCTCCAATACGGATCATCCCGTTTTCATCAAGGTCTTTAGTAGCTTCTTCACTTACGTTTGGAATATCCGGTGTAAGTTCTTCCATACCTAATTTGGTATCACGAACTTCTAAAGAATATTCGTCTACGTGAATAGAAGTAAACCAGTCTTCGCTAACTGCTCTTTGATTAATAACAATCGCATCCTCAAAGTTATATCCTTTCCAAGGCATGAAAGCTACTAGAAGGTTTCTACCTAAAGCAAGTTCTCCATCTTCGGTAGCATAACCTTCAGTTAAAACTTGACCTTTAGAAACTCTATCACCTGCTTTAACGATAGGTTTAAGCGTTATAGAAGTACTTTGATTGGTTTTTCTGAATTTCGTTAATTTATATGTTTTACTTGCAGAATCAAAGCTAACTAATTCTTCTTCTTCGGTTCTGTCGTATTTAATAGTAATAATGTTAGCATCCACATATTCTACTATTCCTTCACCTTCTGCATTAATTAAAATACGCGAATCTTTAGCAACTTGAAATTCTAAACCGGTTCCTACAATTGGAGCTTGAGGTTTCAATAAGGGTACTGCTTGACGCATCATGTTTGAACCCATCAAAGCACGGTTCGCATCATCGTGCTCAAGGAAAGGAATTAATGAAGCGGAAATACCTGTAATTTGATTAGGTGCAACATCCATCAGATCCACCTTATCAGGTTCAACAACCGGATAATCAGCTTCCTCTCTGGCAACAATTCTCTCATCAAGAATTTTACCGTCGCTGTCCATATTGATGTTCGCTTGAGCAATAATTTTTCCTTCTTCCTCTTCAGCAGTTAAATATTGAGGCTCGGATTCTAAATCTACTTTACCGTCAACAACTTTTCTGTATGGGGTTTCCATAAATCCTAAGTCATTGATTCTAGCGTAACAGCCTAAAGAAGATATTAAACCGATGTTCGGTCCTTCCGGAGTTTCGATAGGACAAATTCTACCGTAGTGAGTGTAGTGTACGTCTCGCACTTCAAATCCGGCTCTTTCTCTTGATAAACCACCGGGACCTAATGCAGACATACGTCTTTTATGGGTAACCTCAGATAGTGGATTGGTTTGATCCATAAATTGAGATAACTGATTTGTTCCAAAGAAAGAGTTGATAACTGAAGTTAAAGTTTTAGCATTGATCAAGTCAATAGGAGTGAACACTTCATTATCACGAACGTTCATTCTTTCTTTAATGGTTCGAGCCATACGAGCTAAACCTACACCAAATTGACCGGCTAATTGTTCACCAACAGTTTTAACACGACGATTAGATAAGTGATCGATATCATCAACTTCAGCTTTTGAGTTGATTAATTCAATTAAATATTTAACAATTGCGATAATATCGTCTTTTGTTAAAACTTGAATATCTTCTGATATATTTAATCCTAACTTTTTATTAATACGATAACGACCTACTTCACCTAAAGAATATCGAGCATCAGAGAAGAATAATTTATCGATAATTCCTCTAGCCGTTTCTTCATCAGGTGGTTCAGCATTACGTAATTGACGATAGATATATTCTACAGCTTCTTTTTCGGAATTGGTAGAGTCTTTTTGTAATGTGTTGTGAATTATTGAGAATTCATTACTGTTTTCTTTATGAACTAAAATAGTTTTAATTCCGGAATCTATGATTAAATCAAGATGTTCCTTTTCTAAAACAGTTTCACGGTCAAGGATAATTTCATTTCTTTCAATAGAAACCACCTCACCGGTGTCTTCATCAACAAAGTCCTCGAACCAAGTATTTAAAACCCTTGCAGCTAGAGTCCTTCCTAACATCTTTTTTAGGTTGGATTTATTAATTTTTACTTCTTCTGCAAGATCAAATATTTCTAATATATCTTTATCACTTTGATAACCGATTGCACGAAGCAAGGTTGTCATCGGAAGTTTTTTCTTTCTGTCAATGTAAGCATACATCACGCCATTGATATCGGTAGCAAATTCCATCCAAGATCCTTTAAATGGAATAATTCTGGAAGAATATAATTTAGCACCGTTGGCATGATAAGATTGTCCAAAAAATACACCAGGTGAACGATGTAATTGGGATACCATAACTCTTTCAGCACCGTTTATAATAAACGAACCGCTTGGTGTCATATAAGGAATAGGCCCTAAATATACATCTTGAACTACAGTTTCAAAATCTTCATGTTCGGGGTCGGTACAATATAATTTAAGACGTGCTTTAAGTGGTACACTATAAGTTAATCCTCTTTCAATGCATTCTTCAATAGAGTATTTTGGAGGATCAACAAAATAATCTAAAAATTCTAAAACGAACTGATTCCTAGTATCGGAAATAGGGAAATTTTCAGTAAACGTTTTAAAAAGTCCTTCGTTTTTTCTTTGATCAGGACGGGTTTCTAATTGAAAAAAATCCTGAAATGATTTAACCTGTATATCCAGGAAATCAGGAAATTCAATTTGTCCTTTAGAGTGAGAGAAACTAAATCTCTTAGGGTTTTGAGTTTTTGACGCCAATGATTTACTCATATGATATATTAAAATCTTTAAAACACAAATAGGCTTAGACCTTACCAATGTTAAATTGGAGGCCTAAACCTTTATTTTTAGGTAGAATGAATTATTTCAATTCAACTTCAGCTCCAGCTTCTTCAAGCTGTTTTTTAAGACTTTCTGCTTCGTCTTTAGCTACTCCTTCTTTAATTGGAGTAGGAGCTCCATCTACAGCATCTTTAGCTTCTTTTAGACCTTTACCTGTAAGATCTTTAACTAATTTAACAACAGCTAATTTGTTAGCTCCTGCAGCTTTAAGAATAACATCGAATTCTGTTTTTTCTTCAGCAGCACCAGCATCAGCACCAGCAACAGGTGCAGCCATAGCTACAGCAGCAGCAGCAGGTTCAATACCGTATTCTTCTTTTAATATTTCAGCTAATTCATTAACTTCTTTTACTGTTAAATTTACTAGAGTTTCAGCTAATTGTTTTAAATCTGCCATTTTTAATTTTGTTTTAATTTTTGTTTAACAACTATTTATTATGAGTGTGAAATTATTCTTCTTTTTCAGATAAGGTTTTAACCAAACCGGCAATGGTATTTCCACCGGATTTAAGGGCAGAAACAACATTTTTAATTGGAGATTGAAGTAATCCAATAATTTCTCCAATAAGCTCTTCTCTGGATTTAAGATTTGCCAATGTTTCTAATTGAGCATCTCCTACAAATACTGCAGAATCAATCCAAGCAGCTTTTAATAATGGTTTTTCGGTTTTCTTTCTGAAATTTTGTATTAATTTAGCCGGAGCATTTCCTTTTTCTGAAATGAAAATAGTAGAGTTTCCTTTTAGACTTTCAAAAACACCTGAAAAATCTTTATCTTCTACATTTTCCATTGCTTTTCTAAGAAGGGTGTTTTTAACAACTTTCATTGAAATTTCACCTTTGAAACAAGCTCTTCTTAGTTCTGAAGTCTGTTGTGCATTTAATCCATCAGTATCAGCTATATATAATACATTTGTACTTTCAAGTACTTCCTGTAATTCTTTAATTACCTCTGTTTTTTCTTGTTTTGTCATGTTTTGGTAAAATTAAAATTAGTTAATACCTTTAGGATCAATAGCAATACCCGGACTCATAGTAGAGGATAGGTATATACTTTTCACATAAACTCCTTTTGCTGCCTGAGGTTTTAATTTTATTAAAGTAGAAATAATTTCTTGTGCATTCTCTTGAATATTTTTTGCATCGAAAGATACTTTACCTATTGCAGCATGTACAATTCCGTATTTATCTACTTTAAAATCTATTTTACCTGCTTTCACTTCTGAAATTGCTTTTCCTATTTCAGTGGTAACTGTTCCGGTTTTAGGATTGGGCATTAATCCACGAGGACCTAAAACTCTTCCTAAAGGACCTAATTTACCCATTACTTGAGGTTGAGTAACAATTACATCAACATCTGTCCATCCATCTTTTATTTTTTGTAGATAATCATCCAAACCTACATAATCAGCACCTGCGTTTTTAGCTTCTTCTTCCTTATCGGGAGTAACTAAAGCTAAAACACGAGTTTCTTTACCTGTACCATGAGGTAAAGATACAACTCCACGCACCATTTGATTAGCCTTACGTGGATCTACTCCTAAACGTACAGCTATATCAACGGATGCATCAAATTTAGTATAATTAACTTCTTTAACTAAATTGGAAGCTTCCTCTAATGTATAAAGTTTTGATTTATCTACTTTAGCAACTACTGCTTTTTGTTTTTTCGTTAAAACTGCCATGATTCCTACAATTAATTATTAAAGGGATTTTGCCCAGTTACTCTAATACCCATAGATCTTGCTGTACCTGCAACCATACTAACTGCTGATTCTATAGTAAAGCAATTTAAATCTACCATTTTATCTTCAGCAATTTGTTGTACTTGGCTCCAAGTAACGGATGCTACCTTATCTCTGTTTGGTTCGCCGGAACCTTTTTTAGCTTTAGAAGCTGCTAAAAGTTGAACGGTTACAGGAGGAGTTTTAACTACAAAGTCAAAAGATTTATCCTCATATACAGTAATGATAACCGGTAATACTTGTCCTTGCTTTTCTTGTGTTCGGGCATTAAATTGTTTACAAAACTCCATAATGTTAACCCCGGCAGCACCTAATGCAGGTCCTACTGGTGGTGAAGGATTTGCTTGACCTCCTTTCACCTGGAGTTTTACCATTTTAAAAATTTTTTTTGCCATTTTAATTTTTACTTAAAAATGTTTTATTTATATCTGTGGAAGCAGCCTATATTTTTTCTACTTGAGAGAAACTTAATTCAATGGGGGTTTTTCTTCCGAAAATCAACACCATCACATCTAATTTTCTTTTCTCTTCATTTATTTTTTCGATGGTTCCATTAAAACCATTAAATGGTCCATCAATAACTTTCACGGTTTCACCAAATACAAAAGGAATGTTTACGGTATCTTCAGATTCTGATAATTCATCCATTTTACCGAACATTCTACTCACTTCGCTTCGTCTCATTGGAAGTGGATCTCCTCCTTTAGTAGCACTTAAAAAACTAATTACACCGGGAATATTCTTTATAGTATGTGGTAATTCACCAATTAAATTAGCTTCAACCATAACATAGCCGGGATAATAAACTTTTTCTTTACGAATTTTTTTTCCGTTTCTAATTTGTACTACTTTTTCCATAGGTACCACTACTTGGCCAAGATTTTTTTTAAGATGTTCGTATCTTAAAACTTCATTTTCAATATACATTTTCACCTTAGATTCTTGCCCACTGATCGTTTTCAGTACATACCATTTCATTTCATCCATCGCTTCCTAATATTAAGATTTTAATCCTATTAATATAGAATAAATATTCTGAAGCGCTTTAGCAAAAATCCAATCTACACCAAAGCAGAACATAGCCAAAATGATCGATGTAATCGCTACAACAGTTGTTGAGGATTGCAGATCGGACCATTTAGGCCACTCGACGTGATCTTTAAATTCTTCTATTGCGCCCTTTAAATACTTAATGAGTCCGTTCATTTATTATTATTTTGCGCGGGCGGAAAGATTCGAACTCACGACCTTTGGTTTTGGAGACCACTGCTCTACCAGCTGAGCTACACCCGCTTAAAAAAGAAAGAACTTTAAGTTCTTTCTTTTGTTATGATTTTATTTAAATTAATCTAAAATCTCAGTTACCTGACCTGCACCAACAGTTCTACCACCTTCACGGATAGCGAATCTTAAACCGTTGTTAAGTGCGATTGGTTGGTGTAATTCAACTGTAATAGTTAAGTTATCACCAGGCATTACCATTTCAGTTCCTTCCGGTAAAGTAATTGTACCGGTTACGTCAGTAGTTCTAACGTAGAATTGAGGACGATAGTTATTATGGAATGGAGTGTGACGTCCACCTTCTTCTTTAGTTAAGATATAAACCTCTGCTTTGAATTTTTTGTGAGGAGTGATTGAACCCGGTTTAGCGATAACCATACCACGACGGATATCAGTTTTTTCAATACCTCTTAATAATAATCCAACATTATCTCCGGCTTCACCTCTATCTAATATTTTTCTAAACATTTCAACTCCGGTTACAGTAGATGTTAATTTTTCATCTCCCATACCAACGATATCTACAGCTTCACCTGAGTTAATAACTCCGGCTTCAATACGTCCTGTAGCTACAGTTCCACGACCTGTAATAGAGAAAACGTCTTCGATTGGCATTAAGAATGGTTTATCTTGGTCACGAACCGGTAAATCAATCCAGTTATCAACTGCTGCCATTAATTCATCAACAGTAGCAACCCATTTTGGATCTCCGTTAAGTGCACCTAAAGCAGAACCTTGGATAACAGGAGTGTTATCTCCGTCATAATCGTAAGAAGATAATAATTCTCTTACTTCCATTTCAACTAAGTCTAATAATTCAGGATCGTCAACCATATCCACTTTGTTCATGAATACAACGATTTTAGGTACGTTTACCTGACGACATAACAAGATGTGCTCTCTTGTTTGAGGCATAGGTCCATCTGTTGCAGCAACTACTAGAATAGCTCCGTCCATTTGAGCAGCACCGGTAACCATGTTTTTTACATAGTCAGCATGCCCCGGACAGTCAACGTGTGCATAGTGACGGTTTTCTGTTTGATATTCTACGTGTGCAGTATTGATTGTGATCCCTCTTTCTTTTTCTTCAGGAGCTGCATCAATTTGAGAGAAATCTCTTTTTTCTGCTAACCCTTTTTCTGCTAATACTTTTGTAATAGCAGCTGTTAAAGTCGTTTTTCCGTGGTCTACGTGACCGATTGTACCTATATTAAGATGTGGTTTGGTACGCTGAAAAGTTTCTTTTGCCATGATAAATATGTTTGTTTATATTTCCAAAAATGAGTGCAAATATACTCAATTTTTTTTAAATAACAATAGCTTATAAAAAATAAATACTTTTTTATAAACAACTGTTTTGTAAATATGTCTTTAAGAAAGTTTAGGCTTATTAATAAAATTTGTGATTGTATGTTTGGATAATTGAGAGCCAATGACGGGAATTGAACCCGTGACCTCGTCCTTACCAAGGAAGCGCTCTACCTCTGAGCTACATCGGCTGTTAAAAAATTGAGCGGAAGACGAGGGTCGAACTCGCGACATTCAGCTTGGAAGGCTGACGCTCTACCAACTGAGCTACTTCCGCTTATTTTTTGATTACCTTTGTAATTCGGTTGCAAAGGTAGAAATTTTTTTTGAATTACAAAATTTTTTTTTTAATTTTTTTTGTGGGGAGAGGAGGATTCGAACCTCCGAAGGTAAAAACCAACAGATTTACAGTCTGTCCTCGTTGGCCGCTTGAGTATCTCCCCTTCAAAAACGAGCCGGTAGAGGGATTCGAACCCACGACCCCGAGATTACAAATCACGTGCTCTGGCCAACTGAGCTATACCGGCGTTAAATTTTTTATTTCAAAGAAAATATTTCGTTATTTTTCTAAGATCATTATCTTCGTCTAACGGATTGCAAAGGTAGATAAATTTTTAATATTTCCAAATTTTTATGAAAAAAAAATATGATTTTTTACCTACATTTTTTCTTTCCTTTTGAGTATCATCTTTTTAGCGGCTTCACAGGCTAAGTCAATACTTTCTTCAAATGTAGGGGATGTTTTTTTAGCTACTAATTCATCACCGGGAACTTCTAAAACGATTTCCGTAGTCTTATTTTCTTTATTTCCAACGTTTTCCAATTTTAGGAATATATTAGCATTGATAATTTTATCGTAATATTGATCTAATTTTAAAACTTTTTTATTTAAAAATGCCAATAGGGTGTCTTGTGCATTAAAATTTACTGCTTGTACGTTAATTTTCATCTTTTTTATTTTTAAGCCCAAAAGGATGGGACCGGTTGAATACTTTTTTTAAATCTTCTATAGTATTATGAGTATATACCTGTGTAGCTGCTAAACTACTGTGACCCAGTAATTCTTTAATGGAATTGATTTCGGCTCCGTTGTGTAAGAGATGACTTGCAAAAGTATGACGAAGCATATGCGGACTTTTTTTATCCTTAGTAGTTACCATGCTTACATATCTATGAATCAGGTTATATACATACTTTTCACTTAAAATTTTACCGTTTTTATTGGTAAATAGATATTCATAAGGTATACCAAAATTGATTTTATAGGCTAGAAATGCATTTATTTGCTCTGATAATTTTTGAGTTATAGGAATTAATCTTTCTTTATTTCTTTTTCCTGTAACTCTAATCGCGTGATTTTTTAAATCGATTGTTGAAGTTTTAAGTTGCAGGAGTTCCATTCTTCTGATACCTGTTTGATAAAATATCTCAAAAATGAGATGGTTTCTAAGAGTTTCAAAGGAATCCGAGTTATCTTTTCCTGCCTCACAAGAATTTATATAAGTTTCGATGGAATAAATTTCATCTTCAGTATAAGGAAGTAAAACTTTCTTCTTTTGTTTAAGATTTTTTAAGTGTAGGGTTGGACTTGTATCCAAATAGCCAATTTTAAGCAAAAATTTAAAAAAGCTTCTTATAGAAGAAATTTTTCTATTGATAGAATTTTCCGATAGATTTTTATTGGATAGATGAATAATGAAATTCCTTAGTTGTTTGGCTGTAGCTTGTTCTGCATCAGCAATGCTTTCAGATTCTAAAAGAAAGCTTTGAAGATCCAGCAAATCTCTTTCATAACTTTGTATGGTAAGAGAAGAGTAATGTTTCTCTAAGGTAAGGTATTCAAGAAATTTTTGTAACATATAAAAAGCCTGCTTTTCAAAATTAAAAATAATTTCGAAAAATAGGCTAATATTTTATAGAAAAAGTTTCTTATGCTTCTTCTTGACTTTGCAATCTTTGTTTGTAAGCTGCTCTAATTACCTGTTGTCTTTTAGTAACAGAAGGCTTAATAAACTGTTGTCTTTTTCTTAATTCTTTAACAACACCGGTTTTATCGTATTTTCTTTTATATTTTTTTAGAGCTTTATCAATAGACTCTCCATCTTTTACTGGAATAATTAACATAATAACATCTCTTTTTTGTTCTTCATTTATTTTCGAAGTGCAAATATATGAAGATAATTTGCAAACGCAAATTTATTTTTAATATCAACGAAAGATTCGGTTGAATTATTAGATATATTTTGTTTTTCCTGATAGAGGTATATAACAGTTATAGGGTAATATCTCATTTTTTATAGTAAATTTGAACGTTGAATATAAATATCTAACCAAGTATATATATGAAATCTCAAGAAGATGTTTTAAAAAAGGTAGTTGCCCATGCCAAGGAATATGGGTTTGTTTTTCCTTCCAGTGAAGTTTATGACGGATTATCAGCTATTTATGATTACGGTCAAAATGGTGTTGAATTAAAAAATAATATTAAACAGTATTGGTGGAAAGCAATGGTGCAGTTGAATGAAAATATTTTGGGATTGGATTCTGCTATATTTATGCATCCTACTATTTGGAAAGCTTCCGGGCATGTAGATGCGTTTAATGATCCGTTAATTGACAATAAAGACAGTAAAAAGAGATTTCGTGCGGATGTTTTAGTGGAAGATTTTGCGGAGAAATTTGAAGATAAAGCCAAAAAAGAAATTGAAAAGGCAAGAAAACGATTCGGAGAAGCTTTTGATTTGGAACAGTTTGAGACTACCAATCCTAAAGTTTTAGAATATAGAAAGCAAAAAGCAGATATCTTACAAAGATTAGCTAAATCTTTGGAAACTAATTTAGCAGATACTAAAGCTTTAATCGAAGAACTTGAAATTGGTGATCCCGAAACAGGTTCTAAAAATTGGACAGAAGTTCGTCAGTTTAATTTAATGTTTGGGACAAAATTAGGCTCTACTGCTGATTCTGCTACCGATTTATATTTAAGACCTGAAACGGCACAAGGAATTTTTGTAAATTACCTAAATGTTCAAAAGACAGGAAGAAAAAAATTACCTTTTGGAATTGCGCAAATTGGTAAAGCGTTTAGAAATGAAATTGTGGCAAGACAATTCATTTTTAGGATGAGAGAGTTTGAACAGATGGAAATGCAATTTTTTGTTCCTCCGGGCACAGAACTGTCTTATTTTAAAGAATGGAAAGAAAAACGTTTAAATTGGCATTTAGCTTTAGGATTGGGTAAAGATAACTATAGATTTCACGATCATGAAAAGTTAGCCCATTATGCAAACGCTGCCACCGATATTGAATTTAATTTTCCATTCGGATTTAAAGAATTGGAAGGTATCCATTCCAGAACTGATTTTGATTTATCGGCACATGAAAAATATTCCGGTAAAAAACTTCAATATTTCGATCCGGAACAAAATAAAAGTTATGTTCCTTATGTAGTGGAAACATCTATTGGATTAGACCGAATGTTTTTAGCTCTTTTATCTAAATGTTTAAAAGACGAAACATTGGAAGATGGGTCATCAAGAGTTGTTTTAAGTTTGCCTCCTGCTTTAGCGCCTAATAAAGTTGCTATATTTCCATTACTTAAAAAAGATGGATTGCCGGAATATGCAGAAAAGATTTTCAATGATTTGAAATTTGATTATAATGTAATGTATGAAGATAAAGATGCCATTGGTAAACGATATAGAAGACAAGATGCTATCGGTACTCCTTATTGTATTACCGTTGACCATGACACGCTTTCCGATCATACTGTTACTATAAGAAACAGAGATACTATGAAACAGGAAAGAGTTTCAGTAGATTCCTTACGCACTATTTTAGGAGAGAATGTTGAATTAAAATCTCTTTTAAAGAAAATATAACCAAAATATGCTTCCGTTACTAACGGAGCATATACACTTATTCCTATCTTTACTAGTTACAATTATAAATTAATTTTATAATATAGGGAGATAGGAATATTTATTTATACGTATCTTATTCTTACTTATTAAATCACTAACATAAATTCGACGGATTTCATACATTTACAATTATGAAAGATTATACATATACTTATAAAATTTCAGCAGATGATTATCTTACTCATCAGCTTTTTAGTGCTTCGATGAATGAAATAGTAAAACAACAAAGGAAAAAAGGGCTACTTTTATGGACTTCTGCCTTTTTTGTACTTGCTGTAATTTTTGTTTTTTTAAAGAACTATGCATTAGCCGCTTATTTTGGAGTATTTGGAATTGGTTTTATATTTATTTATCCGATTTATTCTCGTTGGATATATAAAAGATTTTATAAACGTTTTGTTTATCGAAATTTTAATAAAACGCAATTAGAGACCATTGGACTTACTTTTTCAACGGATGATATAATCCTTTCCAACGGTGAAAATGAAGGAAAAATTCCTATTTCCAATATAGAACTAATCTATGAAATTCCCTCGCATTTTTTTATAAAATTAGACAGGGGAAGAAATATTATTATTCCAAAATCTCAAATTGAGGCTAAAGACTCACTTACTAAAACTCTTGCTGATTTAGCAGAATTAAAATCGATTCCGTATAAAAGAATGTTGGATTGGAAATGGAAATAATTTCGATTAAGACCTTTTACTGTTTAACTATGGTTAATACGTTATGTAAAGGTATAGGCTAAGTAATTTTAAATTTATAAAATTGTTTAGGTGAGATGTATAAATTGAATGTATATTTTTTATCTTTGAATTCCAACCTAGTAGAAAAATAAATCATGAGTAATTTCGATATAGTAATCATTGGATCGGGGCCTGGGGGGTATGTCTCAGCCATTCGTTGTGCACAATTAGGATTTAAAACCGCATTGGTGGAAAAATATTCCCATTTAGGAGGCACCTGTTTACATGTGGGATGTATTCCTTCTAAATCCTTGTTAGATGCTTCCGAGCTTTATGATAAAGCTTTACACCAATTTAAAGACTTCGGAATTGAAATTACTAAGCCAACGATTGATTTTAGCAGAATGATTCAACGGAAAAATGAAGTCGTTGAACAAACAAGTAAGGGAATCGATTATTTAATGGATAAAAATAAGATTACGGTTTTTCATGGTATGGGTACTTTTAAGTCTTCCAATCAATTGGAAGTTAAAGATGAGAAAGGAAATATAAAAAACCTGGAAGCTAGATATTTCATTATAGCCACCGGTTCTAAACCTGCAAACCTTCCGTTTGCTCCCGCAGATAAAGAACGTTTGATCACTTCAACAGAGGCATTAAATCTTAAAGAAATACCTAAGCATTTATTGGTTATCGGGGGAGGAGTTATCGGATTAGAACTAGGATCTGTATACAAAAGGTTGGGAGCAGAAGTGACCGTCATAGAATTTTTAGACCGGTTAATTCCTACTATGGATGGCGGTTTATCTAAGGAATTACTGAAAGTGTTAAAAAAACAAGGAATGAAATTTTCTTTATCCACTCAAGTTACCAAGATAGAACGTAAGGGAGATAAAATATTTGTTCAAGCAGTGGAAAAGAACGGTAAGGAAATCAGGTTTGAGGGTGATTATTGTTTAGTCGCTGTCGGAAGAAAACCCTATACTGAAAATCTTGGATTGGAAAAGGCAGGTATTGAATTGGATGATCAAGGAAGAATAAAAGTTAATGAACATTTGCAAACGAATATTCCGAATATTTATGCTATAGGAGATGTGGTTCGTGGACCTATGTTGGCACACAAGGCGGAAGAAGAAGGAGTTTTAGTTGCCGAACAGTTAGCAGGACAAAAACCTCATATAGATTATAATCTTATACCCGCTGTGGTATATACCTGGCCGGAAGTTGCGGGAGTAGGAAAAACAGAAGAACAATTATTAGAGGAGGGGCGTAGTTACAAAATAGGACAATTTCCCATTCGTGCTTTAGGAAGGGCTCGAGCCAGTGGCGATACGGACGGATTTGTAAAAATATTGGCTGATGAGGCAACCGATGAAGTATTGGGAATTCATATGATAGCCGCTCGTGCCGCCGATTTAATTGCGGATGCCGTGACTTTATTAGAATATCGAGCATCTGCTGAAGATATCGCTAGAATGAGCCATGCACATCCTACGTATGCTGAAGCCATAAAAGAGGCTGCCTTAGAAGCTACCGAAAAAAGAGCAATTCACAGTTAAAATAGTTATAACATTAGATTAAAAAAAACACTTTCAATATTTGAGAGTGTTTTTTTATTTTTAATCAATTCAGTTAAATAAAACATATGATTTGAAAAAAATCAGTAAAATAAAAAAAGAGATTTTAACACTAAAACCTCTTTAAACTTTTATCTAAATTGAAATCCTTTATTTATTCAATAACTTTTCCAATAATTCATCTTTTTCTTTCAGCATGCGCTCATATAAAGCCTCCTTTTCGTTATAGAGCTCTACAATTTTATCAATAGGATTGAAAGTACAATTTATTGGATTATTTAAAAATGAACTTTCTACTTTATCATTAAAAGTGTTGATATAATTAAAAGTAGCTTCATCATTCATGTTTTTAATAGCATCAATCGGAACATTAAGAGTTTTGGCTACTTTTTTTAGTGTAGAATCATCGATAAATTCTTTTTGCTCAAGTTCAGAAACGGATTGTTGGGTAATATCCAAATCAATAGCGATCGCCTCTTGTTTTATTCCTAACATTTCGCGCAATCGTTTGATATTTCTACCATGATGTGTTTTTTGAGGAGCAATATCTAATTTCATTCTGTGTTACTATTTATTTATGTATACAAAAATACTAAAAATACGGCTAAAAGCGATGGATTTGTGAAATACATCTCAATAATTGTATTATACAAGTAAGCACTTGTAAAATACGATCTCAATAATGAGCTAATTTTGACAGTATAATAACAAGTGAGAATGACAAATACTAAAGATTTTTGGCTTGATAAAGCGCGTCATTATTTACAATCTGCTCCGGCAACAGAGGATCTTGGATCGGGAGTTGCGTTTGAAAATTATGTGCAGTTGGGAGCTTTGCTTTACTCCATTATTCATATTTCACAAAAATCGTTGTTTTTTAAAGAAGAAAAATTAGAAGAAGAAGTGCGTACAGATATATATAATCTATTGGATATAGCTAAAAAATTAATTCCACGTTCCGAATTGGAATTTTTGGATGAAATTAGAAAGGAAATAGCGTAATATCTAGTTATTGTTAGTTTTAAAAAACCGGAATGATTTTTAAAATCATTCCGGTTTGAAATATGTAACTTTTTAAATGGAAAATTATTTATTTTTATAAAAATTATATACTACCTGAGAAATATCGGCAATCATTCGAGCATTGGTTTTATCATCTTCTTTGGAATCTTTAATAAATACTGCAATAGAATATTGTTTCCCATTGGGTAAATAAACAAAACCGATGTCATTATCGGCGGCTTTTAAGCCTTCCGGATTTCGGGAAGAACTGCCGGATTTATGTCCAATTAAAACTTTTTTAGGTAAAAGAGCTTTTAACTTATCCGAACCTGGTTCAGATTCTGTCATTGCTTGGAATAAAAAATCTTTATAATTTTTACAAAAGATATCTTTATTCATAAAAATATCCAATAAACGAGCAGCTTCCAACGGAGTCGTCCAATTTATATATTGGTTATTAAAATCTTTGCTCATTTCCTCTTCGGTTGCTTGAATGGAAAAATTTTTACTTCCTAGTGTACGTAAATACAGATCTGTCATTTTAGTACCACTCATATAATAATATAAAGCATCAGAGGCGTTGTTGTCACTTTTGGAAACCGTATAATTTAACAAATCGCCAATTGGAATAGTAAAATTACCTTCCGGGTACTCTTTTGCTAAAGGGCTGTAAGTATCTTTTTTTATGTCTGATTTTTTCAGATATAAATTAGATTCCAAAGAAAGTAAATTTTTGTTCATGTAGTCCAACAAAGCAAGTGCTTGATGAAATTTAAAAACGCTCATCGCCGGATACTCCATATCGTTATTAACTGTTAAGGTATCTTTTCCGTCGAAAATTACGGCCACTCCCACAGTGGCTTTCTTATTCTTAGTAATGGAATGAATTTTTTTTTCTAAACTTTGCATTTGCGCTTGTAGAACACAAAAAGGCATTGAAAGAAAAAATAGTAATTTAAAATATTTCATAAGATAAAGTTAAATGCAATTTTTTAAATAAAGAAATTATTTTTTATTTCATTAATAAAATTTATTTCTTAATTGCTTTCTTTTCTCTAACTAATGCATTTTTTTTATCTTTATATGTTCTTTCAAGTTCGTTTTTTTGAATTTTTATTTCATTTTTACTTAATTGATGGTTATTTTCAATTCTTTCTTTATCTCTTTTATATCTTTCTTCTAATTGATCAATTTTAGCGTCTAATTCTTTTTTCTTTTTGTCGGCAAGCTCTGAGTGATGATCGTATACATGATCATGAGAGTTCGAGTAATTTAAATTATCTTGTTTTTGTTTAAGTGAAAGTTCACGTTTTTTTTGTGCTTTTTCATATCCGGATAAATTTTGATTTTTGCCTATCTCTTTATATTGTCTGCCGTACTCTTTATTCATTTCTTTTCTTCCGGATTGAGCAAAGGCAGATGTGGACAGCATTACTAGAAATGCTAAAGTTAAAAACTTGTTCATTATTATTTTGGTTTTATTAAATTAATTAACAAAGAAAAACCAATCTAAAAATATGCCAATTTTAAAAGCTTTTATGTGATTAATTACTAGTTACATAACTGTAATTTCGCGAATCATTTGAGATAAAATCCATTAAAGTTAAGATAAAAATTCTTCAATTTCATCAATAGATAAATTTTTCTGATCGCCTGTTTTTATATTTTTAAGTGTTACTGTATTCGTATTAATTTCATCTTCTCCATAAAAGGCTACAAAATATATTTCCTTTTTTTCTGCGTAGCTGAATTGTTTTTGAAGTTTAGATTTTTCAGGATATAAATCACAAGCAATGTTTTTACTTCTAAGTTCTTTAATTAGTTTCAATGCTTGAAGACATTCATTCTCACCGAAATTGAAAAAAAGAATTTGTTTTTGGTGTAACGTAGCCTCAGGGAAAAGATTAAGTTCTTCCATAACCAAATATATTCGGTCTAATCCGAAAGAAATACCTACTCCCGGCATGTTTTTAACGCCGAATATTTCGGTGAGATTGTCATATCGTCCACCTCCGCCAATTGATCCCATGGAGATATTTTTAGCTTTCACTTCATAAATAGTTCCGGTATAATAATCCAAACCTCGCGCTAGGGTCAGGTTGAAGACCATTTCCGCAGAGGTAAGTCCAATTTCTTTTACCCGATTGTAAATAAATTCCATCTCTTGAATACCTTCTTGCCCTATTTCAATATCTGTGAGTATATCTTTCAATTGCGAAATTTTTTCTTCAAAAGTTCCCGAAAGTTCAATAATCGGAATAAGTTTTTGTAAAGAATCTTGTTCAATACCTTTAGTTGACATTTCTTCTAAAACTTTATCCAAACCAATTTTGTCCAACTTATCCAAAGCAACGGTAAAATCAATTAATTGATTTTCGATAGATGCATATTGAGCAATAGCTGCCAATAACTTTCGGTTGTTTACATGAATTTCAATTGGAATATGTAAATCCGAAAAAGCCGAATCGTATAATAAAGTAAGATTTACTTCATGCCACAAACTGGCTGAACCAACGATATCGGCATCGCACTGATAAAATTCACGATATCGTCCTTTTTGAGGTCGATCTGCTCTCCAAACCGGTTGTATTTGGTATCTTTTGAAAGGTAGGGGAAGTTGCCCGTGATTCATGGCAACGTAACGCGCAAAAGGTACGGTAAGATCATACCGCAAAGCTTTTTCCGAAATGGAACCAATTATATTTTTGGAACTCCATTGAGACATATCCGGATTCTTTTTTTTCGCTTCAGCTAGAAAATCACCGCTGTTTAATATTTTAAAAATTAAACGATCTCCTTCTTCTCCATATTTACCGGTCAATGTATCTAAATTTTCAAAAGAAGGAGTTTCCAACGGTTGAAAGCAAAATTTTTCAAAATTGGATTGTAACTTAGTAATTATGTATCTTCTCTTTTGTAATTCTTTAGCGGTAAAATCTCTGGTGCCTTTAGGAATTCCGGGTTTCATTTCTTTATGTCTTATTTTTAAAACAAAGGTATAGAAATGTTTTGATTTTTTTTTAGGTAAACAAGGTAAAAAAAGAGCATAAAACATATGCTCCTTTTTTACATGTATATTGAAATATAAAATTTTTACCTGAAAGGAGAATTAAGAGGGATTTCGGAATCCGGTTGTTTCGTAATTCGGTTTCGTAAATCTCTACGCGTAATTTCAATTATCCAGGTCCAGAACGCATGTCCGAAAAATTCAGAGAAATGTTCTGCAAAAGGCTGATTCCACGGGGCAGGTACTGTTCCCAGTATTGGCATTATAATAATATGGAACATTATGTAAATAAATATTCCATAGGCAGTTCCCTGCCATAATTTAATTTTAGGATAATATTCTGCAACTAAGCAATAGATTATTGCACAGATAATTGAGAAGGAAAAATGAATAATAAAGCTCATGATCGGTCGCGGATTATCATTAAAATAATACATGAGATGGGAGAGGTCATGAGACATTCCCAGTTGTTCCAGGAGGTGTTGTGGTGGATTGGTCATATCTCTTTCGGGAGTACGGGGAGGAAATGGAACTTCCCAACCGAATTTGATAAAACCTGAAATGATTCCTGAAATGATTCCTACCCATACGGCAACATTTTTCTTAGGATGTAAAGCATTTTTCATAAACAGAATTATATAAATGATTAATTAATTGAAATAATAACACAATTTTTTGATACTAATGTATGCTATCTAAATACATATGTTTAAAGTTATTTTCAAAAAAAATGCCTAAAATTTTACATTTATTCAGTATAATACTAAATTTATTACAATTTTATTTATAAAATTGATAGGATTGTTAAGCAATATTTACTTATTTCTTTATTACCAAAAGTTATATCAATTATTCAAACATTCAAAGAACTATAATTTTAGCTTAAATATATGGTGTGTATATATAACCTGTTCACAGGGTTATATATTAAAGTATTGATAATATTAAATTTATTAAATTCGCATTCAAAATTGATTGTATAATGCATATTCCTGATATTCCCAGTTATTTTGCCTTAAAAGCGATTCACATTATTTTTATGGTAAGCTATTTTGCGGGGATTTTTTACTTAATACGTTTATTTGTTTATTTTATAGATACTAATGAAAAACCGGAGCTTGAGCGTGAGATTCTTAGAAAGCAATACATATATATGATTTCTCGTTTATGGGATATTATAACGGTTCCGGCAGGAATTATAATGCTTATTACCGGAACATTAATGATGATTAATACTCGCGGGGATATTACTTTTTACATTTTAAGAGAACCATGGTTCCATATTAAGCTGGTATTTGTTGGAGGATTGGCTCTATATCATTACTGGAGTTGGAGGTGTATTAGGAGGATAAAGGCCGGAAAATTCATTACAACCTCTATTAAGCTCCGTATGATGAATGAAGTTGCTACTATTATTTTATTTGCCGTAATATTTATAGTTATTTTCAAACAATATTTTATGGGAATGTGGCTAAGCTTATTGATCAGTTTTATAGTTCTGGTTCTTGTAATTATGTTAGTTGTAAAATTAGTTAACAGAAAAAAGAAAAAGTAAGAATCGTATGTTTTCAATTTTTAAAAAAGAACTTTGGGCATATTTTGGAACATTAGGCGCATATATTGTTTCGGCTGCTTTCTTGTTAATCTGTTCTTTATTTTTATGGTTTTTCGATAATGATTTTAATGTTTTCAATGTAGGATTGGCTACATTAAATAACTTTTTTATACTTGCTCCCTGGGTATTGATGTTCCTATTACCTGCTTTGACAATGAAAAGCATTGCGGAAGAAGAGCAAAACGGTACTTTGGTCTGGTTATTTTCTCAACCATTGTCTGTTTCATCTATTGTTTTAGGTAAATATTGGGCGATTCTAATTCTAGTCTTATTTTCTTTACTTCCTACTTTTACCTATGTTTATACGATTAATTATTTAAGTTTACCGAAAGGAAATATAGATTCAGGAATCATTGTTAGCGGATATATCGGATTACTCTTTTTGTCTATGACCTTTGCTTCAATTGGTATTTTTTGTTCTTCCTTAGTAAAAAATCAGGTATTAGCGTTTGTAACGGGTGTCTTTTTTTGTTTTATTTGTTTTTATGGATTTGAAAATTTGGCATCGTATAATCTGTTAGGAAATTTAGATTATACCCTGCAAAAAATAGGATTTTTTCAACATTATACCAGTTTTACAAAAGGGATCGTTGATACAAGAGATATAGGTTATTTTATCTTTGTAATAGTTGTTTTTCTTTTATTATCGATTCGAATAATCAACAGCAAAAAGTAATGAGATATTTAAAAAAGATAAATATTAGCTTAGTAATCCTACTTATTGCAGGACTTATATTGGCTAGTGGTTTTTTTTATAAAAGGTTTGACTTAACTTCGGATAAACGATATACGTTAACTGAAAGTACTCGTCAAGTATTAAAAAAAATTGATGAGCCCATGCAGATTGATGTATATTTAGAAGGAGATTTTCCCGCGGATTTTAAACAATTACAATCTGAAACTCTCAGTCTGCTGGATGAATTTAAAAGGTTAAATTCCAATATTAATTTTCAATTAATAGATCCAATAAAGGAAAAATTATCACAAGAGACATTAGAAGCTATGGGTATGGCTCCTTCGGCTTTGCGGGTTGAAAAAGATGGAGCATCATCTCAACTAATTTTATTTCCTTATGCAACTATAAAATATAAAGGCAAAGGGCAAACAGTCCCCTTAATAATTTCTCAGGCAGGAATAACAGGAGATGAGCAAATGGCTAAATCTATCGAAAATCTGGAATACGGTTTTATAAGTGCTATTGATAAGTTATCCAATAAACGTTTGAAAAGTGTAGGCATTTTAGTAAATCAAAAAGAACTGAACCGATTGGAAATGTTCAGCCTGGCTAACAGAATTCATCAAAATTATAACTTCGGACCTATTTTTCCTAAAGATAGTCAGACCTTGTCACTTCAGGATTTACCAACTCTTAAGAAATTTGATGCCATACTGATTGCCAAACCAAGAAAGGCTTTTACTGATAAAGAAAAATTAACGATTGACCAATATATCATGAGTGGAGGTAAAACACTATGGGCAATTGATCAAGTTAATGCCGAAATGGATACTTTGCTTAAGTCCAGTAAAATATTGGCTTATCCGTATGATCTTAATTTAACTGATTTATTATTTTCTTACGGAGTAAGGATAAATTCCGGAATTGTTAAGGATATAAAAAATCCTACCTATATAAATTTACAGGTTGGAGAAATACAAGGAAATGCACAAAATGCAAGAGTTCCTTGGGTATATTTTCCTATGGGATTTTCCTTGAATAATCATCCGATAACCAAAAATATTAATCCGGTATCCTTTCAGTTTCCTACTTCCGTTGATACTTTAGATACTCCCGGAGTTAAAAAAACAATTCTCTATCAAAGTTCTTCCTATACCGCGCTTCAAGGAGTACCCTCCTATATATCACTTGAGGAAGCAAAGTTAGTTGAAAGAGACAACGTAAATTGGAACGAATACAATAAAGGGCCTAAAATATTGGGAGTTTTGCTTGAAGGGAAATTTACCTCTGCATACAAGGATAGGATAGAGTCTAGTGGAATTAAAAATTTTGTGGACCGGTCAAATAATAATAAGATGATCGTTATATCCGATGGTGACATAGCAAGAAATCAGGTGATAAAAGGTCAACCTTTGCCTTTAGGTTTTGATTATTCAACAGGTATTACTTATGGAAACGAAGAATTTTTAATAAACGCCCTGGACTATTTATTAGATGATCACGGTTTAATGCTTTTAAGAAACAGGACGGTACAAATGAGAATGTTGAATAAGCCTCTAATTGTTCAGGAAAAATCGTATTGGCAATGGTTAAATTTAGGGGGTCCTATCGTTTTAGTCATTATCGTAGGAGGTTCTTTTATATTTGTAAGAAGAAAAAAGTTTAGTAAAAAATAATTATGGCTGTATTATATTTACTTCCTGCCTATTTAGGTGAAACCTCACCCAAAGATATATTTTCTCCGAGAGAAATCGAATTATTACATACGTTAAAATTTTTTGTTGCTGAAAATCAAAAATCGGCCAGAAAATTTATTAAATTTTTATGTCCGGAAATAACTCAAAGCGAATTAAGTATTTCAATATTAGATAAAAGAACCACGGAAGAGGAATTGGAATATCTTTCACAGCCTTTGAAAAACGGGGAGGATGTTGGATTAATTTCAGAAGCGGGATTACCTTGCATAGCAGATCCGGGTAATATTTTAGTTTCTTGGTGTCACAGACACGATATTCGAGTAGTTCCTATTACAGGTCCTTCTTCCATCATATTAGCCTTAATAGCCAGTGGCTTAAATGGTCAAAGTTTTGCTTTTAACGGTTATCTTCCCATAGATTCTAATGAAAGGAAAAAGACAATAGTAAATCTTGAAAAGGTGAGCAGAAATCAAAGATCAGCACAAATATTTATGGAAACTCCGTATCGAAATCAAGCGTTATTTGATGACTTGATTAAATACTTAAATCCAAAAACTTCTTTATGTATTGCCACGAATGTTACTCTTCCCAACGAATCTATTAAAACTTTATATTGCAAAGATTGGAAAGCTAAAAAACCAAATTTTCACAAAGAACCCACTATTTTTATAGTGCAAGCCTAAATTTTATTTTACACTTTAGCGTGTTTATCTATCTAAAATTGAGGGGTAATAAAAAACGTACTATTTACACTATAAAATAATTTTATTGATAAACCCCTTTATAGAACCATAATTAGATTATTTTTGCATCAAGAAAGTAAGAGATATCTTTAAAAAGATTTTTAATGATCTTTCAAGACATGATTACTTAAATGTAATCGCTTTCTCATTTTTTTGTGGTTTTAGTTTGAGGTCGCTTATGCGACCTTTTTTTATTTAAAACAAAACAGATTTTTTGAGTTACCAACTATTCTAATGAATAACCGATAAATTTTTTTGTCAATAAACGAGTTTGATCTTTCTTAAAAACTTTTTTTCTTAACCGGGTAACGGGCAGTAATCCATTCTCATCACTAAGTATAAAAAATTCATCTGCAGATTGAGCTTCGAAAGGAGATATTGGTGCTTCTTTAAAGATGTAATTTGTTTTTTCTCGTAGAAAAAGGATGTAATTTTTCTTTAAAACAGATTGGATGGCACCTTCCGTTGTGGGAGGGGAAACTATCATATTATCTTGAATTAAAAATATATTACCTAACACAGATCTAGCTATTCTTTTTTCACTATTGAGCAAAATAACGTCCTGTAACTCATTTTCTCTTGCATATTGTTCTGCTATGCTATTAAGAGGCTGATAAATTAATAAATCAGACAATAAATTGGGATATATAAGAATTTCTTTATAAACATCAACTTCATTTTCAGTAGTTATAAAGAAATTTTTATGGGGTAAAATTTGTATTATAAATGAAGGGGGATGATTTTGGATATTTCTATAGATTGTTATTTTTACTCTACCTTCTGTGGTGTTTAATTTCTCAGAAAGTATTTTAATTTGATCTTCAAATAATTCCGGAGTAAAAGCTAGAGGTATATCTATCCTCATTTTTCTCATGGATGCCATCAATTGGAAATATACATATTCCCAATAGAGGAGTTTATTTTGAAATAGCCAACAGAAACCGTTTACAAAATCCCCGGAAAAATAATTGTTTTCAGTGTAATTGATTACTAATTGATTTTCTTCAATACATTTTTGATTGAAAATAATTTTCATACTAAATCATTAGTATTTTTTGTGTTAGTGGTTTTTTTTATTGGCCCTATTACAGGGAGTAATTATATTATTTAAGAACCTATAATCTTTTTTAGGTCTTCAATTAAATTTTCCCAATATAATTTAGAGTGTTCTAAGTCGCTTTCTTCGGCAAAATCAGTAATTACAAGAGCTACGTCACTGGTTACATCATCAACATGTATGGCAAGTTCCCAAAAATATTTCGTTCCCTCATCTTCCTCCCATCTGAAACGCACAAAAGATTCTTCTTTATATCGTATTAAGTTAGCAGATTCTTCTTGATCTCCCCAAATAAAAGTAAATTTATCACCTCTTTCAATTACGTCATCAGCTAACCATTCACTCATACCTGAAGAAGTTCCAATATATTCAAACAAAAGAGTAGTGGAACATTTCATTGCAAATTCTAATTGGTATTTTATCTTATTCATATTTATATTAGATTTCAAGTTGCAATATATAAATTTGTTCTATATTTTAAAAATTATATTGCTTAATGAAAAAGTTTTGATTTTATTTCATGATATTTAAGTTTTGATAGTAATAGTAGGAGTTTTCAGTATAAATAAGAAAAAAATAAATCAATTTTTATGTTGCATGAACAAAATATTATAATTTCATTAACATTTTTTAGGTTTTTTTAAAATTTTATATATACATTTGTTCCCTAAGAAGTTATCTAGGTAGAAAATTGAAATTATTAGATATATAGAATAAAATTTTACTCTATTAACTAACAAATATCATAAGTAATGATAAAAAGAACTGACTGTGAATTAGTTCATTCTTATATTAATGGAAATGAAAATGCTCTTAAAACATTGTTGGATAGGCATAAGTTAAAGATATATAATTATATCAATCGAAAGGTTAATAACCCGGAGTTAGCTGAAGATCTATTTCAAGATGTTTTTATAAAAGTTATATTAACTCTTAAGGAGAGAAAATATAACGAAGAAGGGAAGTTTCTACCATGGGTTTTGAGAATTTCACATAATTTAATTATTGATCATTTTAGGGTTTCGAATAAAACGAAAATAATTAATGAATCCAGTGGACAGAATGAGGATTATAATATATTTGATTTTGTAAAAGTATCCGAACTATCCATAGAGGATTTAATAATAAATGAGCAAATAAACCTGGATCTTAAAAGACTCATAAATGAGCTGTCTGAAGATCAAAAAGAAGTTTTAGAATTACGCTTTTATAAAGGTTTAAGCTTCAAAGAAATTGCAGAAGAAACAAATGTCGGAATTAATACGGCATTGGGAAGAATGAGATATGCAATTTTAAATCTAAGAAAACTAATTGAGACCAAAAATTTAACATTCATTTACAATAATAAAATTTAATTTAATATCGTTATCTATACTATAACAACTAGTAAAGAACAATATTCAATGTACAAAAAATCTATTAATTTGTCAAATGAAAGGAGAGGTCCTTCCGATTATACTATAAATTTAATATTAAACTTTTCAAAAAGTATAAAAATTATTGAATTAAGTAAAATTAAACAGTCAGTAATTTATTGCAATTAAAAGCAGCCGGTAGATATATATAATTTATAAAATTATATATATCTATTAGTTTTTAACATTAATTTTCTGAAATATCATTATTTTTTTGGAAAAATAACTTAACTACTACAGGGGCGGTGGTTACTATTACCATTACTAATACAATAGTTTCAATATGACGTTTCAAATCGAAATTAAATTCCTTAAGGAATATTTGGTAAAGATAATGTCCCGAAAATAATAAGGAAAAAGACCAAGCTGTTGATCCTAAAACATTATACAATAAGTATTTACCCTTATTCATCTGAACAATTCCGGCAATTATGGGTGCAAATGTTCTTAAAATAGGTAAAAACCGAGCAAGAATAATTGCTCTTCCCCCATGTTTTTCATAAAATTCTTTTGCTTGGAAAAGATATTTTTTTTTGAATAAAAAGGTATCTTTTTTATTATAAAGATAAGATCCGCTTTTTTTTCCAAACCAATAACCTATTTCGTTACCAATTATACCGGCAATTGAAATTAAGCATGATAATAAAAAAACACTTAAAAAATCTGATTCAATATAAAAAATTTCTCGTATTAATTCCTTACTGTATATACCTGAGAGGAATAATAAACTATCTCCGGGAAGGAAAAATCCGGCAAAGAGACCCGTTTCAGCAAAAACTATAAATAAAACTAAATAAATACCGCCTAACTTTATATAAAACTCCGGATTAACTAATTGGCCCCAACTAAAATCATTCATAGGAACAAAGAAAAATTAAATATTAACAGGTGCAAAGATATTAATATTTAATTAAGAAAAATATTGTTATAGGAGTTCGATGCTGTGTTAAAAAAATTAACATATTTATAGTTAATGGCTACCCAAAGAAATAATAGGTAATAAAAATGGCTGTGATTACGCCTAATAAATCGGTCAGCAAACCTGCAGTAAGAGAATATCTAATTCTTTTAATACCTACACTTCCAAAATAAAGAGCAACTATATAGAAAGTAGTATCTGCACTTCCCTGAAATATACAGGTAAGTCTTCCTACAAAAGAATCAGCACCATAATTTTGCATGGCTTCAATCATTAATGCACGGCTACCACTCCCACTAAGGGGCTTCATTAAAGCAGTAGGTAGTGCAGGTAAAAAATCGGTATTGATATGTAACGAGGATAAGCAATAAGAAATAGAATTAATTAGATAATCCATTATACCGCTGGTTCTCAATAGGCTAATAGCAGCTAACATGGCTACTAAATAAGGAATTATTTTTACAGATACTCCGAAACCTTCTTTAGCACCATCAATAAAACTATCAAAAACATTTATTTTTTTTATAAAAGCGCCTGTAATAAATACAACGGGAATTAGTAATAAAAGTACGTTGCTAATCACTCGAGAGGCTGTACCACGCTCAAAATTTATATATTCTTGGTTAGTTTTACGGATCAACTCAGGAGTTATTTTTTTATCTTTTATGTTAATCTCCTTCTGAAATGAATCAGGATATAATTTAACGAAATCTTCTGCAGTTACATTTTCAACATATACAGTTTGAGGGGTGATATGAGATACATACTCGACAGCATATTTTGTCCGAGAATCTGTGGAATATTTAATGAAGTATGAAAGCCCAAAAATCATTACTAGAGCTCCTAGTAAACCAATCAATATTTGGCGACTAAATAAGTTTAAGCGTTGTTTAATTCCTACTATAATTACACCAAATAAAGTAGTGCAAAAAGTTCCAACAATACACGGTACAAATATATCGGTGGGATCTTGTGCGCCATTTAAATAACGGTAGAGCATAATGGAAGTCGGGATTAATGTTAGTCCCGAGGTATGCAAAACTAAAAACATGATCTGTGCATCCGTTGCAGTATCTTTTTTAGTATTCAGTGTTTGCAAACTGTCCATTGCTTTTAATCCTAAAGGAGTGGCGGCATTATCTAATCCAAGAAGATTGGCACTAAAATTCATCATCATATTTCCTATTGCAGGATGACCTTTGGGAATGGAAGGAAATAATTTGGAAAAAAAAGGAGAAACCAATTTAGAAAGAAAACGTATAGCGCCTGCATTTTCACCAATTTTCATTATTCCTAACCAGAAAGTCATCATTCCTGCCAAAGGCAAAGCTATATCCATTACTGCAACTTTGGTCGTACTAAACAACCCGTCAACCATATGTTTAAAGATTACCGTATCTCCTAAAAACACGAACTTAAGAATTCCTACAAAAAAAGATAAGATAATAAAGGCAATCCAAATATAATTAAGGGTCATTTATTTGAGGAGATTATAAATTTTTAGGTAATGGTTTTAAAAAAAGAAAAGCTAATAATTATTAGCTTTTTCTTTGTTTTTTATATTTTATTTATCTTCTTTATTTTTATTCATTAACATGTCAACACAATGTGAAATGGTATTTTTTAAATCTTTTCTGTGTGCGATAATGTCTATAAAGCCTTTTTCTAAAAGGAATTCAGATGATTGGAAACCAGGAGGTAAATCTTTTCCGATAGTTTCTTTAATTACTCTTGGTCCTGCAAATCCGATTAATGCGCCGGGTTCAGCAATTATAATATCACCGGTAGAACCATATGAAGCGGTTATTCCTCCAAAGGTTGGATCTGTTAGTACAGATATATAAGGAAGTCCGGCATCACTTAATTGAGCTAATTTAGCTTCAACCTTTGCCAATTGCATCAAAGATAGCCCTGCTTCTTGCATTCTAGCACCTCCGGATTGACTTATAATTACATATGGTAATTTATTTTTAATACAGTAATCGATGGCTCTTCTAATTTTTTCTCCAACCGCAGATCCCACAGATCCTCCGATGAAACTAAAATCCATACAAGAAATATAAATTTCTTTTCCATTTACTTTACCTACGGCATTTCTTATGGCTTCAGTTAAATTAGTTTTAGATTGTGCTTCTTTTAATCGATCTTTATACGGTTTGGAATCGACGAAATTTAATGAATCTTTGCTGTGAACTTTTACGTCAAGTTCTTTAAATTTACCATTATCAAATAAAATCTGGTAATATTGGGAACTACCAATTCTAACATGAAAATCATCTTCCGGACTAACATAGTAATTAGCTGTTAATTGATCAGTTTCAATAATTTTCCCGGATGGAGTTTTATAGTATAATCCCTCAGGAACCTCCCTCTTTTCGCTAATGTCAGTACTGATGTTTTTTTTCTGTCTAGTAAACCATCTCATATATTCTGTTTTACATTTAGATTGTAAATATAGGAAAAAATTGTACAAACGGAATTTTATGTTAAAAAATCCTTAATAGGATTAATCAATCGTGTTTATGACTACCGTGTCTTTGCATTTAGTAAATGTAACTTTTAAGCTTTGATAATGAAGGACATAATGAGGACAAGGCAATGCTTGAGCATTACTCATCTTAAAATTTATTTTACCTTTACTAAGAACTGTATCTTTTATAAAATTGAGAGATATTTTTTTTAGTTTAAGACTTTCCAGACTTTGATTTGAAAATTTTAAAGGTTTGGTTTGTATTTCGGCTAAAACCCTGTCATTGGGCAAATATGACCAAGAAAATACCTTATTACCAAATACAAATAATATAAATATAAGACCCATAAAAAAACCCGTAAGATAGAGTCTTAATCTTTTAGAAAATGACATGCTTAAATAATTAGTAAATGAATGTCTTGGTACGGCAGGTCGTACCAAGAAGCTATCTGTCTATTAGTAATTCTGCCTTTGTACATATAAATGCCCTGACAAATTCCACGGTTTTTTCTAAACATAGCTTCAAATCCTCCTTGATTGTTCAGATTAAGAAAATAACTTAAAAAGAAATTACTTAAAGCTTTAGAAGCGGTTCTTGCAAATTTAGAAGTGATGTTGGGAACACAATAATGTAGGACTTCATGTTTAATAAAAGCTTCATTTTTAGCATTTATTTCTGAGGTTTCAAAAACTCCTCCGTTATCAATGCTTATATCAATGAGAACAGATCCCGGTTTCATTCTTTTAACAGTATTTTCAGGTACAATAATCGGAGCCCTAAGTTCTCCCTTTAAGCAACCAATGGCAACATCGCAGCGAATTAACGCTTTGCTGAGCTCTTTCGGGTCTATCGTAGACGTATACAACCTTCGTCCCAGTAATTCTTGAAATCTTCTAAGTCGAGTAATAGAATTGTCAAACACTTTTACGGTGGCTCCTAACCCTAAAGCCGAACGTGCGGCGCTTTCTCCCACATTTCCTGCTCCTATAATTACTACGTTGGACGGTCTAACACCGGTTATTCCTCCTAGTAAAAGACCATTTCCCCCATGAGTTGAAGACAGTAATTCAGCGGCAATAAGTATGCTGGAAACTCCGGCTATTTCACCAATAAGTCGTACAATGGATAATTCATTATGGCTGTCTCGTATATATTCAAATCCTAAAGCCGTAATCTTTTTTTTAGAAAGTTCTTCGAAATATTCTTTGCATTGAGTATTTATTTGTACAGCAGAAATCAAATAGGAATTTGGCTGCAAGTGCTTTATTTGATCTATGGATAAAGGTTCAACTTTTAAAATGATGGGTTGAGACAGAACCTCTTTAGGGTCGTATGAAATTGTTGCCCCTGCCTCGGAATATAAAGCATCGGAATAATGAGCCCCTAAACCGGCTCCACTTTCCATTATGATTTCAATACCATTAGAGCTTAGAACCGATACAGCATCGGGAGTGAGAGCAATCCTGCTTTCAATCAAATGATCTTCTTTAGGAATACCAATACTGCATTTTCCTCCTTTTTTTATCACTTCAATTCGTTCCTCCAGGGGAATCAGCTCTTCTTCGGAAAAAGGTGTATAAATACCCATATTAGTTAAATGTTAAGTGCCTGGTTTGATCCATCAAATTTAATAAAATTTTATGATGTTTAGGTAATTCATTTTCACATATATCCGGCCATTCTATAAAACAATAATTATCGGAATCTATATATTCATAAAAACCAATATTTATTAATTCTTCCATATATTTAATTCGATATAAATCAAAGTGATAAATTCTACCAGCAGGACACAGATATTCATTTACTAATGAAAAAGTAGGACTGGTTATGGTATCATGGCATTCAAGTGTTTTGCATAAATATTTTACTAAAGTGGTTTTTCCGGCACCTAGATTTCCCTTAAGTGTAAAAATTTTATATTTTGAATTTGAAATTATTTCTTTAGCAACATCTTCTAAGTCTGAAAATGTATTAATAACAAAATCCATATAATTTATTTTTTAAAAAGGTTATAAGAATAGTAACTGCAAAAATAAGTAAATAAATATTTTTATATTTGTTATTTAGAATTCTTCAAAAAAAGAAGTATGAAGCTAAGTTATAAATCACTTTCCATATTTATTGGAATTGGGTATTTTATAATAGGAATATTAATTATTATTTATAAAAAGTTTTTTATTGAATTAGAACCTGAATACTCTTGGATTTTAGGGGGATTATTAATAGTTTACGGTTTTTTTAGAGCTTATCGAGCGACTAAATATATTAGACAAAATGAACAATAGATTAATAATCAGATCCATAGTGTTTTTAGCTTTTTTAATTATATGTATTTCATGCCAAGAAGATATAAAAAAGAAACAAGCGTATAGGCAAGGGAATATAACTTTAGCTATTGATCCTTCACTAATGAATTTAGGTTCAGCCTTAGTTGAAGTTTTTCAATCCTCTTATCCCGAAACAAAAATTTTATTCAAGCCGGAAGTTGAAGATTTAGTGATCGCTGATCTTTTGAACGGTAAAGTTCCGATAGCAATGACTACCAGGGATTTATCTTCAGAAGAAGCCGGAATTTTATACAATCATACTAACGTTTCTTATATTTCCACACAAATAGCGTGTGATGCAACCATTTTTGTTGTGTCAAAAGAAAGTTCCATTAAAGAAATTGATCAAACTTCTTTAAAATCAAATATTATTTCAAATGATAGTAAATTTGTATTTGATGGAGGAAATTCAAGTAATTTTAATAATTTAAAAAAAAAATTAGGGTTTAATCTGACTAAAAATCAAAAAATTAACTCATTTTCAAATGGAAAAGAGGTAATCCAATTTATTAGTAAAAATAGCTCTCATATAGGAATTATTGGTTTGGATGTATTAAGTGAAGAAAATAGTAATGAAGTGAAGGAGTTCCTTTCAAAAGTGAGAATATTGCCTATAAGAAGAGCGGATGGTAATTTAATAAATCCGACGGTGCCTAATTTGCGTGAAGGTATATACCCTTTCACCAAAAGAGTTTTTCTATTAAATGCTGAAAACAGTTTTAAAATAGGGAGCAGTTTTTCAAGATTTTGTGGCTCTCAGAGAGGACAGCTTATTGTTAAAAGGGCAGGACTTCAACCCTATTATTTGTATGAAAGAAGGATTGAGCTTCATGGAAGATAAATTTTAAAAAATAGTTTAAAAAATAAATAATTTTAATACTATTAGAATACAAATAAGAGTTAAAAATAAAATAAAAAGAAAAATAAATAAAAATTTAGAATGAATTACGCGAAAAAAGAAATAGGTGCAACATTTGTAATCTCTGCTATGATGTTATCAGGATTTATGAATGCACAAAGTATTCAAGAGGGTATTAAGTATTTAGGAAATGATCAATATAGCAAGGCCAAAAATACTTTTGAAAAATTAGCAGCTCAATCACCATCAGCAGACAATTATTATTATTTAGGAGCATATTATTTATCAATTTCTAAACCTGATCTAGAAATGGCTTCACAATATTTTAATAAAGGTTTGGCTTTAGATCCAAAATCTAATTTAAATAAAATCGGATTGGCGACAATAAAATTATATCAAGGAAAAAAATCGGAAGCAAATGCAGAATTTGAATCCATCGCCAAAGGATCTAAGTACAAAAATGCGGATGTATTATTTCAAATATCAAAAGCCTATCAATTATTTACCAATAAGCCGGAAAGTACAGATTATGATAAAAGTATCGAATATGGCCAAAAGTTATTAGACTTGGTTAAAAATAAAGATAAGTTCGAATACTATATAGTTTTAGGAAATGCCTATTTTGAAAAAAAAGATCCGGGTAAGGCGGTTTCCAATTATACCAAAGCCTTAGGAATTGCCGAAGATAAATCCATACCTTATGCATTAATAGGAAACATATGGGGGCGAACCAATGGACAAGGAAAATTAGCTACAGAAAATTTTGACAAGGCCATAGCAGCTAATCCTAATTATCCATTAACATACAAATATTTGTCAGACTTTAATGTGAGAAGCGGTAATTATAATGAAGCTTTTAAAAACTTACAAAAATATATTTCTTTGTCAGGGAACAATGATGCCGAGACTCAATTTGAATTAGCTAAAGTTTCCTATTTTATTAAAGATTATGCAAAGTCTTTAGATTTACTGACTAAAAATTGGAATGATATATCCGATCCGTTAAAATTTAAGCTAAAAGCATTGGATTTAATTGAAAATTCTGATTTTTCCGAAGCCTATAAAAATATAAATCAATACTTACAAACTATTCCTGAGTCAAAAAGAGAAGGTTCAGATTATGGAGTTTTAGGAAAAATACAATCCTCTTTACTTAAAACTGCAAGCGGTCAAGAAAAAGAGGAATTAACCAAAACCGCGATACTGAATTTAACCAAAGCCATCGGTCAAGGAGATAAAACTTACGATTATCAATCTATTCTTTTATCCTTACAACCGGGAGCTAAAACAGAAGCATCTATAACTAATCCTAAAATTGAGGCTTTGAAAAAATCGGTTGCGGCTGATGCCAACGATACAACTTCATGGTATAATTTAGCTTTAGAACAATACGAAGCTAAAGATTACTTAGGCTCTGTTGCTTCATGGGATCAATTGATTTCTTTAATTCCTACCTGGGAAGTAGCTTATGCCGGAAAAGGTATGGCATTATACGCGTATGATTCGAGTGATAAAAGCGGTCTTACAGCTCAAGCCTTCCAAAAATATATTGATATGGTTGAACCGAAGAAAGAATATTCAGCCAATGAAAAAGCATATTTAGCTATTGCATATACATTTTTCGCTTACAAAGAATATCATGAAGGAAATAAAGATAAAGCAGAAACTTATTTGAACAAAACATTATCTGTGGATCCTCAAAATGCAGATGCTTTAAATCTTCAAAAACTTTTACAATAATTTTTACAATTAACAAGATTAAACAGCTATTTCATTTAAATGAAATAGCTTTTTTTATTGCTAAACTTTAAAAGTTGTAAAGTTCAAAAAAATTTAGAAAATATAAGTTTAGATTTAATATCTGAAAAGGTAGAGATTGAATTCTTGGTTAGGCTTTAAAATTGACGGATATGAATTAATATCTAATTAAAAAATTCTAACTCAATCTGAGTTAGAATTTAAATATTTTAAAATTATACTAGATTATACTAGTTATAATTGAGTGATTTTCTCGTAATTATCTTCAGGTAAATTCCATGAACAGGATGTAGCCTTATCATTTAAGATGGCTATTTTTCTATTTTCAATATCAAAAATTCTAACACCTTTTAAAGAAGTTTGAGGAGTGTGATAGATATGTAAGCTAACAGATATTTCCGAAGAATTATTAACTACTGAATGAATACCTCCTAAATCTTCAGGAAAAATAGCACCTTCAGGAGCTACGCCTTCTCCATCATATACTATGAAATTTTTATCTTCAATGTAACTAACTTCTGTAAGATTTCCTTTTAAAACTTTTATTAATCCGTCGTAGTTTAAGTGGTCGTGAATGGCTGTTTTATTATTTATCCCCCAAAGCATTAAAATCGCACAGCATTTATTAGCATAAATAGGTAAACGAACATAACTGCCTTCCGGAACATTTACTTTATTAATAGAAAAAGCTGCATCGTAATCATTGAAATTATATTTAAATAATTCTGATGCAACTTGCTCATAATCAGAGTTACTTAATTTTAGATTTTCTATACAGCTAAGTAATTCTTGACTTTTATTTTTAAATATGGTTTCCATAATCATTTATTTATTTTGATTTTAAACAAAGATAATAAATATGAATTTAATATCATCCAATCCCTATAGATTTAGTAGATAATAAAAACATTTTTTTAGTTCATTTTTAAATTTAATTTTAATTTAAAAAGGCTATCTAAAAAAGATAGCCTTAAATATTGTATTTTTTAAAAATTTTATTTTAAGAAATTAATTCAACTGTTTTATTTTCATTGGTAACAGTAACAGTAATCAATGAATGTTTAGAAAGCGATTTCATGGCTTTGTCCCATTTTTTTCCACTTAGTCCGGCCAGAGATTTTAATTCATTTAATTCCATAGAAGAATTATTATCTTGTAATAATTTGATAATAATTTTTTCTTCCTCAGAATGTTCGATGGAAGATGCTTTTTGCTCGGGTTTCATTTGCGGAAAGAATAATACTTCTTGTATAGACGGATTATTAGTAAGGAACATAATTAATCGATCCATTCCTATACCTAAACCTGCAGTCGGAGGCATACCGAACTCTAATGCACGTAAAAAATCTTGATCAATAAACATTGCTTCATCATCTCCTTTTTCAGACAATTTTAATTGTTCTTCAAAACGTTCTCTTTGATCTATGGGATCATTTAATTCTGAATAAGAATTAGCAATTTCTTTTCCGCAAACCATTAATTCAAAACGTTCGGTTAATTCAGGATTATCGCGGTGCTGTTTGGTTAGTGGAGACATTTCTTTGGGATAATCAGTAATGAAGGTTGGCTGTATAAAATTACCTTCACACTTTTCTCCAAATATTTCATCTATGATTTTTCCTTTACCCATAGTTTCATCAACTTCAACACCCATTTCTTTTGCTGCATTTCTCAATTCCTCCTCAGATTTTCCTGTTATATCAAAACCCGTAAATTTTTTAATGGCGTCAGTCATGGAAATTCGGGCATATGGAGCTTTAAAATCAATTTCATGCTCTCCAAATGTTACTCGGGTTGTTCCGTTTACTGCTAGGGCGCAATGTTCCAATAATTGTTCAGTAAACTTCATCATCCAATTATAATCCTTATAAGCAACGTAAATTTCCATTGCAGTAAATTCAGGATTATGCGTTCTGTCCATTCCTTCATTTCTGAAGTTTTTAGAGAATTCGTAAACACCTTCAAAACCGGCAACAATAAGACGTTTTAAATATAACTCATTTGCAATTCGTAAATATAATGGAATATTTAAGGCGTTATGGTGGGTTATAAACGGTCGAGCCGCAGCTCCTCCGGGAATGGATTGAAGTATAGGGGTTTCAACCTCAAAATATCCTTTATCATTAAAAAAGGATCTCATAGCATTAAACAGACGAGTCCGTTTAATAAAAATTTCTTTTATATGAGGATTGACTACTAAGTCAACATATCTCATTCTATATCTTAATTCAGGATCATTAAATGCATCATGGACTTTTCCTTCTTCATCAACTTTAGGTAGAGGAAGCGGTCGCAATACCTTTGAAAGAAGTTTAAAATCGTTAACCATTACGGTTTTTTCGCCCATTTTAGTAACAAATAATTCTCCTTCAACTCCTATAAAATCACCTAAATCGAGCAATTTTTTATAAAAATCGTTATATTTAAATTTATCATCGTCGGGACAAATTACATCTCTGTTAAAATACAGCTGAATACGCCCGGTGGTGTCTTGCAGCTCAGAAAAACCCGCTTTTCCCTGAATACGATTAGACATAAGTCTTCCGGCAATCACAACCTTTTCTCCTTCTTTAAATTGATCTTTTATTTCTTGGGCAGTATGCGTAACTTTATATTCTGCAGCGGGATATGGATCGATACCCGCATCCTTAAGTTTTTGTAATTTTTCTCTTCGAATTAGTTCTTGTTCTGAAAGTTGCATAATAACAATTTTATCGTGCAAATTTAGTAATAATCTGTAAGTCCTTTAAAATGTTTACCGTATTTATTTACTATTCTTTTTAAAAATTCTTCACGATATCTTATACATCTTAAGAAAAATTTAAAAATTGATAAATTTAATGTTATAAATTTTGATTTTTTTGAGGAAATACTAGTTCTATAAAAAAAGGTAGACAATGAGCGTCTACCTTTACTAATATATTACTAAGAAAAATTACCTTACAAATGCAATTTCAGTAACCGGGCTTCCGGTCAATGGATCTAAAATGCCATTTGCTATATATCCGTTAGCATCTTTAATAGTTATATTTTTAACATAACTAATTTTAGATATATTGAAGAAATTGATTTTTCTGAAAGGAATACACATGTTGAATTTAAATGAGTTAGAGGTTATATTATATGGTAATACTTTGACTGTTTTATTGGACTCAAGAAGAGTACCATTATCAGCATATACATCATAAGTTATTTCTAAATCACCGGAAATAGTTTTTCCTGGTAAGCTGTATTTATAATCTAACAAAACATCATATCCAAAAGAGGTCAAACCGCTACATGGTACAATGGTTGCTTTACCCGCTTTAAAATTTGAAAAAGAAACAGAATTAACATAGTCTCCTTTTTTCCATATATTTATAGATTTTTTGAAAATATCGGTGCTATAGGCAGGTAAACCTAAACTTGAAAAAGTGAATGCCGCAGAGGTATAAACGGTTCCTTGTGAAAAACTTTTAGAGTCATCTGAAGAAGTTCCGTTACCGATATTAGAAGTTTTAAGTCCTACAGTTATTTTACCTTTAACATCAATTAATTTAGATTGGAAAACTTGAACTTGAGGTATGATGATGAATTTCATATCGGTTAAAACTTCTCCGTATAAATTGTTATTAAATCCGTCTATTTTTTGAATTCCATTTTCATAAATATAATCCGGATTATTATTAAGTGTGAATTTAACTCCTAATTTTACATTACCTTCTGCTTTAAAGCTCACGCTAGATCCTCTATAAACGTTTGCTTCAATTTCAGTTGGAAAATTAATTTGGTTTACACTAATTTTAACCGGAACGTCTCCTAAATATTTGCCGGTAGGAATTTTAATAGTTACACTATATTTTTTTAAATAATCGATCAGGATTTGTGGAACATTATCGATAAAATCATGAGAAAATTTACCTTTAAAGTCTTTATCTAAAGTTAAAGTTGGATTATATTCTGTATGGCTGTTATAATACATTTCAATTACACTAGGTATAACGCGTGATTTATCAAAACCTAATTTTACAGCTATAGAAGGGGTTAATTTACTGTCCGGATTAAAAATTAGCCCTTTTACACGAAATTCTTTATTAAAAATCAAAGGATGAAAAACGTATTCTTTATCGTATGCATTTTTAAGTGCAAGTAAAGAACTATTCTTATTAGTATCATCAATATTTAAAGATAAGCTTAAAGTACCGTTTTCAAAAACATCGCCTATATTGGCATCCGTTGTTTCTAAATTATATATATCATTTTTCTGATTAATTGAGGTGATATTTCTTATATACGTCGAATCTTGGGTAATTAAATAAACGGTATTACCCGGGATTAATTCTTTACCGATTTTTTCAGATATGTTTTGTAAACTAATAAATCCTCTTGATAACTCCTCTTTAGTACTAAGAATAGAACTATTTTCTGTATTCAAGGTTACTAAATTAGGGTTTACTTCTACATTATCAAATGAATAGGTAACTCCTTGTATAGAGCCGGACTGATTGATAATTTTCTTATCATTCAAAGAATGAGAAGGTGATGATCCATCATGTAAGTCTTCATTATTACATGAATATAGCGCTAAAATAGTGCTAAGTGTTAAAAGAATTTTTTTCATAAAAATTGTTATTAAAAAATTAGTAATTCATTTAAAATCAGTTGTTTATAACTTTCATTAATATAGTTTTTAATTTCAGATAAATATATATTATTTTTTAATATATAGAAATAAAATATATTAATATTTATCTAAATATTTTTAATATATAATTATATGGTAGTTTATATGTAATAATTTTTATAGAATTGGTATTTGCGGGAGAAATGTTTAATACTAAATACATTTTTAAAAGAATTTTGCAAGTCTAGTTTGAAAAGAACTTTTGGGTTTTATTTTTAAAATATTATTGAATGAATCGCAAATATTATAAAAATTTTTAAAAAAAATTATATAAAATAAATTTAATTTTAGTGGTTGCAGCTGTTTATTGATATAATTTTATAGTTTTTTAAATTGTATGAATTTATAGGGTAAAAAATTTTTTAAATAAAATATACGAATAGTTCTTTGAATAAGAGATAAATATATTAAACGATTTAAATAATCAAATGTTTAGATTAAATTTTTATCCAATATAATATATAAATTAAATGCAATAAAAATAAATTATGGTATTAAAAAAATAGGGGTATATCTTATAATTTATTAATATTTGTAATTTATACCCGTTAAAAAACATATGTTTATTTTGTTTCTAATTAAAAAATTATATTTTTGCTGTATAAAATATTGGGTATGCGTAAATATATTTTAATTCTAATTTTAATATTTGTAGGTTTAGTAAGCCTTTTTTCAAATACGTTATTTTCAGCAGAGTCTTCAAAGGCTGTTGCAGAAGGCATAAGTTTTAATTCTGCTGACGTAGCTTGGATGTTAGTAGCTTCAGTGCTTGTTTTTTTAATGACTCCCGGAGTAGGTTTTTTTTATGGAGGAATGGTCAATAGTAAAAATATAATAAGCACAATATTTCAGAGCTTTATAGCAATGGTGACAATAACCGTTTTATGGTTTATCTTCGAGTTTGGATTGGCATTTGGACCGGATATAGGGGGTATCATAGGAAATCCATTACCTCATATGTTTATGCAAGGAATTGGAACAACATCTGCCTGGGTAGGAGCGCCTACGATCCCCATACTTTTATTTGCCCTCTTTCAATTAAAATTTGCCATTATAACTCCGGCATTAATTTCGGGAGGTGTTGCAGAGCGTATAAAATTCTGGGGTTATTTATTATTTATAGTTATGTTTTCAATTTTTATTTACTCCCCCCTGGCACATGCTACATGGCATCCGGAAGGAATATTGGCAAAGGCAGGAATATTGGATTTTGCCGGAGGCACGGTGGTTCATATGAGTTCCGGTTGGGCGGCCTTAGCAGGAGCCATTTTTTTGAAAAAAAGAAGAGATACAACTCTAGCATCTGCACAAATACCTTATGTAATTTTAGGGGCCAGTTTGCTTTGGATTGGTTGGTTTGGATTTAATGCGGGATCATCGTTTGCAGCTAATGAGTTAGGTGTACTAGCTTTTGCAAATACAACGGCAGCCTCTGCTTTAAGTGCTCTAACCTGGGGATTTTTAGAAAAAATAAATGGAAAAAAATTATCTTCAGTAGGAGTTTGTGTAGGAGCTGTAGTGGGTTTAGTAGCTATAACCCCGGGTGCAGGATTTGTTTCTTTAGGACATTCATTGTTTATCGGATTAATTGCCAGCGTGATTAGTTTTTACATGGTTAAATTTTTCCATACTAACGGTGTAGATGATACCTTAGACGTTTTTCCTTGTCATGGAGTGGGAGGTATGGTAGGAATGCTCTTAACCGGAGTTTTCGCGGATAAGTCTATAAATGAAGATATTCCTTCAAACGGATTGTTTTTTGGAGAGACCACATTGTTTGTTAATCACTTTATAGCAATGATTGCCGTTTCCATATTTGTTTTTTTTGGAACGTTGTTATTATTATTTATTGTAAATAAAATTATTCCATTAAGAGTTGACCCTGATAAAGAAGAATTAGGTTTAGATATATCACAACACGGTGAAAAAGTTTTTTAATAGTTATTAGAATATTTATTCAATGTTTATTTTAAAAGGTGCTTAATAGGAAAAGGATTTCGTAAGAAATCCTTTTTCTTTTATAATTTTGTATAATAAATAGTATGAAGAAAAATAAAATTATAGCAGATTATTTATTAGCATTAATATGCTTTATTATTTTTCTTGTACCCATGATAATTATATTTATTGCGGTTACATTTGACACAAGTATGATTGGAATCTTTACTCAAAATAGAATAGGTAAAAATGGTAAACATTTCAGTTTGTTCAAATTTAGAACGATGAAAGGGGTATATACATCAACGGTCACCACACATAAAATGCAAATCACCCAATTAGGTAAATTATTAAGAAAATATAAATTGGATGAATTACCCCAAATTTTAAATATTCTTATGGGTGATATGTCTTGGGTGGGTCCCAGGCCCGATGTGCCGGGTTATGCGGACAAATTAGAAGGGGAAGATAAAATTATTCTTTCCGTAAAACCGGGGATTACAGGTCCGGCTCAACTAAAATACAGAAATGAAGAGGAAATTTTATCTAAAGTTGAAAATCCACAATTATACAATGATACGATCATTTGGAAGGATAAAATTAATATAAATAAAGATTATGTGAAAAATTGGTCTTTAAAGGGAGATTTTAACTATATGTTTAAAACTATATTTGTAAAATAAAAAAAAAATAAAATTATGACTAAGTTGGCTATTTTTGATTTAGACGGAACTTTACTTAACACGCTAAATGATTTAGCTGATTCATGTAATTATATTTTAGAAAAAAATCATTTACCGGTACATGCTTTAGATTCATACAAAAATTTTGTAGGTAATGGAATGACTCAATTGATTGAAAGAGCTTTGCCATCCGAATTAAAAAGTGATCTCGAGGTAATTAAAAAAATTAAAGATGAATTCATTAAATACTATACTAAGCATTCAGCTATAAAGACAGCACCCTATGACGGAGTAATTGAAATGTTAAAATCACTGAGTTCCATGAATATAAAAATGGCAGTAGCATCCAATAAATTTATGGTAGGTGCTCAAGAATTAGTAAAAAAATATTTTAGTGAAATAAAATTTTCATCTGTTTTTGGACAAAGAACTAACGTTCCCATGAAGCCGAATCCACAGATTGTTTACGATATTATGAATGAATTAGGTATAACAAATAAAGAAGAAATAATTTATGTTGGAGATACCGGAACAGATATGCAAACAGCTGTAAATGCAGGCATAACAAGTATAGGGGTTCTATGGGGATTTAGATCTGAAGAAGAACTTAAAAAATATGGAGCCGAATACATAGTAAAAAGACCTGAAGAAATTTTAAGGTTGGTAAAAAATAATTAAAATCTAACTGCCATAAGTAAATTAAATTATGAAAAATTCAAGAGTGCCTATATTAGATGGACTTAGAGTGTTAGCTATAGGAATGGTTGTTTTAGGACATTATTATAATTTTTCAAAAAATGAAATAGTTAAATTTTTAGCTTATCAAGGATATTTAGGGGTTCAAATCTTTTTCATTATATCCGGTTTTGTTATTTCTATATCATTGGAAAATTCTAAAAATTATCTACAATTCTTAAAAAAAAGATATATTCGGTTAGCTCCGGGGATGTTTATTTGTTCAACATGTACTTTCTTATTTTTTAGTTATATATACAAAGGCGAAGGATATTACAGTTCTAAAAATATAATTAATTATTACATAGCTAATACATTTATAGATCCAAACTTCGTAGATATATTCGTCGGTTATACCAAATATTACTATATAGATAATGCATATTGGAGCTTATGGGTTGAGGTGAATTTTTATTTTTTAATAGGATTTTTATATTTTCTATCGCCTAAAAAAATGATAAGAAATTATATATTGACTTGTATAATAGGCATACCGATTTTTCTTTTATTTTCAAGTGAAATAGGACATGATATTTTGAAAAATTTTATATCACCGGAAAAAATTAAATACTATAAATTTGTCAGTAGAGGATTTATTTTTTTTCATGAATGTTTATGGTTTCTTGTGGGGCTTTTTTTATATAAATTATACAACAATAAAAAAGAATATAAGAACTTAAGCATAATGATTATATTGATAGTTATTTTAACAATTTGGGGGAAAGATATAAAGCTGTTGTTTATTTACCTTTCCATTTTGTTATTGTTTTTAATTTTCGTTTATTTTCCAAAATATCTTTCTTTTTTAAATAATAAATGGGTTTGTAAATTGGGTGTTGCCTCATATTCTTTATATTTAATTCACTATCATATTGGAGTTGCTGCCATAAATAGTATCTATGATTTTTTAGGAAAGGAAATACTTTTAATACCTTTACTTATTGCTTCATTAGCTTGCATTTTTTCATTACTAAGCTATAAGTATTTAGAAACCCCTATATCCAGAGTTTTAAAAAAAGTATTATTAAATAAAAAGACTTGAAAGAATAATGAAAATTCATTGAAAAATTCAAAAAGATTTTAATAGAAAAAAAAATTTTATTAGCTTTGCACGCAAAATAAATGGCCGCGTAGCTCAATTGGATAGAGCGTCAGATTACGGCTCTGAAGGTTGAGGGTTCGACTCCTTCCGCGGTCACTAAAGTAAGTCATTTTAAACGAGTTAAATAGCTTGTTTTTAATGACTTTTTTTATTGAAATTAGAATTTTAACAATTTTAATTAATGTATAAAGTCTAATCAAATTTCATCAAAATAGTTAATAGGGATTTACTAAAAGAAATTAATTGCATGATAAGTAATCTGACTTCAAATGTGAAATACGATTAAATTAGAGTGAGGTTCATTAGTGTCTAATATTTTTTTTACCAATACGTATAATAAACTTTTCATGTTCTAAAACTATTTAACAATAATTAAAGTAAAGTACAAGATACTTACATCCTATACGTTCTTTTATATAATTAGTTTAGCAAATAGATTCATCGTTAAAGTATTCTTTATGAAATCTCTTAAATTTCAATACGTTATATTTTTATTCTTCCCTCTAATTTTTGTTGCTCAAGAAAGAGCTTTATTTATATTTAAAGATTCGATAGAGAGTAATAAAAATAAGTATGTAGATCATTGGGATGTAAAACATTATGATCTAATCATTGAACCGGACTTTACAACTAAATTTTTAAAAGGATCAAACAAAATTAAATTCCAAAATAAAGGATCTGATATAATTCAAATTGATCTTCAAAATCCAATGAAGATCGATAGTATTTTGACAGTAAAAAATAACCGTGTACCCTATATAAAAAAAGGAAATTATTACTATTTAGACTTAAGTAGCGATGCAGAAAAAGAAAATGTCGATCAGGAACTTATTATTTATTTTAGCGGAAAGCCTAAAGTTGCAGAAAATGCTCCCTGGGATGGAGGTTGGATATTTTCTAAAGATAGAAATGGTAAAGATTGGATGACCGTTGCTTGTGAAGGCATTGGAGCTAGTGTGTGGTTTCCATGCAAGGGCTATTTGGGAGATGAGCCGGATGAAGGAATGACCTTAACTATTGTTACCAATAACCACTTAAAAGGTATAGGCAATGGGAAACTAATAGTTAATTGGAATGAATCAAAAAAAAATTATTTTAAATGGCAGGTAATTAATCCCATAAATTCATACAATATAATTCCCTATATAGGAGATTACGTAAATTTTAAAGATGAATATAAGGGAGAAAAAGGAAATTTAGAATTAAGTTATTGGGTTATGCCTGAAAATTTAAATAAAGCTAAATTTCAATTTTCACAAGTAAAAAAGATGCTTGAAGCATTTGAATATTGGTTCGGCCCGTATCCTTTTTATGAGGATGGTTATAAGATTGTTGAAGCGCCTTATTTGGGCATGGAACATCAAAGTGCAATTGCTTACGGCAATAATTATAAAAATGGCTATTTAGGTCAAGACAGAAGCGGTACGGGTATAGGGTTGGAGTGGGATTTTATTATAGTTCACGAATCCGGACACGAATGGTTTGGCAACAATATTTCTAATGCAGATATTGCAGACATGTGGATACATGAAGCATTCACTACCTATTCGGAAACGTTATTTGTTGAATATTTTTATGGAAAGGAAAAAGCAAACAGGTATATAATAGGACAAAGAAAGAATATTAAAAATGATATTCCCATTATAGGAACATATTCTAAAAATAAAAAAGGAAGTTTAGATATGTATGATAAGGGAGCCAATATGATACATACCATAAGACAAATTATCGGAAATGATGAACTATTCAGAAATATACTCAGAGGTTTAAACCAAGATTTTTATCATCAAACTGTTACTTCGAGTCAAATAGAAAATTACATATCAGAAAAATCAGGAATTAATTTTTCTAAAATTTTTGACCAATATTTAAGAACTGTAGATATACCCGTATTAAATTATTATATAAAAGATAATACCTTATTTTATAAATGGTCAAACGTTGTTAAAGGCTTTTCAATGGAAATAAACACGTCCATAGGTAAAATCAAACCTACAGAAAATTGGAAATCCGTCAAACCTAAGAATTTAATCAATAAATTTTATGTTGATGAAAATTTTTATGTTAAAGTCTATAAATCAAATGAATAACTCATTTCTTTTTCAACTTTTTAATGGTAATAATTGAAATACTTATAAACCCAATCATTGTAGCAAAAAGATAGGTTAAGAACATAAAATTTAAATACTTAGCAGGTATGGGATCATACCAATAGATAATAATCATTTCTGCTGCCTGAAAAAATAGTAATATACCGACTATGTATAAAATAATGAAAAACATATACTTCATTATATCGGTAGTTTTTAGTAAAAACCGATAAAGCATAAATGAAATAATAATAAATCCAATAAAGAGCAAACTATAAATAAAGTAAATCATAAAAAATAGTATTAATCAGTAATTTCATCTTCAGCGGAACTCTCCTCGTTTTCTTCCGTAGAATTAAGTTTTTCCATTAATACTTTATCTATTCTATTTGCATCTTTATCTACAATTTCAAATGAAAATCCGTTATAATTGAATTTTTCGGCAACTTCAGGAATATACTCCATGTGATAAATAATAAATCCGGCTAACGTAACATATTCATCATCGTCTAATTCTATAATGGTATCATCAAAAAAAGAATTTAAATCTCTTATTCCTATATTACCGTTAACTAAATATGAATCATCTTCACGTTGCACAATTTCTGTCTCTTCTTCATCGCTCTCAGGCATGTCACCTACAATACCTTCAATAAGGTCTTGCAAAGTGATAATACCTTGAAAAGTACCATATTCATCTACAACAAAACCCATATGCTGTTTATTTTTACGGAATTCTTGTAAAATATCAACAGAATGCATATTTTCATGAATGAAGATCGGAGTTTTTAAAATGGATTTGATATCAAAATTTGGCGTGTTTATATTTTCATAAAATTCTTTTATAGCCAAATAGGCATTAGCTTCATCTAAATTACCGTCACACACGGGAAATTTGGTAAAATTGCTGTCTTTAATTTGCTTTTCAATTTCTTCGAAACTATCTTTTAAATTAATCCATTCAACTCTTTTGCGGTATGTCATTAAACTTTTTGCTTTTTGTTCTGAAAAAGCAAAAACATTCTGATGCAATTCACTTTCCTCTTTTTCTAAAACCCCTTGTAAACTTGCTGTCTTAAGCATATAAATTAGTTCGTCCTCAGAAATTTTTTCACCTTCCACATTTGAAATTTTAAATATCTTATTAAATATATGGGTTGAAAATGAAAGGATTTTAACAAACGGATACAAAGCCATTGAAAAAACTTTGATAATTGGAGCAACAGTCAAAGCTATTTTTTCAGGATTTCTCATGCCGAAAGTCTTAGGAATTAACTCTCCCAAAACTATGGACACATAAGTAATCAATGCTATAATTACCATATAAGACAGTTCATTAGCATGGGTTGCTGTCAATGAGAAATGCTCAAAAAATGGAGTAACGTATTTTACTAAGGTAGCGCCTCCATAAGCACCCGATACAATACCGATCAAAGTTATACCCACTTGAATAGAAGATAAAAAATCTTCCGGTTTTTCTAAAAGATTGAGTACTATTTGAGCCTTTTTATTTCCTTTTTTAACTTTGTTTTCAATTTTTTGCCTCTTTACAGATACTAAGGCAATCTCAGATATAGCGAAAAAGGCATTTAAAAGAGTTAATAATAAAAGAATTCCTATTTCTAACATTTTAATATAAAAAAATTAAGTTTATTCCCAGGTAGTTGTTTCAATCATTTTAATAATATCTTTTTCAATATATTCAACAGCAGGTTGTAAAGAATCAGGCCGAGGCTGAACTTTAAAATATAAATTTCCTGAAAGGAAATGTTTAATACTGTCTGTTACATAAAATTGAATATTTGAAGCAGATTCGCCTCCCAATCGATAAAGATTCCCAAATACCTTTTTTTCCGGATAAGAAAATGATTTGGTTTTTATAGAATTGGCTTTTATGGTATGTTCATATACAAGTCTCTGAGCTTCTTTTAATAGCGAATTTAAATTTCCGTTTACCTCAGAATAAGTTAAATATAGAGTTGCTTTCATGAATGGATAACTAAAATTGTACCAACAATTTTTGTGTTTATCCTCTACTTTAGTGAGGTTCGAATACTGAAATTCAAAAGGACATTTTTCTTTTTTAAAAAATATGTAATTGGGTGCAGGGTATTCTAATCTTACCTGGCCGATTGGCTTAGGTAAATATTCTTCTTTCTTACAACTAAGTAAAAACAAAGAAAATAGAATAATAAAATATAAAATATATAATTTTTTTAATGATTTACTCATCTAAATAAATAAATTTAGTATTTAATTAAATAATATATATAACGAATTTTTAGATACAATACGTATATTATCCCATCTATTACCTATAAATAGAAACTTTTTATATAAATATTTTATCTTGTAATAAAAATATTTTTGAGGGGATAAAGTATATGCAAAAGCAGTCAATGCACATACCTGTAGATTTTTGCTAAATAACTTAAAGAAAGTTTTTCTCTTAAAACAATAGGAGAAGAGAAAATTATAAAATAAGAGGATATAAATTAATGAAATACTCGTGGGCCCGGGCTCGTCCATATAAATTGAAATTTTATTATAAGTATTTTTGAAGTTTAAAAATCATGCTGAATTATGTCTTCATTTTCAGGTTGTTTACCCAATAAGTTGGATAAAAATAAAATATTATCTGCAATAACTTCGGTAATATGTTTAGTAATACCGTTATCATCAAATTTACGGGTTTTAAGTTTTCCTTCAATGTAAACTTTACTTCCTTTTTTCAAAAATTTTTCACAAAGTTCTGCCAGTTTATTTCTTGCAGTTATATTATGCCAATCAGTTACATCTACTTTTTCTCCGGTTTCTTTATTCATATAACTTTCAGATGTGGCAACCGGAAAGTTAACAACAATATTTCCATCACTAAACCTATAAGATTTTACGTCAGTACCTAAATTCCCAACTAAAATTACTTTATTAATAGATGTACTCATTTTTATATATAAATTGATCGCATTGATGAGCAAAAATAATAAAAAATTTAATTATAAAATAAAAAATTTTCCATGGGTTTTGGAAAAGCGTAGCTTTTTAAGTTGTTTTTATTCAAAATTATAGCATTTATTTTATGGGCGACTTGATAAAAATCATTTTCATCAATTTCAATTTCTGAAATGGTAATAGTTAACAATCTATGACTAAGCTTATGTTTAATCTGATGGTTATGGATAATTTGGTAATTCTTGAAATTTTGGTCAAATAAGGGGAATTCATATAACCCTTTCCAAATCGAATTGTTATTTCTTTTTTTTATTAATGTTAAGTCTTTACAAAAAAGATAGGCATAATGTATACTTTCTTCTTTAATTTTAACCGAGGAAGATTTAATAGGAAGAACGTTTTGTAAATTATTAGTATAGGCCAAACATTCCTCCTGAATAATACATTGATCACATTTTGGATGTAACGGTGTGCAGACCATCGAACCGAAATCCATGATCGCTTGATTGAAATCACCTGGATTTTCCGGCATTAAAGGTTTAATTAAATCAAAAAAGTAGGTAAAAGTGCTACTTTTACTTATATCCTTTTCTGAGCCAAAAACTCTGGAATATACTCGAAATGCATTACCGTCAAGAGCGGGCACTTTTTCATTAAAAGATATTGAAGCTATGGCAGCGGCAGTATATTTTCCAATTCCTTTAAGTTTAATTATTTCATTATAAGAATCAGGGAAAATACCATTTAATTCATTTACAATGTATTTTGCGGTAAAGTGTAAATTATGCGCTCTAGAATAATACCCCAATCCCTGCCAGGAATTTAATACTTCATCTTCGGCGGCATTTGCCAGAACTTCAACATTAGGAAATCGTTGAATAAAATTTAAATAATATTCATATCCTTGATTAATACGAGTTTGCTGAAAAATAATTTCCGAAATCCAAATATTATAAGGAGAAAGAGTTTCCCTCCATGGCAGTAAGCGTTTATTAATTTTATACCATTTCTGTAAAAGACTAATAAAATTCACACTTTTAAATGTTTATAAGTTTTACTTTCCAAAAATAATATTATATTTGCAAACTCAAAATTTAATTAGAAGTATAATAATATAATATTAAAAGTATGACAAAAGCAGATATCGTAAATTCGATTTCAAGTAAACTGGGTCTTGAAAAAGTTGAAACTCAAAAAGTCGTGGAAGTTTTTATGGATGAGATTAAAACTGCTATGGCTAAGGGTGATAATGTTTATTTAAGAGGTTTTGGAACTTTTTTAATTAAAAAAAGAGCAGCTAAAACAGGAAGAAACATTTCTAAAAATACAACTATTAAGATTCCGGCTCACAATGTACCTGCTTTTAAACCAGCTAAGTCTTTTGTTGAAGACGTAAAAACAAATGTTAAAGTCAAAAATTAGTAATAATTAATAAATAAAAGAACACTATGCCAAGCGGAAAAAAAAGAAAACGTCATAAGGTAGCGACCCATAAACGTAAAAAAAGAAGAAGATTAAACCGTCATAAAAAGAAAAATAAATAATTTTCTTCTAACATAAAACTAAGGTTTTTTTACTTAAGATATTTGTACATTCTTTACCAAAGTTTAAACTCAAAAACAATAGGTAAAGAATGTTTTTGTTCAAAAATGAATGTGTATAAGGGTGGATAATTAATGTAAAAGATGAGTAAAGAATTAATAGTATCATACGAACATTCAAAAGTTAGAATTATAATATTAGAAGGAGGGAGGATTCAAGAACTTCATGAAGAAGAAATAGGAAATAATTTTACGGTTGGAGATATTATTATGGGCAAAGTAAAAAAACTTGCCCCAAGTCTTAATGCTTGTTTCGTAAACATCGGATACGAAAAAGATGCTTTTTTACATTATCTTGATTTAGGTCCACAAATTAAATCTTCATTAAAATATTGTAAAGGAGTATCTTCCGGTAAAATAAATTCACCCAAATTAACTTCGTTCCCTTTTGAAGAAGATATAAACAAGGATGGAGTTATACAAGATGTTCTAACTCCTAATCAGGATATACTCGTACAAATTACCAAAGAGCCTATTTCAACCAAAGGTCCTCGATTATCTTCCGAAATTTCTTTAGCCGGAAGGTATCTTGTATTGATTCCTTTTGCATCCAAGACATCAGTTTCAAGAAATGTATCTACTGCTGAAGAAAAAGACAGGTTGAAACAAATCGGAGAACAAATACGCCCTAATGGTTTCGGACTTATTATTAGAACGGTAGCAGAAGGTAAATCCGCTCAAGAATTACAATCGGAATTAACTAATCTTTTAAATAAATGGAACAATGTGTGCTTTCGTAATATTAAAAAAAGCAAAGCACCTGCCAAAATTTTGGGAGAATTAGATAAAGCATCATCAATTCTTAGGGATAATTTAAATGAAGATTTTGTTAGTATCGTTTGTGATAATGAGGAATTGGCCGGAGAGATGAAAGAATACCTTAATATTATAGCTCCCGAAAAATCTAAGTTAGTTAAATATTACGATTCCCATATTCCCATCTTTGAATATTACAATATAGATAAGCAAATAAAACAATTGTTTGGTAAGCATGTTAATATTTATCAATCGAAAGGCGCGTATTTGATAATTGAACATACTGAAGCCATGCATGTTATAGATGTTAATTCAGGGAACGTTACAGCCAATCAAAAATCTCAAGAAGATGCAGCCTTACATATCAACAAATTAGCTGCAGCAGAAATTGCTCGTCAATTACGTTTACGAGATATCGGAGGAATCATCGTTATAGATTTTATTGATCTTACTTCATCTCAGCACAAAAAAGATCTTTATGAGTATTTAAAAAAGGTAATGAAAGATGATAAAGCAAAACATAAAATCTTACCTCCAAGTAAATTTGGAATAGTTCAAATCACCAGACAAAGAGTACGTCCTCAAAAACAGTTGAATACAACAGAGGAAAATCCTAATATTAATGGAAAAGTAGAATCTCCTATTGTATTAGTAGATAAAATTCAACAACAAATCTTAAATGCCATAGTTTCTAATAAAGGCAAATTGTATTTGCATACGCATCCATTTGTTGCAGCATATTTAACTAAAGGCATAAAAAGCATACGTAATGAATGGTTTCTAAATTACAAAAGATGGATTAGGGTAATTCCTAGAGACAGCTTTAAATATCTTGAATTTCAAATACAAAACGAAGAGAAGGAAGTCATCTATAAATTTTCAAATTAAACTCTATACTTATTTTTCATTCATTACACACTCTTTCTATCCTTCTTTTTGAGGAGATAAATTTAATTGAATAGTAGATCTGAGCTTAAAGATACGGTTTCTTAACATTCTTAGAAACAATAATCATAGTTCGACTTTTACTCTAAAATTTATAGGTATATCAGATTTTAGAAATAAAATTTCCTATCCAAACACCCAAAATTCCTATCAAGATGCTGATACCTATATATAAAGCTAAAGTGAAGAATTGATGATTTTGATATAATTGCAAATTTTCAGCTGAAAAAGTTGAAAAAGTAGTATATCCACCACAAAAACCGGTTATTAATAGTAATTTTATTTCATTGTTTATAAAATTAAATCGTTCTGATAATCCCAAAAATAATCCGATGACAATACATCCGCTACAATTTATAAGAAAAGTAGCTAAAGGAAATATTCCTCCATAATATTTTTGGATATAAAGAGATAATAGATAACGAATGATTGAACCTATAGATCCACCTAATCCTACTAAAAAAATATTATAAATCATAAAATAAAATTATCTTTATCTAAATCTTTACTATTAACAAAAAGTGTAATCAAGTTAATAAATTTCTTGCATCGAATCCTTAAATGCCGTTGTCATCATCATCTTCTTCATTACTATACCATTTCCTGTATTTAATATAATTGGAAGCCGTCTGGTGTATTTTATTTTTCATTAAATCTTCTGAAACCATACCTATTTTTTTTGCCGGAATTCCTGCCCAAATTTCACCACGTGATATAAACGTACCTTGAGTGACTACAGCTCCGGCAGCAATAATTGCGTTGCTTTCTACGGTTACCTCATCCATGACTATAGCTCCCATACCAACCAGAACATCATCGTGAATAGTACATCCATGTACAATTGCATTATGACCTATAGATACGTTATTTCCAATAAGGGTAGGATGTTTCATATAGGTACAATGAATGACTGCATTGTCTTGAATATTAACTTTGCTGCCGATTTTTATAAAATTAACATCACCACGGATTACAGCATTAAACCAAACAGAACTTTGGCTTCCTATAGTCACATCTCCGATGATTACGCATGTTTCTGATAAATAACAATCATTTTCAATTGAGGGAAATTTATCTAATACTTTTTTAAGTAGCGCCATATTTTTAAATAATATTATAAGAATCTGTTTATAGATACTAGCAAGTTATGTAATTTTGAAGAATTAAACTAAATGACATGAAATTAAAAATTGAAAAAACTCCCAATAAAAATATAATTAAATTCGTTGCCCCCTCAACATTAGTAGAAGGCAGTTATGAAATATCGGATATAAAAAAAGCAGTTGATATTCCTATAGCACAAGAATTACTTCAATTGCCATTTGTTACTCATATTTTTATTACAGCAAATTTTATTGCTGTTCAAAAAAATGATATGGTAGAATGGGATATGGTCTTAGATGAAGTAAAAGAATTAATTGAAGACGAATTACTGGCGAATCCTTCAGTTGTTTTACAGCCGCGTAATACTCCCATATCTGTGTATGTAGAAATGACGCCTAATGCCTCTGTAATGAAATTTGTTACCAACAAAATTTTAGTTGAAGGAATAATTGAATTAAAAAATGAGAGCGAAGCTAAAGAAGTCCCTTTAGCACAATATTTATTTAGTTTTCCTTATGTAAAAGAAGTGTTTATATCGGATAATTTCGTTTCCATAACTAAAGCCGAAGATTATCAATGGGAAGATATCTCTATGGAACTAAGGTATACTATTTCTGAATTTTTAAGAGAAGAAAAAGAGATCAGCAATATAAAAAATTTTTCCACCTATAAAACTACAGATCATACGGAAAGAGAATTTTCAGAAATTGAAATTAAAATTAAAAATATTTTGGATGAATATGTGTTACCTGCAATTGCCGGAGACGGAGGTAATATAGAACTTATTTCTTTCGATGAAGAAACTAAGGTAGCTAAAATGCTTTTACAAGGGGCATGCAATGGTTGTCCATCCTCAACATATACTTTAAAAAATGGAATTGAGGAACTTTTAAAACAAATGTTACCTAATGAAATTGAAGCAGTAGAAGCGATTAATGGGTAAGTTAACTTATCCATTAATCCTTTGTAAGCTTTTCAGCAATACTAGTACAAGCTTCGTTCAATAGATTGAAAACATTTTCAAAATCTTCTATATCACCGTAATAAGGGTCCGGAACACTTTGTTTAACAGCGGTAGGAGATTCGGACATAATTAACTTAACCTTTTTTTTATCTGCTTCTTTTTTTGCTTTGAAGATTATATCGCTGTAGTTGGCATGATCCATAACATATATGGCATCAAACTCGTCGAAATCAGAAGTAATAAATTTTCTGCCTCTTAGCTGAGAAATATCAATATTGTTTTTTTTACAAACCTGAATCGCACGTTTATCAGGTTTTTCATTTACGTGATAATCGGTTATCCCGGCACTATCTACAGTAAAACTATCAGGAAGTTTTGAACGTAAAATTCCTTCTGCCATAGGGGAACGACAAACATTACCTAAACAAACCATTAATATTTTCATATATCAGAAGTCAATTTTTTATTTAAATCGTCAACATAAGATTTGAATAACTTATCTGTTTCAAATAAGTTGTCAACCGTTTTACAAGCATGTAATACGGTTGCGTGATCTCTTTTACCAATTTGAATACCAATAGAAGAAAGAGAGGCATTAGTATATTTTTTAGCGAAATACATAGCTAGTTGTCTCGCCTGAACAATATCTCTTTTTCTGGTTTTTGATTGTAAAGCATCAATTGATACTTTAAAATAATCGCAAACCAAGTTTTGAATATAATCTATGGTAATATCTTTTTTGGAATTAGTAATAAGATTAGATAGTGTTTTTTCAACAAGATCTAAGGTTATTTCCTTTTTATTGAAAGTTGCCTGAGCAATTATGGAATTTAGAGATCCTTCCAGTTCTCTAATATTGGTTTTAATATTTTTAGCAATATATCCTAAAACTTCATCAGAAAGCGCAATACCATCAAATTCCATTTTTTGTTGGAGAATTGCTAACCTTGTAGTATAATCAGGGGATTGTATTTCAGTTGAAAGTCCCCATTTGAATCGAGAGATTAATCGTTGCTCAACATCTTGAATGTCTACCGGCGATTTATCCGAGGTTAATATAATCTGTTTTCCGTTTTGATGTAAATGATTAAAAATATGGAAAAATACTTCTTGTGTACCTTTTTTACCCGATATGAAATGAATATCATCGACGATCAACACATCAATCATTTGATAAAAATGAATAAAATCATTTCTATTGTTTGATTTAGTAGCTTCCTGGAATTGTTGACAAAATTTTTCCATGGAAACATACAAGACGGTTTTTTCAGATTGAATTCTTTTAACTTCTAAGCCGATAGCATGAGCCAAATGGGTTTTTCCTAAACCTACACTACTATAAATAAATAAAGGATTAAAAGAAGTACCGCCGGGTCTTTTAGCAATTTGTTTTCCCGCAGAACGGGCAAGACGATTAGAATCTCCTTCAATAAAATTATCAAATGTATAATTTGTATTGAGTTGACTATCAATCTTTAATTTTTGTAATCCGGGAATAATAAATGGATTTTTAACTCCTCTTTCAATAAATAGGGGAGCTTCCACTTCCTGAACCTTTATTTGTGCTTTTTGGGAACTTGGAATGTTAACGGTATAGGAATTTTCAGATTGTTGGTTTTTTTCCATCATAATGGAATAAACCAATTTGGCATCTTTTCCCAAATTTTTAGTTAAGGCACTTTTTATTATCTTTATGTAATTTTCTTCAAGATATTCATAGTAAAACTTACTGGGTACCTGTATGGTTAATATTTTATCTTGAAGCTTTACGGCCTTGATAGGTTGGAACCATGTAAAATAGGATTTCTCAGAGATATTATCTTTGATATATTGTAGACAGGCTTCCCATATTGAAATCGCAGAATTTAACATTTTTTTAAATTTGTATAAAAAATAAAGGATAAAATTTTACCCACCTTTTAGATCACAAAATTGTTAATTTATTTTAGAAAAAAAAAGAGGATTACCTGTTGTATTTTTAGAAATTTATTAGTAAGTAAATATATATTCTATCTTGGATGAAATAAAGCGTAAAAATAAGAATATGATAGGATAAATTGGATAAAAAACAATAGTTTAAAAATATTGTTTATTAGTAATAATTTGGATTGTATAAATTCGATCTATATAAGGCCAATAAAGGGATTGCAGAATATAAGCCAATAGTTGTGATAAACGATTTATTCATCAAATAGGCAAAAATAGAATTGAAATGTTGTTGAACAAATTATTTATTTTAATATCCATCATTTTTCTAAAGAAATAGGTATATTTTTGGTCTGTGAAATCAAAAAAAACAAGATGATTTTTATGGCTTTTAAAGAAGGAAAATTAGTGTAATTTTGGATTAATAAATCGGTAGAAAATTTGTTGCTCAGTACGATAAGTGAGCTATAAAATTTTTTTTATGACAATAAAATTTTGAGCCAAATAAGAATCGAATTTTTCAAAAAATAATTCTTTATTTTTCATGGGAACTTCAACTACAAGATAACATTTATCGGAAAAAGTGCTTGATACTATTTCAATCGATAATTTTTTTAAAAGAGTCATAACAGAAGATTGATACGCATAATCAAATAACAGCTCATAGTTCTCACTTAATTCCTTAGAAATGATTTTTGCACATTCAATAGTATATTGAGCACTTTCTTTATAAGCTTTTATCAATCCCCCAACTCCAAGTTTAGTTCCTCCAAAATATCGTACTACAATTAAAAGTACATTGGTTAGTCCTGAAGAAAGCAATTGATTATAAATAGGTAATCCGGCAGTACCCGAAGGTTCTCCATCATCATTGGCTCTGTATAGCTCTCCCGAAATGCCCATTCGAAAAGCATAACAATAATGCGTTGCATTGGGATATAGTGTTTCACTAAATTTTAGATAATCCTTTACTTCTTGTTCATTATTGACATTAAATATTAGCCCGTAAAATTTACTTCCTTTAATTTTTAAAAGAGCATTCGTTATTTCAGTATCAACAGTTTTATAAATAAATTTATCATCCATGTAAATTTAAGATATTGATTTGTAGATAATTGATTAAAATAACGTTGATGGATTTTTAAGATATGAAATAAGATTGTCTCCCACCAATTCTTGATAACTAATATCTCCGAAAGGAATAGGGGCATTAGTACCATTTTTTAATATATTTGGTGACGTGATGATCATTGCTTCGTCCCACATTCCTTTATCAATAAAATGTTGTAAGGTTTGTTTACCGCCTTCGATGATTACCGATTGAATATTTTTGTCGTATAACACATTTATAATTTGGGGAACTAAATCCTTGTCAAAATCTAATTGAAAATAGTTTAAATGGGTAGTTGATTGAGATTTTTTTTCCGTAAAGATAAAAGTCTCAGCTTGGTCATCGAAAATAGAATGACTGAGAGGAATTTCTAAATTTTTATCGATGAGTAATCTTATTGGGTTATTACCATAAACAGATCGGGTAGTTAAACTAGGATTGTCTATTAAAGCAGTATTTTTTCCGACTAATATAGATTGTTCTTCATTTCTTAATACATGAGTTTTTTGTATTGAAAACGGATTGCTGATCCAGAACGGATGGTTTCTATCTCTGCCGTTATCTATTTTTTTATTTAAAGTTTCTGCCCATTTTAAAATAATATACGGTCGTTTTTTCAAATGATAAGTAAAAAATCTTTTATTTAATCTTTTACATTCTTTTTCCATAACACCGGTAACTACTTCTATACCCGAATTGCGAATTATTTCAATTCCTTTACCGTTAACTTTACTCGTTGGATCCTGAGTACCGATCACCACTTTTTTAAACTTTAAATCCTTTATTTTTAAAGCGCAAGGAGGAGTTTTTCCGTAATGAGCGCAAGGCTCTAAGGAAACATAAATGGTACTTTTTTTAAGTAAACTTTGATCTTTAACCGAGGAAATGGCATTAATTTCAGCATGAGCTTCACCGGATTTTCTATGCCAGCCTTCTCCAATTATTGTATTGTTGTAAACTATAACAGAACCTACTAAAGGATTAGGATAAGTGGTTCCTAAACCATTTTGAGCAAGATCTATACAACGTCGCATGTAGATTTCATCGACAGTATTACCCATAAATACTTTTTATAAGCGGTGAAATAGATTATTCTTCCTCAGTTTCTTCAGAAATACCTTCACCATCTTCATAATTTGAATCGCTTTCAGACAAATTTAAATTAACCAGTTTTGAATAAGTCTGTTTTAATTCATCCAATTTAGTTTTTTTAGATTCAATATTGTTTAATGTATTCTGTAAAAGCGGATTGTCTTGATTGGCATTTGAAAAGTATGATAAATTATTCTCCAATTGAACAATTTCATGTCCCAAATCTTGAATTTGCTTTCTCATTTTTCGTAGATCTTCATCCAGCTTTTTATCATCTTTAGATTGCTTATAATTTTCTACTTTAATATTTAACTGAATTTCATCAATGATGTTTTTATCAATATCGAATTTTTTAATAAGATTTTTAATAGCTGAATTAAATTCTTTATTGATGTTCATATTCTCTCTGGGAACTTTTCCTATTGAATTCCATTGAATGCTGTAATCATTGATTTTAACAAGGGCATCTTCTTTATCAGTAGCAGAAATGGAGGAAATTTCTTCCAAAAGACTTTGCTTTCTTTTTAAATTTTCGATCCATTCTTCATTAACTTTATTATTTCTTAATTTATATCGGTTAAAGAAATAATTGCAATTTTCTCTGAATTCATCCCAAAGTTTATCAGAATATTTTCTTGGAACATGACCAATATTTTTCCATTCATTCTGAATCTTTTTATAAAGATTTAAAGCAACTTCCCAATCTTCGCTGTCTTTATTTGCTTTAGCGATTTCCAATAGGTCGTTTTTCTTTTTAAGATTTTCTTGTTGGATCTTTTTTAAATCTTTATAAAATGTATTTTTCTTATTGTTGATTTCATGAAGCAAACTTTTAAATTTACTCCAAGTGTCACTACTGGTTTCTTTAGGAATTCTTCCTGTAGTAAAGAAAGCTTCTCTTAAATTTTCTATTTTCTTAACATTATTTTGCCAGAAGGAATGATCGGGATTTTCAGCGGATGCTATAGTTTCAAGTTGAGAAATAATGGCTTGTTTTTTCTCCAAATTTGCTTGTTGTTCTTCTTTAATTTTTTCAAATAATTCAGATTTGCGTTCGTGAATTTTTTGGGTTATAGCTTTAAATTCTTGCCAAGTACTTTCTCTAAACTCTTCCGCCACAGGTTCTGCTTGTTCTTTCCATAGCTTGTGCAAATATTGCAGTTCATTTAATGCTTTTTGCACACTAGGCTCAGTTGTCAATTCTTCGGCTCTGCTAATAATAGCCCTTCTTTGTTCCAAATTATGAGCATAGTCCAATTCTTCAAGTTCCTTATTTAATTTGATGAATTCATGTGTATTATCTAAATGATGAAAATAGGTTCTGAAAATATCACCGGCTCTTGATTTAGGTATCTTACCTGCATTATGCCATCTTTCTTTTATATCTCTGAATTTTTTAAAAAAAGAACTGATCGATTCCATAGGGGTTGTATACAGCTCTTTTAATTCTTCAATTATCTGAAGTCTTTTATTGAGATTATTTTGCTCGTTTTGTTCTTGTTCTTTATAATATGAGTTTAGTTTTGTTTTATAGTCGTGGTAGGCTGAATTGAATTTGTTTTTTAAGAATTGATCGGGTTGATAACTTAGCTCGTCTCCACCTTCATTAAGGAACTTTTGTTTTCGTTCCGTTTCATGTTCATCAAATTTTTTTAAAAATATATCCCTTATGGAATTAATATTTTCTCCAATTAATTGAACTGGATAATGATTGTGAAGATATTTAAGCTCATCAATGAGTTTTTCTAATGAAAAAGATTCATAATCTTTTTCAGGAATGGTTGTTTCTTCAACGGATTGATCCTCCTTGTTGTTTTCAGAATTTAGCTCATCAATAGAATCTTCCTTAGAAGAATTTTTATTATATGTTGATTCTAAATTTTGAGTTGATTCAACCTTTTTTTCATTTCCTTCTGCATTATGCAGGTTATCCGATTCAGTACCCATATTTTTGATATTTTTCCAAACAAAAATATAAAAAATATTGCAAATGTGCTATATAAGTGATAATAAAATGTAAATGGATTAAATATTCAAAAAAACATGATTTTTATGTTGTTAAATAAATAAATCAAAAAAAATATTAGAGTTAAATAAATCACAAAAAGTGTTAAATAAAGTAGAAATTAAATTTTTTTAGTTTTTAAATATTTAAAATCTAAAAATTATATTAACAAATTCTTAAAGATATAAAGCACAATGTAAAAATTAATAATAAAAATTTTTATCTTTTTTTACTATATCGAATTTTAAGATGAAGAAGATGAAGAATTAAATTGGTGAAGAATTTAATTTATGGAAGATGAAATAGTAATTATAATTAAAAATTATAGAATATAAATATTAAATCCATTCAAGATCAAATATTTCAGAAAAGTATTTTTTAATAACTTTTTTCACCTCATCCGGGTTTACGGATATACCCAATTCTTTTTCTAAAGAAGTAACATATTTGTTTTGTATACCGCAAGGAACTATATAGTCAAAATAGGAAAGGTTTGGGGATAGATTAAGAGCAAAACCGTGCATAGTGACCCATTGGGAGGCCTTTACGCCAATAGCACATATTTTTCTGGCCATAGGTTTATTTACATCAATCCATACGCCTGTTTCCCCGTTAGATCTTTCTCCTTTAATTCCATAAAAATTTATGGTTTTTATAATTACTTCTTCCAACAAGCGCATGTATTTGTGGATATCATTAAAAAAATTATCAAGATCAAATATAGGATATCCAACAATTTGTCCAGGACCATGATACGTAATATCTCCGCCTCGATTGGTTTTAATGAACTGAGCATTAATTTCTTGAAGTTTGATATTGCTGATAAGAAGATGGTCTAAATTACCATTTTTACCTAAGGTAAATATATGCGGATGAGAAACAAATAAAAAATAATTGGGAGTAAGATTTATTTCATTAGTTATTGATTTTTTGTTTTTTAATTTGATTGAAACAATATATTGGAGTAATTTTTCTTGCAACTTCCAAGTTTTAAGATAATCAGCATGAAGTAAATCTTTATATATTACTTTTTTATTTTGGATTTTATTCATTAAGCTAAAATAATTGTATAAATATAAAAAAGATAATATTTATATATGTTATAAATGAAATATTAAGATTAATAACTTGTTAAAATATAGCAGGGGATTGGTATAAGAAAAAAAATTTTTAACATTAATGTAACATTATTATATGTAAAACCCTTTCAATAGAAACTATGAAAGGGTTCATTAACACTAAAAAACTTTATTAAAGAACAACTAATTATTGATGCAAATATACATCATTTTTCTTAAATACAAAATTATTTAATAGATTTAAGTAAAAATTGTTAATAAAACGTTTAAACTTGTTACTATAATGTTAAGGCTAAAGTTTGAGGTAAAAAAATAATTTGCGCTCATTTTATTTTCAAGAATTAATATATATTAATTTTTTATTCACATAAATCATTAAAAATGCAATTTCTTTACTAGTGCAAAATGAAATTTTTAAATTAATTTTGCTTTAAAAATTAGTGAAGATATAGATATAAATAATACAAATATGAGTTTAGAAATTAGTGATCAAACATTCAAAGATGAGGTATTAAGTTCCAAAGAACCGGTTTTGGTTGATTTTTGGGCTGAATGGTGTGGACCATGCAGAAGTTTAAAACCTATAGTTGATGAATTGTCTGAAGAATTTAAAGGAAAAGTAAAAGTTGCTAAAATTGATATTGATGCCAATCAGGAAGTTTCGGTAGAATATGGAATCAGAAATATTCCTACGCTTTTATTCTTTAAAAACGGACAAGTTGTTGACAAAGTAGTAGGGGTTCAGCCAAAAGAAAAGCTAGCAGAAAAAATGAATGCATTATTGGATTAATCCAATTAAATGATGAAAATAAAAATATCCTGAAATATTCAGGATATTTTTATTTATATAAAATGCTATTTAAAAAGTATAAATTAAATTTTACGCATACGTAAGCTCTTAGGAGTTATTTCAAGATATTCGTCATCTTTAATATATTCCATAGCTTCTTCTAATGAAAATTCAACTTTAGGGAAAATTTTAGCTGCTTGGTCAGATCCGGAAGCTCTCACGTTAGTTAACTTTTTACCTTTTATAAGATTAACTTCCAAATCATTATCACGACTATGTTCTCCGACTACTTGACCTTTATATATTTGATCTCCCGGTTCAACAAAAAATTTACCTCTATCCTGAAGTCGGTCGATTGCATAAGCCAAAGCCTGTCCCGTTTCAGATGAAATCATAGATCCGTTTTGTCTTTGCGGAATAATGTCTTTTACAGGTTCAAAATCTTTAAAACGATGATTAATAATGGCTTCTCCGGAAGTTGCTGTTAGAAGAAGGTTACGTAATCCGATAAGACCTCGAGAAGAAATATCAAATTCCAAATGTTGTAAATCACCTTTGGGTTCCATCACTTTTAATTCTCCTTTTCTTTGAGTAACCAATTCTATAGCTTTGCCGGATACAGCATCGGGAACATCTATTACTAAATGTTCATAGGGCTCATGCTTAACACCGTCAATCTCTTTAATAGTTACCTTTGGTCTACCTACTTGCAATTCATATCCTTCACGTCTCATAGTTTCGATAAGGACAGATAAGTGAAGAATACCTCTACCAAAAACATTGAACTTATCTTCGGAATCAGTTTCTTCCACACGAAGGGCTAAGTTGATTTCAGTTTCCTTCATTAATCGATCTCTAAGGTGTCTTGAAGTAACGTATTTTCCTTCTTTACCGAAAAACGGTGAAGTATTGATAGTAAACAACATACTCATCGTAGGCTCATCAACCGCAATACGAGGCAAAGCTTCCGGTTCGTTCAAGTCAGCAATGGTATCTCCAATTTCAAAATCATCGATACCGATTACAGCACATAAATCACCGCTTCTAACAGATTCAACAGGTTTTCTTCCTAAACCTTCAAAGACTTGTAATTCTTTTATGCGTATTTTTTTATTTTTACCGTCTTCCTGGCAAAGAGTATAATCTTTTCCGGAAATTAAATCTCCACGATACACACGACCTATGGCAATTTTTCCCACAAAACTTGAGAAATCAAGAGAGGTAATTTGCATTTGAGGCGTTCCTTCTACATAAGGTGCTTCCGGTATTAATTCAATAATTTTATCTAATAAATATGTAATGTTATCAGTAGGTTGTTTATAATCTCCGGACATCCAACCTTGTTTAGAAGAACCGTATACCGTTTCAAAATCCAATTGTTCTTCAGTAGCGTCTAAATTAAACATCAATTCAAATACCTGATCATGTACATGTTCCGGTTGGCAGTTTTCTTTATCAACTTTATTGATTACTACGATGGGCTTCAATCCCAATTCAATCGCTTTACTAAGAACAAAGCGAGTTTGAGGCATTGGTCCCTCAAACGCATCCACAAGCAATAATACACCGTCAGCCATTTTAAGAACACGTTCAACCTCTCCTCCAAAATCCGCGTGTCCGGGAGTGTCAATGATATTAATTTTGACACCTTTATAGTTAACCGATACATTCTTGGATAAAATGGTTATTCCTCGTTCACGTTCCAGATCATTATTATCCAGAATCAAATCCCCGTCATTTTTTTCAACAACATTACAAGACTGAATAATTTTATCTACTAATGTTGTTTTTCCATGATCGACATGAGCAATAATTGCTATATTTCTAATTGATTGCATATATGATATTAAAATTCAGGTGCAAATGTAAGATATTATTGCTAAATATATGGTTTTGTGTTAGTAAATAAAAGCATAGTATTATTCATAATTTAAGGTTTTATTAATAGAAACTTAAAAACACTATTAAAATGAATAATTTAATTGTACTTTTGATTAGTATTTAAAAATAAGAAAATGAAAATATCTTATATCGTATTTTTTTTAGGTATTGCTTTAAGCATAAGTTCATGTAACAATTCTAAAAAATCAGAGAAGGACCCAAATACGACCCAATCTAAAGATAGTACTCCGGTGGTACAATCTACGTCATTAGATACGATAAGTTTATCTCCAATTAAAAAAGTACCGAAATTTGAAAATAAAGAGGTGGACAACTTTGTTCAGGAAACTAAATTATATTTTGAGCAAATAGCAGAAGCTACCCAAGCAGGTAATGATAGTAAAATTTTAGAATTGCAACTTAAAGCCAATGATATAGATGAAAATTACAAAAGGGTCTTAAAAAAATTAGATAACGAACAACAAAAAAATCTTAGAAATTGGTATATGCAATTAGTCGATGCCGCATCTAAATAATACCTTCTATTTTTTATCGTCTTTAAACGTATTAAAAAATAATGAAAGTAGTATTTTAAGTATAAAACAGATATTCATCATTATACATTATCTAAAATAAACTAAAATAGTTTTATCTTTATACGGATAAAACTATTTTTTATGCTAATTAAAACATATGGAAGTTCTGTCTATGGAGTCAATGCTCAATTAATAACTGTTGAAGTAAATGTAGATAAAGGAGTAGGGTATCAGTTAGTAGGTATGCCGGATATGGCAATAAAAGAAAGCGCACATCGAATTTCGGCAGCCTTAAAAAACTGTGGATATAAAATGCCGGGTAAAAAAATCACAGTAAACATGGCACCTGCAGATCTAAGGAAAGAAGGATCAGCTTATGATTTAACAATTGCTATGGGAATATTGGCGGCATCCGAGCAAATAAAAGGAGATCATCTCGATCAATATTTAATTATGGGCGAATTATCTTTAGATGGTTCTTTACAACCCATAAAAGGTGTTTTACCTATTGCAATACAAGCAAGAGAAGATGGTTTTAAAGGCTTTTTTCTTCCTAAACAAAACGCTAAAGAAGCCGCTATAGTTAATGATCTCGAAGTTTATGGAGTTGATAATATTAAAGAAGTCATTGATTTTTTTGATAAAAACATTCAATTAAATCCAACCATAATAAATACAAGAGAAGAGTTTTTTGAGAATAATAGTAAATTTCAATTTGATTTTTCAGAAGTCAAAGGTCAGGAAAATGTAAAAAGAGCTTTGGAAATTGCTGCTGCCGGAGGACACAATGTACTGTTAATCGGTCCGCCGGGAAGTGGAAAAACCATGTTGGCAAAAAGAATTCCTTCCATCTTACCTCCATTGACCTTATCGGAAGCACTAGAGACAACCAAAATACATTCCGTTGCCGGAAAATTAGGATCAGAATCTTCTTTAATGACAGTAAGACCTTATCGTAATCCTCATCATACCATATCGGGAGTAGCATTAGTTGGAGGAGGAAGCTATCCGCAACCCGGAGAAATTTCTCTTTCTCATAACGGCGTACTTTTTCTGGATGAACTGCCTGAATTTAATCGCCAAGTATTGGAAGTCATGAGACAACCTTTAGAAGACAGGATTGTTACTATTTCAAGAGCAAAATTTACGATCACCTATCCGGCCAGTTTTATGTTGATTGCTTCCATGAATCCTTCTCCTTCCGGATATTTTCCAAATGACCCTAAAAATACGAGCACTTTACAGGAAATGCAAAGATATATGAATAAAATATCCGGGCCGTTACTCGATCGAATCGATATTCATGTTGAAGTTTCACCCGTTCCTTTTGATGATTTGTCGGATAAAAGGAAAGGAGAGTCAAGTTCAGAAATAAGGGCAAGAGTGGTAGAAGCAAGGAAAATTCAAACTCAAAGATATAAAACAGCGGAAGGAATCCATTATAATGCTCAAATAGGTCCTAAACAATTAGATGAATTTTGTTTGTTGGACGACGTCTCCAAAAATTTACTAAAATCTGCCATTGAAAAATTGGGTTTATCTGCCCGAGCCTATGATCGAATCTTAAGAGTGGGTAGAACGATAGCAGATTTAGATAAATCTGAAGTTATCCAAGCTCACCATATTGGAGAAGCTATACAATATCGTAGTCTTGATCGGGAAGGATGGTGTAAATAAATGTAAATTTTTAAAAAATTATTATTAATTTGAACAAAGAAAATAATAATAAATTATGATAAGAAATGTTCAACTATCCGATGCATTAAGAATAGCTGAAATTTATAATTATTATATAGAAAATACGGTCATTACCTTTGAAGAAAAAAAAGTTAGTGCTCGGGAGATAGAAAACAGAATTCAAAAAATATCGGCAAAAGGTTATCCTTATATAGTATATGAAAAAGAAGGAATCATACTAGGATATGCGTATTTGAATACTTGGCGAGAACGTTCGGCTTATGATATAACATTAGAAAACAGTATTTACCTGGATTATAATCAAACCCATCAAGGAATAGGTAATGAATTGCTTACAGCCCTGATTGAAGAATCAAAAAAGATAGATATACATTCCATTATAGGAGTAATATCTTTACCGAATGAGCCCAGTAGAAAATTGCATCGGAAAACAGGATTTAATCTGATAGGAAATTTTAAAGAATCAGGAAAAAAATTTAATCAATTGATAGATGTTGAATTTTGGCAATTACTATTGGATTGAATAAATTAAAACTAAAATAAAAATCAAAATAAATTTAAAAACAATAAAAATGATACATCATATTGTAATGTGGAAGCTTAAAGAAAGCAATAAAAAAAATAACGCTTTAAAGATAAAAAATGATTTAGAAGCCTTAAAAGATCGAATTAAGGAGTTACAGTATATCCAAGTAAATACCAATATGGAGATTGCTCCACAGTCAAATTTTGATATACTTTTAGATTCCCGATTTAAAAATTTTGAAGATTTAACTCTATATGCAAATCATCCGGAACATCTTAAAGTGGTGGAGTTTATAAAAACAGTGGTTGAACAAAGAGTAGCTATCGATTACGAAATATAGTTACATAGTAATTGATTATTAAAAAGGATGTTTACTTACACTACACATCCTTTTTTTATTCTTGCTTTATGGATAATATAAATTTTAATGCCAATTTAACTTCAACAACTAAATAAAATATCCGATTATTCTTTCCCCTAATACGATCAATTTATGGGTAAAATGATGGATGGTGAAATGCGAATAATGTAATTTTTTAGAATATTTATATATAAAAATTACAAATTATTTATTAAATGACTCTTTTTTTTAGAATTTAAACAAAGATGATTAAATTTGCAGCCACTATTTAACAAATTAATTATTCATGAAATTACCGGCAATAGTTCAATTGCATATTATCGTATTTATTTGGGGATTTACCGGTGTAATTGGTAAGCTTATCTCTCTTAATGCTATACCTTTGGTATGGGGTAGGACCTTGGTTGCAGCTTTTATTTTATTTTGTTATTTATATTTTTCAAAAGGAAAAAATTTTAAAATTTCCAAAAAGCTGATGTTCCAACTTTTGGGGTGTGGAGTAATTGTAGGTACTCATTGGTCATTGTTTTATGGATCCATTAAAATATCCAACATTTCTATTGCCACTTCAACCCTATCAACAGGAACTTTATTTGTGGCTTTTTTAGAGCCCTTTTTTTTCAAACGAAAAATCAAAATTTCTGAAATAATTTTAAGTTTAGTTATTATAATATGTATACTTTTTATTTTTAATACAGAAATGAGTTATTGGAAAGGTATACTACTTGGAATCGGATGTGCATTCTTGTCGGCCTTGTTTTCTGTAGTAAACGGAATAATGCATTCAAAAGAAAGTCCAGAAATAATAACTTTCTATGAAATGGCAGGAGCTTTTGTAACCTTGACGGTTTTTATGTTTTTGTTCAATGATTGGGAAGCCATAGCTACCATAAAAGCTTGGGATATCCTATGGCTTTTAGTATTGGGCGGACTTTTAACCAGTTTTCCTTTAGTTATGACCATGAAGCTGATGAAACACATTACGCCTTTTACACTTATGCTTTCCATAAACCTAGAGCCTGTATATGCTATTTTAATAGCCTTTTTAATTTGGAAAGATTCAGAAAAAATGAGTCCAGTATTTTATATTTCAACTGCTGTCATGATTGCTGCCATTTGTTTTAACGGTTATTTAAAATCTAAAAATAAAAAGATCCAAAATCAATAAAGTTAGCATTTGCATTATTTTTGAGTTTACATAAGATTAATATTAGACATATGCGTACTGTCCCTAAAATTCTTATGATATTCAGACTCTTACTAGCTCCACTAAGCATTATTTTATCTTGTCACTATGGAGAACGATGTGTTCCTATGCTTATTTTAATATTATGCCTGGGGTTGACTTCCGATATATTGGATGGAATTATTGCCAGAAAATATCAGGTAGCAACTGAAAATTTAAGAAGAATGGATAGTTTTATAGATATTATATTTTGGTTATCTCTTGCAACTTCAACAGTAATAGTTCGACCCGGGATCATAGAAGCCAATTTGATATTTATTGTAGGTTTAGTAATATTAGAAGGAATAAATGCGCTAATTAGTTTCTTGCGATTCAGAAAAGAAGCAAGTACCCATGCGTATTCTTCAAAATTTTGGGGAATAACTTTATTTTTAGCACTTATATCAATACTGGGTTTTAATTACGGTGGATTCTTTTTATATCTGACTATAATTGTGGGATATATTTCCTATGTTGATGTTTTGCTTATACTTATATTATTACCTCATTGGATGCATGATATACCGAGTTTTTTTCATGCTTATTTAATTAGAAAAAAAATTAATTTAAAGAAGAGTACATTAGGTTCAGTTACTAATTAAATACTTTAGAAAGTTTAAATAAAATAGTTCATACCAATCGGAAACAACTTATTTAAAAAAATTTAAAATTTTAATTTTAAATGTTGAAAGATTACAAAAAAGACCTAATTATAGCGCTATATTCCTTACCGGGTATATTAATAATCTATTGTTTCGGATTTATCTTCAATAATATCATTTTTGCAAGTATAGCTGCAGGAGGTGCTGTGACGGCGGGATATGGAGCAAATAAAAAAATATTAAAATATCCTTTCGCGCCCATGATCATAGCCGTTCTAGGAATGAGTATATGTGCTGCATTGGGTTCATTAATAGGACATTTCTATTTTTGGTATATAATCTGTTGTGTATTATTAGCCTGTTTAGCAACCTGTGTGGGAACTATCGATCAAAATGCTTGGTGGATTGTTTTACAATGGTCTATTGCTTTTTTTCTAGGAGGCTATTATGTGGGAGATATCTATGCCGCTCTGCATAGAGGTGTTTTAATTCTTGCAGGAGGTTTATTTCAATCTATTTGTATTATTTTTCTCATTGAAAAATCATCATTTGAAAGAAATATCAGTAACCCTGAGGAGCTTCTGATCATTTTTAAAAACATATATGAAGATATTGATAAAAAAATACGCTTCCATATGACCATCATCTATACCGCATTAACCATATTAGTTTGCTTTTTCTTCATTACTGTTTTCGATGTCAAATATTATTACTGGGCTGTTATGACTGCCTTAGTTATTTTGAAACCTGATTTTATTGATACCCTGAAAAAAGCAAGTATAAGGTTGATGGGAACACTTCTGGGTATTGTCATAGCTACTTTTTTAATATGGTGGTTTCCATCAAGATATATCATGGCATTGGAAATTCTGATATCTTTATATGTATGCTATGTATTTGCCAACCACAGATATGCAATTTTGTCAACCTTTTTAACCATTACAACCGTATTAATGTTTGCAATTAATGGGTCATCGGGTAATGAAATAGCTATGGACAGATTAATTGCCACCTCGATTGGAGGAGTATCTGCCATATTAATTATGAGTTTAAGTTTATTGCATATTCGATTTTTAAAAAGTAAAAACTAATACTGATCTTTTAGAATTAGTGGTTTTTATTATTTTTTAAAACTTCTTCAAAATGATTTTCAGCCCAAGTGATCATCATCTGAATGGAGGGCATTAAACTGATACCTGTTTCCGTAAGACTATATTCAACTCGAGGCGGGATTTCAGCATAGGCTTTTCTTTTAATTAAATTATATTTTTCCAAATTTTTTAGCGTGTTGGTAAGCATCTTTTGAGAAATATCAGGAAGTTCATTTTTTATTTCTCCGTAACGCATCGTTTTGCCGGAATATAAAACAGCTAATAATAATAAAGACCATTTATCGCTAAATCGGCTTAATATATTTCTTATCGGACAGATGGGATATTTTAAATCGAGTTTATGAGCTTTCATTTTTCTATCAAATATACATATTACTCTCCAATAGAATACAACTATAAATAATAAAGTAATAATTTATAGTTAAATAAATGTTAAAATTAAACATATAATTAGTTGATAATCAATAATTCTAACTTTAGCGGTTCGTTACGATCCTGCTTGTGAACATAAGTTGTTCGGGCTAAATTCGAATCATAAACTTATTTAAATATATATAAAAATGAAAATATCAATACTAGGAACAGGAAATGTTGCACAAGCGTTAATTAACGGATTAATTAATGAAAAGTATAATGTGGTAGTTGGTTCAAGAAATTTCGAAAAAGGAAGTGAAAATATAGAAAAACTAAAACAAGTTAATAAAACCCTATCCATTGTTTCCTACCAAGAGGCTGTAGCATTAAGTGAAATTATACTTCTTTCAATTCCCGGATTTGCGCTTATAGAAACCATAAAGAATATTGGAATTAAAAATTTTGAAGGTAAAATACTTTGGGATATTACAAATGCATTTTCATCGGAAGCTCCGACTAATGGAGTAATAAAATTAATTTCATCTCCGGAAGAATCTCTGTCAGAAAGTGTACAAAAGCTTTTGCCATTATCGCATGTTGTTAAAGGAATGAATACCATAGGTGCGCATCTTATGTATCAGCCCTCACTGAAAGAAAACGGTACCGCATTTATTGCCGGAAATAATGAAGAGGTTAAAAATACAATTTCTACAATAATTAAATCTTTAGGTTGGAATATCTATGATGCTGGTAAACTAGAATCTTCACGAGCATTAGAGTATATGGGACAATTATATGTAGCTCAAGGTATTTTATATAATAAATGGAATTCGACTTTTAAGTATATAGATTAAATTTTATCATGTAATAAAAACATATATAAATTAAGTAAATTGAAATTCGATGAAAATAAATATTATTAAAAATGCATATTTTCTACTTTTTGTTTTGATTATAAACATTTCTGAAATAAAAGCACAAAAAGTTATAGATTTAACAACGCCCCATTTGAAAGCGATAAATACATTTATGACATTTGAAAAAATGGATGGCGATAAAGTAGTAAGAGTCATTAAGGATGCATCAATCAAGAAATTTGATGAACCTACTTATGTACGAATCAATAATGTAAATTTTGCCAATGGGATCATAGAAGTAAAAGTGTTAAGTCGAATTTTGGATGATGCTCCGAATTTTGCCCGAGGTTTTATTGGTATAGCCTTTCATATAAATGATTCAAACTCTAAGTTTGAAAGTATATATGTTCGCCCTTTAAACGGAAGATCCGAGAATCAAGAACACAGAAACAGGACCATACAATATTTTTCTTATCCGAATTATAAGTATCAACGATTAAGAAATGAATTTCAAAATAAATACGAGTCCTATGCAGATATGGCACTAAACGAATGGATACAATTAAGAATTGAAGTTCAAGGGCAAAAAGCTCAATTATATATAAATGATAATAAACAACCCTCACTCATCGTAAATGATTTAAAATTAGGAGGAAATGCGACAGGAGCTATCGGACTCTTTGTTGATGTAGGTACTGAAGGATATTTTAAAGATCTGAAAGTTTATCTACAATAATAAAACCTAAAATAAAATTCCGACTTTAAAATAGAGTCGGAATTTTTATTAATTCAACCTGAAATCTAAATACAGATCGTTTCTTAATACATCTAAAATTTGTTTATTTATATTTACTCTTCGGTTCATTGATTGTGATTCTAAATATACATTGTTCTTTTTATCGATAATTTCAAAGTGTATATCTTTTGAACCTGCATTTTCATCACATACTTTATTTAAAGTAGTAATGGTATTTTCATCTAAATTTTCCAAGTTTATCTTAATGGTTAATTTTTTAGCATGTTTTCCGATCACATCGCTAAGTTCTTCGATATTCAGCACGTTTATATATACAAAGCCGTTATCTTTAATCATTCCTACCGTGATTTTTACTAAAACAAATAAATTAGGAATAAGATATTTTTGTAAATCCAGATAATTCTTTTTAAGCTTAAGAGAAATAGTACCTGTTTTATCTTCCAAATCAAAATAGGCGATTCTTGTTCTGCCATCGTTTATTTCCTTGTGCTCAAAACGTGAGATCATACCGGCAATATACACTTCCTTATTAATATAATTTTCTTTATTTTCATTAATTTCGGAAATATCAACAGGTTTAATCAACGCAATTTCGTATTTGTAATTATCCATTGGATGAGCAGATATATAGATACCTACTACTTCTTTTTCTCTACCCAATTTATACATGGTACTCCATTCTTCCGTTTCAGGAATTACCGGTTTCATAACATCAAATCCTTCATCCCCCAAGTCTCCAAATAAAGAATTTTGAGCAGAATTCTTATTATCCTGATAGGCAATCCCGTATCTTACCAGCTTTTCAATAGTGCTGGTACCATTTTCTTCTTTAAAAAATTGAGCACGATTATTATTGGCTAATCCATCAAAAGCCCCTGCCAATACTAAATTTTCCAGAACTTTTTTATTTATATTTTTTAAATCTGTCCTTTCAAAAAATTCAAACAGATTTTTATATTTTCCCTTAGTTTGTCTTTCACTTACTACAGCTTCAACAGCATTTTCACCGATTCCCTTAATAGCTCCCATTCCAAAACGGATAGCACCTTTTTCATTTACAGTGAATTCATAATCACTTTCATTAACATCAGGTCCGAGCACTTCCAATCCCATATTTTTACATTCTTCCATAAAGAAACTCAAAGTGGTAAGATTGTTAAGGTTATTGCTGAGCAATGCGGCCATAAATTCTGCAGGAAAATGAGCTTTTAAATAAGCGGTTTGAAAGGCAATAAATGCATAACAAGTGGAGTGAGATTTGTTAAAAGCATATTGTGCAAAAGCTTTCCAGTCTTCCCATATTTTTTTTAATTTATCTTCTGGATGACCTCTTTCGATAGCTCCCTCAAGAAAACGAGCTTCCATTTTATTTAAGACTTGAATTTGCTTCTTACCCATAGCTTTTCTTAGCACGTCCGCATCACCTTTGCTAAATCCGGCTAATTTTTGAGAAAGAAGCATTACTTGTTCTTGATAAACAGTAATACCGTAAGTATCTGCAAGATACTCTTTCATATCTTCTAAATCGTAAGAAATTTCTTCCTTTCCATGTTTACGATTGATAAAGTTGGGAATATATTGTAAAGGTCCGGGACGATACAAGGCATTCATGGCAATCAAGTCCTCAAACTTATCGGGTTGCAATGCTTTGAGGTGCTTTTGCATTCCGGGGGACTCGTATTGGAAGATCCCTACTGTATTTCCATTTTTGAATATCTCATAGGTTTTATCATCATCCAAAGGAAAATCATCGGGATTTAAAACTTCACCCGTCCTTTTTCTAATAATTTCAATGGTATCGGCAATAATCGTCAAGGTACGTAAACCTAGAAAATCCATTTTTAACAATCCGGCACTTTCTACCACGGAGTTGTCAAATTGTGATACCAACAAAGAGGAATCTTTGGCAACGGCAACCGGTATTAAATTAGTAATATCTTCCGGAGTAATAATTACTCCACACGCATGAACTCCCGTGTTCCGTAAACTACCTTCCAATTGATAAGCATTTTGTATTACCCGCCCTTCCAGGTCATATTCATTAAATTTTTGTTTTAGTTGAAGTACAGGAACAGACTCCTCTTTACCAAAATCTTTAATTAACTCACTTTCTGTTTTATTTTTTAGCTTGGTTAAATTTAAGGTAGAGGGTAGGTTTTTTGATAAGCGGTCTGTATCGCTTAAGGGCAATTCAAGCACTCTTCCTGCATCCCTTATCGCGGAACGTCCGGCTAACGTACCATAAGTAATTATTTGAGCAACCTGATTTTCTCCGTATTTATCTACCACCCATTGAATGATTTTTTCACGTCCTCTATCGTCAAAATCGATGTCTATATCGGGTAAGGATACCCGATCCGGATTTAAGAAACGCTCAAAAAGTAAATCGTATTTAATAGGATCTATATTAGTAATCCCTATGCAATATGCAACGGCTGATCCGGCTGCAGAACCTCGACCCGGACCAACAGATACGCCCATTTTACGCGCTTGAGAGGTGAAATCCTGTACAATGAGAAAATAGCCGGGATATCCCGTTTTGGCTATGGTTTCCAACTCAAATTGTAAACGATCTTTAGTATCTTCGGATAATTGGTCACCATATCTTTTTTTAGCACCTTCCCACGTAAGATATGCTAAGTAGGCATTTTCTCCTCGCTTACCTCCGTCCACTTCATCTTGAGGGTCTTTAAATTCATCAGGTATATCAAATTTAGGAAGTAAAACATCTCGGGTTAATTGATAAGGTTCAAATTTTTTGATAAAGTCTTCAAAATTTTCAATTGCTTCCGGTATGTCTGCAAACAATTGAGCCATTTCTGTTTGAGATTTAAAATTATATTCATCATTAGGAAGACCGTATCTTCTTCCAAAACCTCTGCCCTTAGGGGTAGATTGCTTTTCTCCGTCTTTAATACATAAAAGGATATCCTGGGTTTCTGCTTCTTTTTTACTAATATAAAATGTATCGTTTTGAGCTAAAACCTTGACTCCGTATTTTTTGGCAAATTTTATTAAAACTTTGTTGAGGTGTTCCTCTTCATCTAAATGGTGTCTTAATAACTCTACATAAAAATCATCACCAAATAATCCATGCCAATAGATAAAGGCCTCTTCTGCCTGCTTTTCTCCCACATTTAAAATTAGACTGGGAATTTCTGAAGATAAACTTCCGGTAGTTGCAATTAAATTTTCTTTATATTGTTCAATAAGTTCTTTTCCAATTCTGGGATAGCCTGCATACAAACCTAGTTTATATCCTAATGTTGATAATTTAGAAAGATTTTTAAATCCTTCATGATTTTTAGCAAGTAATATCTGAGTATATCTACGATCCGGATTATCTTTTGTAAACTTATTTTGTAAATAAGTTTCAGATATATACAGTTCACAACCTATAATTGGTAAAATCTCATTTTTTAAAGGTTCAGAACCATTGCCTTCTAAAATTTTAGTATTATGATCTTTAATATATCCATTAGCTTTTTTTATTTCATTGAGAAAAGCAAATGCACCCATCAAGTTGCCCGTATCCGTTACACCTAAAGCGGGCATGTTATATTCTAAGGTTTTTTTTATTAAATCAGAATGTTTACTGGTAGAAGTAAGTATTGAATAAACCGAATGATTGTGAAAATGGAAAAAAAATGAATAATTTATTTCATCTACAGATTTTTTTGTACTTTCTGTTTTCCCTTTTAGTTGCTTATTAAAATCTTTGACCTGTTCACGAATAACAATATCAAAAGGTTGAAAAGGTTCAGAATGAGTTTCAACAAAAGCATTTAATTCTTCTTCTGTAAAATTCAGCTTATTTGCACTTATTTGGTTTCGTCTAACCAACTCCCAAAATGCCTGAGCAGTAGCATTAACGTCTGCCGCAGCATTGTGTGCCTCATCAAAACCATGCCCAAATAATTTTTCATATAATTCGGAAAGTTTAGGAAATTTAAATCCACCTCCCATACCTCCGGGCAAAGCACAAAAATTAGTTCCCTCACGGGCTGTATCTATTAACGGAAGATCCGCAATATGGTTTTCAATTGATTTTCGATAAAATTCAGCTCCAACAATCGGGATGTCGAATGCTATATTTTGTCCGACTAAAATCGGATTATCTGCCAGTACCGCATTAAATTGATCCAATACGGTTTTAAGATCATGACCTTCCGCTAATGCTTTTTCGGTACTTATACCGTGAATTTTTTGAGCATTGAAAGGTATGTCGTATCCTTCGGGTTTAATTATATAGTCATAGTTTTCAATTAAATCACCATTTTCATCATGTAACTGCCAGGCAATTTGAACCATTCTAGGCCAATTGTCTGAATCGGAAACAGGTGCATTTGCATTGGCAGGAAGACCTGTGGTTTCAGTATCAAAAACTAGGAATTTCATAGTACAAAGTTAGGGATTTCTTTATGAATGTAACTTTTAAATTTTAAGTTCCTTCTATATTTCATTTCTTAAAAATAACTTTGAAAGATATTGGAATTGAATAAAATAGAGTGAATTTTTACATTAAAAAAATTACAGGGTAAAGAAAGATTAGTTTCTATTTAAACAGAATCTAAAATATAATTTAACAGCCTGAAATTTTACATGTATTACATATAAAATATTTATAAGCAAATCATTTATTAGGTCTAATTTTTGATTTTTTATTTTACTAAAACAATAAAAAAACATAGTGTATGGAAAATATTATTGAAAAACTTCAAAAAGAAGTAGGTCTCAGTGAAGATCAAGCGGTGAAATCTTTAAATGTAATAAAAGAATATATGGATAAAGAAGATTTACATGTTGATTGGGAAAAATTCTTTAAAGGGAAATACGAACATTTTAAAGATTCAGTATCTAATTTTTTTAGTAAAATATCCAATAAGGCAGAAGATTGGGGTGATAAAATAGGAGATAAGGTAGAGGATTTAACCACAGATGCGAAACGAAAAATTAGAGATGCATCTAAAAAAGAATAGATTAAGTTTTTAACTTATATAAATTTGTGCAAGAAGCTTATCAATTAAGCTTCTTTTTTTATTTAAAAAAATCATTTTTTAATTTAGAAATTGATATTTCAGCTATAAAAATAAGATAGATTTTTAATGAATTAATTTAATTAGGACTGAAATTGAAATCTAGTTTAAAAACCTATTATTTGTTTTAAATTCATGATAAAAAATTACTAATGTTTTTAATATAAAAATAGTTGATAAACCATAAAATATGTATTTTTGTATCTCGTCTATAATAGGATAAAAATGTTAGTATTAAAATTTGGAGGCACCAGCGTAGGAAGTGCAGAACGTATAAAAAATTTAGCTGAATTAACTAAAGGTCAAAAACCGAAGATTGTTGTTTTGTCTGCCATGAGTGGAACAACTAATGCCTTAGTAGAAATATCTCAAGCTCTGTATGAAAAAAATACATCTAAGGCAAAAGAATTAATACAATCTTTAGAAGACAAATACAGAAAGGAAATAAAAGACTTATACAATAATGAAACCATTGCCAAGAAAGGGAACGAACTTTTGGATTATTATTTCAATTATATAGCATCATTCTTGGATTTTCCTATATTTACTTCCAAGGAAGAAAAAATAATTTTGGCTCAAGGTGAACTTTTGAGTACTCATATGTTCCATTTTTACATGAGTGAAATCGGAGAAAAAACGATATTGCTTCCGGCATTAGAGTTTATGAGAATAAACAAAGACGGTGAACCGGATTTTCCCTATATAGAAGAACGTATTAAAGAAGAAATTAAAAAGTATCCTGATATAGATTTTTTTATTACTCAAGGATATATTTGTAAAAATGCTCAAGGAGACATAGACAATTTGCAAAGAGGGGGAAGTGATTATACAGCTTGTATAATTGGCGCCGTAATTGATGCTGAAGAAATACAAATATGGACCGATATCGACGGGATGCATAATAACGATCCTAGATTTGTTAATAAAACTCATCCCATAAATGAATTAAGTTTTGATGAAGCTGCAGAATTAGCCTATTTCGGAGCAAAGATTTTACATCCAACCTGTATTCTACCTGCACAGAAAAGAGGAATACCCGTAGCTTTAAAAAATACAATGCAACCTGAAGCTAAAGGTACTTTAATAGGAAATATTAATACTCCGGAAGGAATTCGTGCCGTAGCAGCAAAGGATGGTATTTATGCCATAACCATAAAAAGTGGTAGAATGCTATTGGCGTATGGATTTCTAAAGACAATTTTTGAAATTTTCGATAAATATAAAACCTCTATAGATATGATAACCACTTCAGAGGTTGCTGTATCTTTAACCATTGACAATCCTTCTAATTTAGAATATATAATAAAGGAATTAAGAGAAATAGCCAATGTTGAATATGAAAAAGATCAAACCATTATTGCCATTGTAGGAAATATTGCAAAAAATGAATCAGGTTATGCTGTTAAAATTTTGGAAGCTCTTAAAAATATTCCTCTGCATATGATATCTTATGGAGGAAGTGAGCATAATATATCTGTAGTAATTGACAGCAAAAGTAAAAAAGAAGCATTACAAGCTTTGAATACAACTCTTTTTGGAGATTAAAGATATAAGATAATTTAGTTAAATTTAATTAATAAATATATCATTACTCAAAATACCTTTAAGTTAATTACTTAAAGGTATTTTTTATATCGTAATTATACTATATAATCTAAATTGTAAATGCAATTTTATCGATGTAATGATTCTAATTGATTTTAGAAAATAGATAACATGTAACATAATTATATTTTTTCAATATTAGAATCTATCACTACTAATTGTTACTTTAAAAATACCAACTAAAAATAAGTGCAAGTAATATAAAATTTATCCTAAAAAAACATTAAATAAACTTGAAAATATGAAATAAAATAAAGGGAATGAATTTTACCGTTACGGTACTGTAAGAAAAATACAATGCTATGAGTATTAATTATTTATATCTGGATAAATTTGTTTATTAGAAAATAAAAAATCAAAGTTGAACTATAATATTGATAAAAAATTTCTAATTTCGCAAAAAAATCTTAGCATGAATTTGGTAATTGTTGAATCGCCCGCAAAGGCCAAAACAATAAAAAAATTTTTAGGAAATGACTTTGAAGTTGAATCTAGTTATGGTCATATAACTGATTTGGCAAAAAAAGATATGGGTATAGATATGAAAACTCTAGAGCCCATATATCAAGTCTCCTCAGATAAAAAAGAAGTCGTTAAAAAACTAAAATCATTAGCAAAAAAAGCAGATACTGTATGGTTGGCTTCCGATGAAGACCGTGAAGGGGAAGCCATTGCTTGGCATTTATTTAATGAATTACAACTTAAATCAGAAAATACTAAAAGAATTGTTTTTCATGAAATAACCAAAAATGCCATACAAAAAGCCATTCAAAACCCTAGAAATATAGATATTAATCTGGTTAATGCACAACAGGCCCGAAGAGTGTTGGACCGATTGGTAGGATTTGAAATGTCACCTATTCTTTGGTCTAAAATAAAAGCCGGATTATCTGCAGGAAGAGTACAATCTGTGGCTGTACGTTTGATCTGTGAAAGAGAAAAGGAAATTGAAAAATTTATTCCGGTTCCTACGTATAAAGTTGAAGCAGATTTTTACAATAAATCTCATAATTTATTAAAAAGTAAATTAAATACAGATTTTCAAGACTATTCTAAGGCATTAGATTTTATACAAAGAGCCCAAGGGAAAACATTCACAATATCCAATGTTGAGACTCGTCCAAGTAAAAGAAGTCCATCAGCCCCTTTCACTACATCTACTTTACAACAAGAAGCTGCCAAATTAGGATTTTCAGTTAGTAGAACAATGATGTTAGCTCAACAGCTCTACGAATCGGGGTACATTACCTACATGAGAACCGATAGCGTCAATTTATCAGAAGAAGCTTTGAATTCTGCAAAAGATGTAATTATTGGACAATATGGAAAAGAATATTTAAATACACGACAATATACCACAAAAAATAAGTCGGCTCAAGAAGCTCACGAAGCTATTCGTCCAACCAATTTATCCGTACAAGAAGCAGGGGCAGATGATTCACAAAAGAAACTATATCATTTAATTTGGAGAAGAACTTTGGCTTCACAAATGGCCGATGCTAAATTAGAAAGAACAATTGTCGATATATCAAATCCGGAATTAAAAGAGAAGTTCGTAACAAAAGGAGAAGTTATTGTCTTTGATGGATTTTTAAAAGTATACCAAATTCAAAAAGAAGAAGATTCAGTAGATGAAGACAATAATGAAGGACTCTTACCTGTCGTAGAAAAAGGAGAAGAAGTACAACTATCTCAAATTATTGGAGAAGAAAAATTCAGTAGACCGGCAGCTAGATATAATGAAGCCTCTTTAGTAAGGAAATTAGAAGAATTAGGTATCGGGCGTCCTTCCACATATGCTCCTACTATTTCTACAATTCAAAAAAGACAATATGTGGAAATCAGAGATTTAGATCCCAAACAAAGGGAGGTTAAGAAAATTCTTTTAAAAGATGATACTATAAAAGAAAGTGTTGAAATTGAAAATTATGGAGCGGATCGAAGGAAATTAATGCCGACAGATATAGGATTAGTTGTAAATGAATTTTTGACGGAACATTTTCCAACCATATTAGATTATGGCTTCACAGCAAAGGTTGAAGAAGACTTTGACAATATAGCCGGAGGAAATGAAAACTGGAAAGAGATGCTGACAGGTTTTTATGATGATTTTCACCCCCATGTAGAAGAAGTAAAAGAAACGGCAGAAAGAGCTACAGGAGAAAGATTATTAGGTCAAGATCCTATAAGCGGTAAAAATATTTATGCTCGCATAGGCAGATTCGGTCCAATGATTCAAATGGGTGAAACCGAAGATGAAGAAAAGCCTAAATTCGCCGGTTTAATGAAAGGGCAACACATAAATTCAATCACATTAGAAGAAGCACTTAAATTATTTGAATTGCCTAAGTATTTAGGAGATTATGAAGATAAAAAAGTTGAAGTAAATACGGGAAGATTTGGTCCTTATGTTAAACATAACAGCAAGTTTTTTTCCTTAAAACCTAAAGAAGGAGATGAAATTTCAACCATTACTTTAGAAAGAGCTATCGAATTAATAGAAGCGAAAAGGGAAGCAGACAGAAATAAATTTATTAAAGCATTTGAATCAGAAGATCCAATTATTGAAATTTTAAATGGAAGATGGGGGCCTTATATTAAACAAGGAAAAGAAAATTATAAAATCCCTAAAGACACGGAAGCCGATAAATTAACTCTTGAAGATGTCAAAAAATTAATCTCGGAATCAGGTAGTAAAACCAAGCCTAAATCCAAAACCAAATCAAAAAAGAAATAAGTGGAAGCATTGCGAGATTTTTTGCATCCGGTAGATGAATCTTTGATATATGCACAACCGGATTCAGTAGGAAGCAAGATACAATTTTACTGGGATAAAAAACTTGAAGAGAATAGTGTTGTAATAATTGGTTGTCCCGATTTAAGAGGTACCGGCCATAAAAAAGAGTTTTCCAATTTAAGGTTGATCCGTGAAGAATTCTATCAATTAGTATGGAATGATTGGAATTTAAAGTTGTATGATTTGGGAGATATAATTCCTGGAAATAAATGGGAGGATACAGATTTTGCTCTCAAAAAAGTATTAGAAGAATTATTGGAAATGAAGGTACAACCCATTATCTTAGGTGGAAATATGGGACTGAATTATACCGCCTATAAAGCACTTTCTATACTAAAAAAGCCTTTAAATTATACCGCAGTTGATACGAAAATTGAAATTGGAAATACAGAAGGAAAGCTAACGGATAAAAATTATCTTTCCAAGATGATAGTTGAAGATTTTAATTTACTTTTCAATTTTACCAATATAGGATATCAAAGTTACTACGTACCTCAATCAACATTAAAAAAATTTAACACCTTAGATTTTGAAGGCATACGTTTAGGAAATATAACAACAAATATAAAAGATTCAGAGCCTATATTCAGAAGCTCTGATTTTGTAGGGATCAATTTGGACTCTGTAGAGTCTTATGATGGTACTCTCTCAACCGGAAGTACGGTAAACGGATTCACCAATCGTGAAATTTGTGGTTTATCAAGGTATATAGGTTTATCTAAACAGGTAAAAATAATAGGGATCTATAATTTTTTAGGATATTCATACAATAAAATGAATGAAAAATTAGTTTCTCAAATTTTGTGGTATCTGATAGAAGGTAAAAATCAGCAAGAATATTATGAAAATGATGAATACATAAAATATACTGTTTTACATGAAGATAAAGAGTTGGTCTTTTTAAAAGATAAATATGTCGATAGATGGTGGTTGGCTATCGATTTTGAGGACAATGAAAATCTTCCTTTCTTAGTTCCGTGTTCATTAAATGATTACAAAGAAGCTTTAGAAGGAAATGTTCCCGAGCGATATTGGAAAACTTTCAAAAAGTTTTTATAAACGGCCACAGATAAAATTAACGCTGATTTTAATAGAAGAACAAAAAAATTTTTAAATAAAATAAAAAAATAGTAGTTTTACAATTTTTAAAAGAAACTTTGGTTATAATGAGAAAAGTATTATTACTCTTATTGGCAACGTCAACAATAATTTCTTGTAATTCATCCAAAAAAGGAAGAGCAGGAAAACCGGGATCACAAGGAGAGATTGTAGTTACGCAAAAGAGTCAGCAATGGAATAACAAAAAACCGTATGGTATGGTCCCTATTCCAGGTGGAGCTTTTGTTTTAGGGCAATCTGACATGGATTTCACCGGCACAAACACAAAAGCCCCTTTAACTACTGTTACCGTATCAGCATTTTATATGGATGATACTGAAGTAACCAATGCTGAATATAGAGTATTTGTAAACTATGTTAAAGATTCCATTGTTCGTTCCCTATTAGCAGAAAGAGGAGGTGAAGAAGGAGGAGAAGGAATAGGAAGATATTCTTATTTAAACAAAAAATCAGAAAAAGAACAGACTGCATATCAGCAAATGTTGGAAGAACAGGGGGGGAGAGAAGGATATGACGAATCTAAAAAGTTAGATTGGTCGGTGCCTTTAGAATGGAATACTTCCAGATACCCTGATGTTGCTTATGCAGAAGTATTAGAATCATTATATTACCCGCCGGAAGAAAGATTCAACAATGAAAGAGTTATAGATGCTAGAAAATTAATTTACCAATTCACATGGATTGATCAACTGGAGGCAGTTAAAAATAAAGGTAGAGGTAAAGATTTTCTTAGAAGAGAAGAAATAGCTATTTATCCGGATACGACTGTATGGCTGAGAGATTTTAATTATTCTTTTAATGAGCCTTTATTTGAACAGTATTTTTGGCATAAAGCTTATTCTAAATATCCTGTAGTAGGGGTAACATGGGATCAAGCAAGAGCTTTTTGTGCTTATAGTACAAAATCTAAAAACGATTATAACCAAAGCAGAAAAAGAAAAATAGATAAAGTATTTCCGTATAGATTACCTTCAGAAGTTGAATGGGAATATGCTGCACGAGGAGGTTTAGAAAATGCTCCTTATCCATGGGGAGGACCTTATCTAATAGATGATAGAGGTTGCTATTTAGCCAATTTTAAACCTAAAAGAGGGGATTACATGGAAAATGAAAATGGTTATTTATACACAGCCCCAGTTAAATCTTTCCGTAAAAACGGGTTTGGATTATATGATATGGCCGGTAATGTTTCTGAATGGACTGTTTCCGCATATAATAATAGTTCTTATATAATATCATCCACCTTAAATCCTTATTTAGGAAATAGAATTGAAGACCCTCGAAAAGTTATAAAAGGAGGATCATGGAAAGACATAGGTTACATGCTTATGGTGAGTGAAAGAGATTGGGAACATAAAGATTCAGCCAGAAGTTTTATTGGTTTTAGACGAGTTCAAACCATACCGGAAGGGGCTAAGGGTAGATTCCCGGTTGTTAAAAAACATGCTCCGGTAAGATAATTAGTACTGATAATTAAATAATATATAGATAATAATTTAGAAAATTTAGAAAAATGGCAAATCAAACAAAATCAAAGGATAAAGTGTTAAATATGGTGTACTCTTTAGGTGCAGCAGTAGTTATCATTGGTGCTTTATTTAAAATTAATCACTGGGGATTAGGTCCTATAACCGGTAGTACCATATTGGCAATAGGTTTAATTGTAGAAGCTTTTATATTTGTGGTATTTGCGTTTGACCCACCTCCGGCTGAATATGAATGGGAAAAAGCATATCCGGAATTATTAGACGGTTCATCAGCACAGAAAAAATCAAAATCTCAAATAAAGGACTCATCCATACAAGAAGCAGAAATATCTTTGTCAACTAAATTAGATCAAATGCTTTCTCAAGCTAAATTAGATGCAGGATTATTGGAAAGATTACGAGGGGGTATAGAAAACTTTGGACAAGCAGTTGAAGGAATTAACAAAACAGTAGAAGCTAGCTCTGTAACAGAAAAATATAAAAACCAATTAAGTATAGCTTCCTCACATTTAGAAAATTTAAATGCTTTATACCAATTGCAATTAGATAATGGAAAAAAATATGCAGAAGCGAACCAAAAATTTGTGGATGATTTATCCAAAGCAGGAGAGTATTCTCATACATTCCAAAAACAATTAGCTGAATTAACAGCAAATCTAAACAACTTAAATAAGGTATATGGTGGTATGCTTAATGCCATGAAAGCTTAATAATTTTAAATTTAAAAATTAAATAAGTAAAAATGGCAGCAGGAAAACAGACACCACGCCAGAAGATGATAAACCTAATGTATTTAGTGTTTATTGCTATGTTGGCAATGAATGTAGACAGAGAGGTTTTACGTTCTTTCGAAGGTATAAATGAATCTTTACAATTATCCACAAAATTAACGGATGAAAACAATAAAACCTTTTATGAACAAATCGATGCTAAAAAAGCCGATGGAAATGAAGGGTATGTAGAGATAGCAAAAAAATCAGATGAAGTTAAAAAACAAGCGCAGACAGCTGTAGATGCGATTGAAGAAGTAAAAAATCGTTTAGCGACAGCTGCAGAATATACTCCTCCTTCAGCAGGTGAAGAAACTAATTATAACTCGCTTCAAAATACAGATGTAGTTAATAAAGTGTTCTTTGCAAATGATAACACAGCTACAAAAGATGTGCAAGATATGATTGCAAAGGTTAAAACATTTACCCAATTTATTTTGCAAGGAGCGAATGAGAATGCAAAGAAAAGGATTGATCAATTATTTGATTTTACAGATAAACAAAATAAACCGTGGATTGTTAATCAATTTTATGATCAACCTATGATTTCAGCTCTAACTAACTTAACAAGATTACAATCAAATATTAGAACTGAAGAAGGAAACAGAGTTAGAGATTTATTAGCTAACAAACTGCAAGATGAAATCGAATTGAAAGCCTTTGTTCCAATCGTTTCTGCACCTAAATTCGTTAGAGCAGGAGAGAAATTTAATGTTACAATTGGTTTCGGTGCATATGATAACTCATTAAAAGGATCTATAACTCTGAACGGACGAAATATTCCTTTATCAGAAGGAAAAGCTATAGTTAATATGGTTGCTTCCGGAGTAGGAAAACAACGTTTATCAGGTAATATCTCATACCAAACATCAAATGGTATTAAAACAGAATCGTTTGACGAAACATACGAAGTTGTTCAAGATGTTGTTAAAGATTTACCAACCGGAGGAACTGTAGTAGCAGATAAAATGAATGTAGTTTATAGAGGTGTAGATAACCCTATGAGCGGATCGGTTACCGGAGTTGATGCATCTACTATCAGTATGAGTACTTCAAACGGTAGTCTTTCAAGATCAGGAAAAGGTTGGATATATAAAGCAGGTTCAGGAACAACTACCAACTTTACCATTTCAGGAAAAACTTCTTCTGGAAAAACTGTTTCTACAACTGTTGCATTTAGAATTAAGAATGTACCTAAAGCGCAAGGTACCATACGAGGTGCGAATGTAGTAAGTATGCCGCCTAGCTCCGTATCTAATCAAACTGTATCAGCAGCTATACCGGATTTTGAGTTCCCTGTTACCTTTAATGTTACCGGATTTAAATTGAAGAGACCGGGAGCAGCAGCGAGACCTTATTCCGGAAATTCATTAAGACCGGCTGCAGATTATTTAAAAGGATTAAAATCAGGTGATCAAGTATTAATATTTGATATTTCTGCTACAGCATCCGGAATATCTCAACAAAGTATTTCACCTATTCTTATAAATGTTCAATAAAAAAGAAATTAATAATACTATTTTTAACATGAAATCTTTATTACTTAGCTTAACAGTCTTAATAAGTTCAGGAGCATTTGCACAAAATATCTTAAATGCAAAGTCCCCTGTTGAATTAAGAGAAATGAGAGAAGAGAGGTATGATATTGTAAATGGAACGGATACAATTTCTACTGCTCCGACTGTCTTACCCTATGGGTATATTGAAGATAAAGATATTTTATGGTCTAAAGTAGTATGGGAGATTATAGATTTAAATGAAAAATTAAATCAACCTTATTACTATTCTTATGAGGATGTTTCAGCAACTTATATCTCCCTATACGATGCTCTTTTTAAGGGTATTGATTCAGGAAACATAACTGAAGTATATGATGATGATAACTTTACATCAAGAATTTCACCCGAAAATCTTCAAAATAAAATCCAAGCAATAAGAGAATCCGAGTGGCTTCAAGATAAAAGAGCTTCCGGGGAAGAAATTACTGCTCAAGATTTGGTTGAAGGAGTAGATCATTTTAAAACGGATACACGTAGCGTGAAATTAATTAAGATTAAAGGAATGTGGTATATAGATAAACGATTAGGTCAAATGAAATATCGTTTGTTGGGAATTGCACCTATGGGACCGGATCCTCAAGTAATGGGGCTTTCAGAAGCTGCTATGCTTGGCTATCAAGGAGATGAAGAGTTGATCGACTTATTTTGGGTATTTTATCCTGGAGCCAGAGAGGTTTTATCCAGTTGTACAGTGTATAATCCTAAAAACGGTTCATCATCAATTACCTATGATGATGTACTTAACGCAAGACGATTCAGTTCCATTATTTATAAATCACAATCTGAATATGGTGACGGGTTGATATCAAATTATATACCCGGAGATGCAAAATCTCAGCTTGAAGAAAGTAATAGAATTAAAAATGAAATTCTACAGAAAGAAAACAATATGTGGAATTATTAATTAAATGAATTTTAATAAAATACAGTCCTGAATCACACAAATTGATTCAGGACTTTTTTTTTAACTTTACAAATAAATTACACTACTTACGATAATATAAAAAAGTATGCTAGATTATCTTATTATAGGTCAAGGATTGGCAGGTTCCTGTTTGGCCCATAAATTATATAAAGAAAACAAATCATTTAAAATAATAGATATAGTTTCCAATTCGGCTTCATTTGTTTCATCGGGAATGTATAATCCCGTGGTATTAAAACGATTTACGCCCGTTTGGAACGCAGAAATTGAAATTGATAAATTACGTAAAGAATTTACAGAATTTGAAGATTTATTACAGGTAAAACTAGTTTATAATTCAAATTTATACAGAATTTTTGCGAATGAGGACGAAGTTAAAACTTGGAAAAAAAAGTCTGTAAGGAATGAAAATTTAAAACCTTTTTTAGATACTGAAATTTATGATTCGATCAATCCAAATATTATAGCAAAATTTGGAATGGGAAGAGTTTATAAGGCTGGAAAGATATTTGTTAGAGAACTTTTAAGGGAATTTAGAAAATTTTTACTTAATGAAAATAGGATAATTGACGATATATTTGATTTTAATCAATTAACAAATGAGATAAATCATTATGAATATAAAGGAATTAAAGCTAAAAAAGTCGTATTTTGTGATGGATATGCTTTAAAGTATAACCCTTTTTTTAGCTATCTTCCTATGGAAGGTGTCAAAGGCGAAACCATGGTAATTCATGCCGATGGATTAGGCCTTTCTGATATCGTAAAAGCTAAGGTTTTTATTATGCCTATGGAAAAAGACTATTATTATATAGGAGCTACTTATCATTATCGTGAAGTAAATGATGAAATATCTGAAGAAGGACAGAGCGAACTAATTAATAATTTGAATAAGTTTTTAACTATTGATTATAAAATTATTAAAAAATTTGCAGGAATACGACCTACAGTTGTTGATCGTCGACCCTTATTAGGAGAGCATTCTGAACATAAAAATATGTTTATATTTAATGGTTTGGGTAGCAGGGGAGTTATGTTAGCCCCTATTATGGCTGAAGAGTTATTTGATTATATGGAAAATGGAAAAGAATTAATGTCAGAGGTAAATATTAATAGATTTAATTTATAAAATGGAAAATTCAAATATTATTGTAATAGGTATTATTATAATTACCAGTGTACTTAGTTTTAAAGGATTTAAAGATCAGAATTTTTTTAACCGTTATAAGTTTAACATCGATGCTATTTTAAAAGGAAAACAATGGGAAAGGATGATTACTTCAGCATTTTTACACGGAGATATTGCTCATTTGTTTTTCAATATGTATACCTTTTATTTTTTTTCAGTCTTTTTACTAAATTATGGAAACCTATTTTTTCTTATAACTTACTTCGGATCCATTATAAGCGGTAATTTATTGGCATTATGGATGCATAAAAATAATCCACAATATAGTGCAATAGGAGCTTCAGGTGGTGTATCAGGGATTTTATTTGCTACAATTATTATAAATTCAGAAATTTCAATAGGAATTTTTCCTTTACCATTTTCTATTCCGGGATGGATTTTTGGTGTTGTTTATTTAACCTATTCTTTATATGGAATGAAGACTCAATTGGGTAATATTGGACATGATGCTCATTTAGGAGGAGCACTTTTTGGTATTCTTTGCGGGCTCTTGTTTGTTAGTGAGTATCCCTATTATCCTTTTACTAATTTTAGACCCATTTATTTATTATTAATGCTAATTCCTATCGCATATTTAATCTACTTAATTGTTAATAAACACAAAGAATAAGCACTTTTAATCAACCATAATTTTTAAATGTTTTTATTTTAAGTAATAGTGATTGTATTATAATTAAAATTTAAGATATAACTTAATTGGTTAAAATAATCATAGAAACAATTACTTATTTACTTTAAAATCTTATATCCTATTTTACAGCTTAAACATTTTTTTTTTAAACACTTATTTTCATATAAATATAAAAATGCTTGAGAGTCTAAAGCAGAATTAATTTTAATACCTAATTGATTATAACTTTTTATAATCGAGTTATTTTCAGCTTTAACTTCAGAAAGTATTTCAAAAATTTCTTCTTCCATAGGTTTTCCTATACTTAAAGAATAAGCATATTTTATGGGAAGAAATGCATTTAATATTAGCAAATCTTTTAGTGAGTTAGTTAATCTTTTTTCAGAAATTGACGATGTTTTTTTATCAAAAACATAATGATCATTCCAATAGCCGGATGCTTTGACATCATCTAATAGCCGATAATACTGATTTACAGATTTGATACCTATGATATAAGAAAATAAATTTTGATAAGTAGAGATAATGTTTGCAAGTTGGGATAATCTAATGGTAGGAAAATTTGAAGGCCTTAATCTCAAATATTTTACATCAGTAATTTTTTCCGGTAGATTAAATTTTGATTGCAAGAATTTAAATTCTTTATATAAATCTTGAGGATACGTATCAACGCTATTTTCCAGTTTATGAGTTGTTCCAAATAATAAAGATTCGGTTTGAAAAAGATTTTTTGAAATTTTTCTGATAATCCCATACTCTAAATATAAAAATATATATTCAAATGCATAAGCATTTATTTTGAGACCTAATGTATACCCTAAAACAGTAGTTAGGGTGGCTTCCCAATCATTCTTTTTTCTTTTCAAAATTTCATAGATACGTTCACATTTATTTTTTAATTTGTCCAAGTATAAATTTTCTGAGAAAGAAAAAATATCACAAATTAATGAGTTGTCAATTAAATTTTCGCAAGGGATAAATTTGAATGTTTGATGATCCAAAAATTCATAATTATTATAAATCTCATTGGGAATATAGGATTTTAATTCGAGAATAGGAAAAGATAAATTTTGGATTTTATCTTTATTATCATCAATTTCGTATACAACGTGAAGAATTATATTTTTGTAATAATTATTGAGATCATGTTTATGCTTAAACCAATCCGATGATTTTACATGAATTTCAACACTACCGTTCCATTCAATATCATCTATTTTTAACTTAGCAAAAATAAAATCCGGGCCTTCATTCGTATTATAAGTTCCCGCTTGAATTATTTCAACTTTTTTGCCATCATTAGTATACAGATCTAAAGTGTTAAATTTTTTAAATTGCCAAATATAATGCAGTAACTTTTCTTTCATAATTTAGTCTTATTCAAGTAATTAATAAGATAAATTTAATGAAAATAAAAAAAGTTTTAGCTAATTACTAAAACTTTTTCTACAATGAATTGATATTTTATCTTTTATCTATATCGATATAATCTCTTTTAGGACTACCGATATAGATTTGTCTTGGTCTGTTAATAGGCTCATTATTCATTCTCATTTCTTTCCATTGAGCAATCCATCCGGGCAATCTGCCTAAAGCAAACATAATTGTAAACATTTCTGTTGGAATGCCTAAAGCTCTATAGATAATTCCGGAATAAAAATCGACATTAGGATAAAGCTTTTTCTCAATAAAATAAGGATCATTTAAAGCTACCTCTTCTAATTTCTTAGCAATTTCAAGGGTTTCATCTTCAACACCTAATCTATTGAATACATCGTCAGCCACCTTTTTTATTACCTTAGCTCTAGGATCAAAATTTCTGTATACCCGATGTCCAAATCCCATAAGACGGAAACTATCATCTTTTGATTTTGCTTTATCAATCCATTTTTGAAGATCACCTCCGTCATTTTTAATCATTTCGAGCATTTCGATGACTGCTTGATTAGCTCCTCCGTGCAAAGGTCCCCAAAGGGCTGAAACTCCTGCAGATATTGAGGCAAATAATCCGGTCTGAGCTGAACCTACCATTCGGACAGTCGACGCAGAGCAATTTTGCTCATGATCAGCATGAAGTATAAGCAATTTGTTGATGGCATCAACAACTACTTCATCAATTTCTAGATCCTCAGTTGGCATTCTGAACATCATTTGATAAAAGTTGTGAGGATAATCCAGTCTGTTGTTAGAATAATTCAAAGGTAAACCCAATTTTAATCGGTATGTCCAAGCGCATAATACAGGAAATTTACCCAATAATAAGGTATATGCGTTATATAGATCTCTTTCAGATTTAACATTAACAGCATGAGGATTGAAAGCAGTTAAGGAACTGGTAAGGGTAGATAAAACACCCATTGGATGAGCAGAGCGAGGAAATGCTTTTAAAATTTGTTTCATTTCTTCACTTACCAAACTATTCTTTTTTATGTCCGCTTCAAATCTGTTTAATTGTTCTTGAGTAGGTAGCTCCCCTTCTAACAATAAATACATAACCTCGGTGAAGGTTGATTTTTTAGCAATTTGTTCAATGGGATATCCTCGATAATATAATTGACCTAAATCTCCATCAAGATATGTAATTTTACTTTTAGTTGAACCTGTATTTTTGAAGCCGACATCTAAAGTAATTAGTCCGGTTTCATCTCGTAATTTGGATATATTTATGCCTCTGTCGCCAATAACACTCTCAACAATGGGATATTCATATTCTTTGCCTTCATAGGATAATTTTACTGTGTCTGACATATTTTATTTTCTTTCTTATTTTATTAGTTGTTTTATTCTTTGAATATATGAAATTAAAATTAGTAGAAAAAAAATTATAAAAGAAATATTGAAAAAAAACATTCAAAAACAGTAAATTAGAAGAAAAAGTTAAAATAAATATCGTCTATTTTTATAATTTTTTGGAAGTATGGATAAGTGTACTTATCAAATATGGGAGGAAATCCCAAAAAATTCTTATTCTTCCCATATAAGTCAATAATTTTTAATGGAGATAATTTAGTCGAGAATTTATGCAATAAAAAAACGGAAAGAATTAACTAATCTTTCCGTTTATCTTTATTTATAAAATAAATTATCTTTTAACTTTAAAAGCTTTGAATTGAGGATAAACAGCAACTTCTCCTAAGTTTTCTTCAATTCTTAGTAATTGGTTGTATTTAGCCATACGATCTGATCTAGAAGCAGAACCTGTTTTAATTTGACCACAGTTTAATGCAACGGCAAGATCTGCAATCGTATTATCTTCTGTTTCACCGGAACGGTGAGACATTACTGCAGTATATCCGGCATTTTGAGCCATTTGTACAGCATCAATAGTTTCTGTAAGAGTTCCGATTTGATTAACTTTAATTAAGATTGAGTTTCCTACTCCTTGTTTAATACCGTCTTCAAGTCTTTTAACATTGGTAACAAATAAATCATCACCTACTAATTGAACTCTTTTACCGATTTTTTCGGTAAGTATTTTCCAACCTTCCCAATCGTTTTGATCCATACCGTCTTCAATAGATATAATTGGATATTTTTCAGTTAATTCAGCTAAATAAGAAGCCTGTTCTTCACTGGTTCTTACTTTACCTCCTTGACCTTCAAAAATAGAATAATCATATTTATTGTCTTTAAAGAATTCAGATGAAGCACAATCTAGAGCTAGCATAACATCTTGCCCCGGAGTGTATCCTGCTTTTTTGGTAGCATCTAAAATGGTATCTAATGCATCTTCAATATTTTTAAAGTTAGGAGCAAAACCACCTTCATCACCTACAGCAGTACTTAAACCTCTGTCATGTAAAACTTTTTTAAGAGAGTGGAAAATTTCAGTTCCCATGCGAATAGCAGTAGAATAACAATCTGCAGCAACCGGCATAATCATAAATTCTTGAAACGCAATAGGAGCATCAGAATGCGCACCTGCGTTGATAATATTCATCATTGGAACAGGTAGAACTTTACCGTTTACACCTCCAACGTATCGATATAATGGTAATCCTAATTCTTTAGCAGCAGCTTGAGCAACAGCTAAAGATACGCCTAAAATAGCATTAGCACCTAATTTACCTTTATTAGGTGTACCATCCAGGTCAATCATTGTTTTATCTATTAAAGCTTGTTCAAAGACATCAACTCCAACTAATTCAGGTGCAATAACATCATTTACATTTTCAACAGCTTTTAAAACTCCTTTACCTAAATATTCTTTTCCTCCATCTCTTAATTCAACAGCTTCATATTCACCGGTTGATGCTCCAGATGGAACAGCTGCTCTACCCAAAGTACCGTATTCGGTGATTACATCAACTTCAACTGTTGGATTTCCTCTGGAATCCAAGATTTGTCTTGCATGAATTTGTGCTATTAGACTCATAATATTATAAAATTTGTTTGTTAAAATTTTATACAAAAATACTCATTTATTAATATATAGAGGTTATGAAAAGTTTATTTTTTATTGTATTGTTGATGCTATAAAATATAAAATTATTTATGGAGAAATAAATTTTAAACAGACCGGCATATCAATTTTTATATTTTGATTGGTGTCTTGTAAAAATCCTGTATTTTGATCAATGGAAAATATTTGAATGGTATCACTATCTTGATTAGCTACTATCAAAAATTTACCATTAGGGGATATAACGAAATTTCTGGGATTGATATTAGTTCTTTCATAATCAATGGAAGTTAATTTACCTGTATTCTGATCGATACTGAAAATTGATATTCCATCCTTTTTTAATCTGTTGGAAGAATATAAAAATTTGCCATTAGGATGTATATGAATATCTGCACTTCCCTCGGCCTTGTATTCATCGGAAACAGTCGTCTGAATTTCTTCTAAATTTCCATCCTCATATTTAAAAACAACTACTGTTCCACCCAATTCATTAATTAGATAAGCAAATTTTTTATTTTGATGAAATACGAGGTGTCGAGGACCTGAACCGGGTGCAACATTTATATAAGCCGGATCAAAAAACGTAAGAAAATTCTTTTCTGTGGAATAATTTACATTGAACTTATAAATTCTATCACTTCCTAAATCCGTAGCAAAAAGATAATTATAATCGGGAGAGAACACCACGCAATGAAGATGCGATTGATTTTGCCGTACATCGTGTACGCTGCTCCCCGAAAAATTAACCTGTTGAATCATGGGACTTAAACTTCCGTCAGTTTCAGTTTTAAAAACAGAAATACTTCCTCCTATATAATTAGCAGTAACTATGTATTTATCTTGATATTCAATAGTAATATAACAAGGTGCAGCACCATAGGCTGCCTGTGAGTTTTGAAAAGAAATTTTTCCGGAAGCTTTATCAAATAAAAAGGAATTTACTATGGAACTTTCTTTATCATCATTTTCACTAACTGAATATATATGATTTTTTTTATGGTTTATAACCAAATAGGATGGATTATTAACTGAAACATTATCAATAAATGAAGTACTTCCGGTTTCTGAATCAAAATTATATATATAGATGCCGTTGCTTTCTCCATCAGTATAAGTACCTATAACTAAATAAAATTTCATATTGTTTTTTAGTATTAAAATAATTATTTAAAATTATTAAAAAATATTTATATAAAATTATTTTTATTTTTAAAATTTTGAAATATAAATAAAGTAAAAATACTTTATAACATAATTTCCTGTTTTATATAATTAATATTTATTTCTGTTTTTTTCAGTTAAGTACAATATTTGATATAACATTAAAAAACATATATTTTATAGCTACTTTTTTGAGTTTTTCGAAATTAAGACTTAAAAATATTGTTTTTATATCTTATAACTTAACTACTCTATAACAATTACTTACTACTACATAATTTTTGGCAAAGAAATCTAAATAAGTGCTATTTAAACTATAAATAAATAGTACTTATTTAAGGAACAAAAAGGTTAATAAAGAATTTAAAAATTTAATTCTTTACTTAGTTAATATAGTAATGTGATAAATGATTTATATAATAAATAAAAATAAAGTTATCAATTTATAAATAAAATAATTTAAACAATAAGACATGGGAATTTTACAAAATAAAACAGCATTAGTTACAGGTTCAAGTTCAGGTATTGGTAAATCGATTGCGGAAAAATTTGCGCATGAAGGCGCTAATGTTATTATAACTTACCATTCGGGAAAGGAAAGAGCGGAAAATTTGGTGCAAGAATTATCAGGATTGAACGTAAAAGTTAAAGCATATCAGGTGAATGTTTCAGATTATAATGAAACGCAAAGTTTTTTCAATTTGGTTAATCAAGATTTTAACGATATAGACATTTTAGTTAACAATGCGGGAATAAATGGTAAAAATACATACGTGGAGGATATGAATTTGGAAGATTGGGATAGAACTATAAAAACCAATTTATATGGACCGTTCTATTGTATCAAAGAATTTTTAAAACTTAAGAAAAAAAATAATTCATATAAAGGATCAAGAATTATTAATGTGACTTCTATACATGAATATATTTGCAGACCGGGAGATGCTGATTATAATACAGCTAAAGCCGGAATGAGGAATTTGGCCAGAACTTTGGCTATTGAATTAGCTTCAAGAGAATTAACGGTTAATAATATTGCTCCGGGAATGATACTTACTCCTATCAACAAACAATTTACAGATGAAGCGAAATTATTAAAAGAAAAAGAAGATATTATCCCTATGAAAAGAGGTGGTACACCGGAAGAAGTTGCTAATGTAGCCTTATTTTTAGCTTCCGATGCAAGTTCTTACGTTACGGGTTCAACTTATACAGTAGATGGAGCATTGTCAATATTAGGGCAAAATGCCTAATTGATTTTACACTATATCTTTAAAATATGAATATTACAGACTTTTTAATAGCCTGTATTCCTATTTTATCTTGGGGTTTTGTTCCCGTTATTGCTACCCTTATAGGTGGAAAGGTTATAGAACAATCATTTGGTATTGCAATAGGGAGTTTTATATTTGCTTGCATTATATATGCCATTAAACATCCTGCTTTAAATCTTCATATTATAGGAATTGGAATCGTATCCGGATTATTTTGGACAATCGGATCGGTAGGTCAATTTATGGGATTGAAATATTTGGGAGTTTCAAAGTCAATGCCCATATCCAATGGAACTCAGATCATTGGAACTTCTATTTTAGGTGTATTTTTAGGAGATTGGTCTACTCTTAATTCAAAAATATTTGGTTTTACTGCATTAGCGTTAATTATTGTAGGAATTATTTTTACTTCATATAAGGAAGTAATCGAAAATGATGATGCTAAAAAAATAAATTGGAGTAAAGGAATTTCAGTTAATTTATTATCTTCCTTAGGTTTTACATTGTATGTTGGTATTTTAAAATACTATAATATTGATAGTTGGTCGAGTCTTTTGCCTCAATCTGTTGGCCAACTAATTGGTATTAATATTATAGCATTTTTGTATTTCAAAGTAAATCCCTATAATCTTAATTCTTTGAAAAATAGTGTTGTAGGGGTGGTGTGGGCTATAGGTAATTTAGCTATATTGATTTCTCAAATGAAATTAGGATTATCAGTAGCCTATCCGGTTGGTCAAGCATCCATTATTGTTTCGGTAATTGCGGGAGTTTATTTTAATGAAGAAAGAAAAACCAAAAAAGAGTGGATATCATCTATAATTGGTATGACTGTGATCGTGATAGGATTATTTTTTATTTATTTGTCAGGCGTATTCGATAAATCCTAAGTTAGGAATAGATACATTAGTCTTTATTGAGGCATATGAGAAACAATTTCTCATATGTAAACTAGTGATAATATTTATACGCTATAAAAAATATAATTGAATAATATATGAATTGTAATTAGATAGAAATTACAATCATATATTTTCATTTAAACCTAAGGATAATTTGCTGAAATTGATTTCATTCTCATCTCCTGTATTTTTACCTAAAACATCAGATAACTTTACAGCATTTAAATATTCATCAGAAGGTTTTTCTTTTACATGAGTTAATTTAATTACCATATTAAGAGGCTTAACACCCACGTCATTAGATAAGTATGTTCCGATGCCATAAGTGTCATGGATTCTATCTTTGACATGTTCTTTTATTTTTTTAACCTCATTTAAATTTAATGAATCACTAAATACTATAGTTTTTGAAGAAGGATCGATTCTATTTTTCTTATAAAAATCGATAGTTTTTTCTGTAAACTCTAATGGATCTCCACTGTCACAACGCACTCCGTCAAATAATTTTGCCAATTTTAAATTAAAAGATTTAAAAAATGATTGTGTTGTATAGGTATCCGTTAAGGTAATACCCAGACTTCCCTGGAAAACATCCACCCAAGCTTCCAGAGCTTTAATGTTAGCTGAGCGATAACCGAATAAAGCTCCATGGTACATAAACCATTCATGAGGCATAGTGCCGATTGGAGTTGTATTATATTTCATGGCAAGATATACATTGCTGGTCCCTTTAAAATATTTATCGGAATTTTCCTTTAATACTCCTACAACTTTATCTTGAACGTCGAAAGAATACCTTCTACGAGTACCAAACTCAGAATAATCGGCTTTTAAATTTTTAAGTCCAATTGCTTTTTCTTTAGCTTTAATTTCAATATCTTTTGGCTTTGTGCCGATCATTTCAAAATACAATTCCGATATCATAGCCATAAGCGGAACTTCCCATAAGACAGTTCTATACCAATATCCTTCAACATACAAGTTTAATTTACCGCCTTCTTGGGAAATATGAACTTCATCAGGATTGTATCTGTACCCTTCTAAAAAATCTACAAAAAACGGATCTAAAAAATAGCATCTTTTTAAAATAAAATTTTTTTCATCATTAGTTAATTTCAAACTAATCATTTTATTTATTTCTTCTTTCAGTCTTTCTGCAAAACCTTTTGGAAAATCATCTTTTCCTCGATTTATAAAGTCATATCTAACATATGCCCATGGATATAATTTTTGAATGGCATGCATTACTGAAAATTTATATAAATCGTTGTCTGTAAAATGCTTAATTATCATAATTAAAATATGTTTTCTAAAAAGGTATTTGTCAAAGTTACAATTTTTATGATTAAAACTATTATTAATAAGCCATTTAATTAATAAAACCTTTTGTTTTTATCGAAAATAAGATAAAAATAAAAAGATTATATTTATCAGATCAAAAACAATATAGGGTTAAAATGAAAGCATTAATAGTAGTTGATATTCAAAACGATTTTCTTCAAGGAGGAAGCTTAGCCGTACAAGGGGGTAATAAAATAATCCCCGTTATTAATTCCATTCAGGAAAAATTTGATTTGGTCGTTGCTACTCAAGATTGGCATCCAAAAGGACATAAAAGTTTTGCTTCGCAACATAGTAATAAAAACGTGTATGACAAAATAGATTTAAATGGTATAGAGCAGGTTCTATGGCCGGATCATTGCGTTCAAGGCACTGTTGGAGCCGAAATATCTTCGGAACTGAATCAAAATAAAATAGAAGCGATCTTCAGAAAAGGAATGAATACTATTATTGACAGCTATAGTGGTTTTTATGATAATGGAAAATTAAAATGTACGGGTTTAGGAGATTTTTTAAAGGGGAGAGGGGTGAAAGAAATTTTTGTCTGTGGATTAGCGGCTGATTATTGTGTATACTTTACAGCCAAAGATGCTCTGGAATTAGGATTTACATCCACTATTATTGAAAATGCTACAAAAGCTATTGATGTATCAAATTTTGAAAATATTAAAAGAAATTTTATACAAAGTGGAGGTAATATTATAGAAAAAATATAACAATAATATTATTAGAGTTATTTTTAAATTAAATACTAGTATAAGTATATATACTATTGATTTTATTGTTTTATTTAATCATAATAAAAAACCCCGTTATAGAACGGGGTTAAAACTAACTACTATGAAAATTCACTGCCTTATGAACATTTACAGTAAGACAAATTCCATGCCATAAAATTTCAAATAGTTAAATTATTATAAATTATATGTGTTTATATGATTTTTAAGATAATATATAGTGAATAAATTATTTTTCTTTTTAAAAATAAATATGAATTAACGTTTTTTGATCTAATATGTTATAAAATCTTCCATTTTAAATTATTTCAACAAATATTTATTTAAAAGAATAATATGAAGCATATATTGGAAAAATAGTAATATTCCGTTTTTAATATATTAATAAAGTTTATATTAATAAAGTTCTTATCAATTTAAAAAGAACGGGATTTAAAAAAAAACTTATCTCAAATCAAACTTATCATTCAAATGTATTTTTTTAGCTGATTAATTCGATAATGAATTTAGTTAAAAATAATTTTTCTGTTAATAAAAAAGCCCCGTAATACGGGG
>NZ_WINW01000002.1:520921-521088 GCF_009827885.1 Apibacter sp. B3546 | reverse complement strand
TACTATGAAAATTCACTGCCTTATGAACATTTATATTAAAACAAAATTCATGCCATAATATATGTATTTTGTTTATTTAATTGTAATAATTTACTGATAATAAATTTGTGATTGAAATAATATAGTTTAATTAAAGTACTAAATAAAGAAAGTCCCATTAATGATAA
>NZ_WINW01000002.1:520737-520904 GCF_009827885.1 Apibacter sp. B3546 | reverse complement strand
TACTATGAAAATTCACTGCCTTATGAACATTTATATTAAAACAAAATTCATGCCATAATATTTGTGCTTAATTTATTTAATTGTAATAATCTGTTTATAATAAATTTGTAATTGAAATAATATTTTTTAAATAAAGTACTAAATAAATAAAGTCCCACTAATGATAG
>NZ_WINW01000002.1:520405-520722 GCF_009827885.1 Apibacter sp. B3546 | reverse complement strand
ACTACTATGAAAATTCACTGCCTTATGAACATTTATATTAAAACAAAATTCATGCCATAATTAAGGTTTTATATTTATTTAAATACAATAATATTTTAATAAAAATTTTTTAATTGAAATAATATATAATGAATTAGTTATAAATAAACAAAGTTCCACTATTGAAAGTAGAACTTAAAACTAACTACTATGAAAATTTACTGCCTTATGAATAATTGTATAAAAAACAAATTTTATGACATAAAAATTATATTTAATTTAATACGATAATATATTTAATATTATATGAAATAATAATCTTTTAAATTATGTTAAAT
>NZ_WINW01000002.1:520220-520395 GCF_009827885.1 Apibacter sp. B3546 | reverse complement strand
CACTACTTAAAGTGAGACTTAAAACTAACTACTATGAAAATTCACTGCCTTATGAACATTTGTTTATAGACAAATTCTATGCCATAATAGTTATATTTAATTTATTTATATATTATAAATATGGTAAAATTTTATACGTTATGAAATAATATATCTTATTGATTACTTTAAATAA
>NZ_WINW01000002.1:520039-520214 GCF_009827885.1 Apibacter sp. B3546 | reverse complement strand
AGTCTCACTACTTAAAGTGAGACTTAAAACTAACTACTATGAAAATTCACTGCCTTATGAATAATTATTTAAAAACAAATTTTATGCCATAATATTTAATCATATATTTGTAATATATTATAATTTTAATAATATTATTATATAATTAAAAATATATTGATAAAATGCACGAAAT